>CAZYZD010000039.1:0-1212 GCA_964651755.1 uncultured Sulfurospirillum sp. | reverse complement strand
AACATAACTCAGTATCGCAATATCGGCTGTAAGATTTAAAACACGCCTCCAGATATATTTACCCGGCTTAATACTTACTTGATACAAATTGTACAAGCAGTATATAAAATATAAACCGGTAATAGCAATGGCAGAGACAGAAAAATCTTGATCGCTGTAATGAGCAACTGACATATACAAAAATGCCAAAAAAGACAACACTGTTCTTGCTATTCCCTGAGAATATTCACTGTCCTGTAATACTTTTTTATTTTTCATCCATCCACCATCTATTTTTATTGCCACTATTCAACATATCGACAAATAAAAATATTTTATTAAGCGCTTTGACGTCTATCTGGATTTTTCCTGCGATCATGTGTTACAACATTGCCAAAAGAGTCAGTAAAAGGAAATGTTATGGAATGTTTTGGAATACGTCGGTCAAAATGTGTACGTATTTTATTGTAGTTAATTTTTTTTCCATTTTGGGCGTTTACAATCTTTTGCATCATCTTTAAATCTTTATCGCATATATTTAAAGCTGTTTCAACCCAAAGATCTGTAATTTGGATCAACTCATCATAAGAGAGAGGATTGTGAATTTGCTGTACTTTGTGAAGCGCATGCAAACCATGATGGCAGCGGTTTTGCTTACGCATATATTCCCTGACAGCATCAACACCTTTACCTTTCTTTGCCAAATGTGTTACAACTCCATATTGATGCATCTGTTCTGAAGTATACATTTTGCCGCTGCTAATCAGCTCTTCTGCAAATCTCATCCCCTGAAATCTTGCCAGGAAAGTATACGCACCCATGCCTGGAAACATGTTAAACTTAATTTCAGGGAATCCCATCTTAACACCCTCTTCTGCAATCAGCACAGATGTAGATAAGGCTGACTCAAAACCACCGCCAAGAGCATCTCCCTGTACCAGCGTAATTGTGGTCAACGGCAATTCAAGATTTAATGCAAGAGAATAGACATTGTCAATACATAAATGTGCATATTCACGTAAACTTTGTTCATCTTTTTGAGAAATAAGCTCCGCCATAGTTATAGATACCCTTTATCTGGGAAGTCAATACAAAAAACCTGATTGGAAATTTTTCTGTAAATTTACTATGCTTAAAATAGTTTTTAATTGCTGTTTGTGTCTCTAAAATACTTTTAAGCATCTGCAAAGAATACCTCGGTCGATCTGCAGGATTGAGATAGAGCCAGACCGC
>CAZYZD010000038.1:0-19082 GCA_964651755.1 uncultured Sulfurospirillum sp. | reverse complement strand
TTTTGTTATAGAGTTCTTCTGTCAGAACTACATATGTCAGTGCAAGTACAAATGCTAAGTCAGTACCAGGTTTGATTGCCAGCCATTTGTCTGCTTTGGCTGCAGTGTTTGTAAAACGAGGATCAATACAAACAAGTTTTGCACCTCTTCCTTTTGTTCTTTTGAAACCATCCATTGTATCTGGTGTAACAATCGCTTCTGCTCTGTTTGCACCCGCCATAATAATATACTCAGCATTTTCCAGATCGGCTGTCGCATATGCACCGATGGTCAAACCATAGCCGGATACAACAGTTTGCAGACAAAGTGATGCATGGTTAAGCCAGTTGGAAGAACCAAATGCTGAGAAAAATGTTTTAAATGTATGTTCTGCCATACCTTCACCTGCACAAAAAAGAAATGAAGATCTGTTATCTTTCTCTTCATCCAGAATCTTTGCCATACCGGGAAATTTGTCAGTACCGTTTAAAATTGCTTCATATGCTTCTTCCCACGTTACTTTTTTAAATTTCCCCTCTCCTTTCTCACCTATACGAATCATAGGGTGTTTTAGCCGATCAGGATCATAGAGCGCCTGAATTCCTGCGTTTCCTCTTGGGCATAACATATTTCTTGATTTTGGAAACATAGGGTTTGGATTGAGTTTGGTAACCACCCCGTCCTCTACTCTGGCGATAGCAGCACATTTATTGACACACATTTCGCATAGTGTAGCAATCTCTTGTGCTTCTCCTGTACCGGTTTTGGTAGTGACTTCAATTTCTCTTTTTTCGTGGGTATTTGAAAAAAGATTGGTAGCAGTGATGGATGTTCCACCAGCTATCGTTAAAGCGACACTACCTTGAAGGAATTTTCGTCTTGATACTTCAACCTTCATAAGCACTTCTCCTTATAATTATTATAGATAACGTAATAATTAGGATAAAAAGTATCTTAATTATTAGCATATCTTATAGATTATAGCATAAATACTTATGTAAAAATTGATTTAAATCAAAAATTAGCGCAATATATAGAAAAGGTAGTTACTTTTTCCGTCATTTGCTAAAAAAATTAAATTTGAAGATAATTTTAAGTTTAAATATATGTAAATTTATTTTATTGTTTGTAGATAATATTCATATCATCCATATTACCATGTTCAAGATCTTTATGACAGGCAAAACAGTTGGATTTATCTTTGATTTTTTTATCTTTATATGCACTTCTTGGAATATTTTTATGTGTTTCACGCCAGTAAGGTGTTTTAGTAATTGCTTTTGGTCTGCGATTTCCAAGTGACTTCATGATTTTTATAGAAGCTTCTCTTGTGGAGTGCTCAGCACTGTTTTCATAAAGAAATTCTCTAATCGATTCCTGTTCTGCTTTGGTGATGTTTGCTTCGGTAATCTCTTCCCCGAAATGGTTGCTAAGATCATCCATGATACGTTTCCAGGATTTTTCAGGCAATAGAAATGGAGGATAGTTTTTGTGACAATCACCGCATTCTTTATAAAAAACAGGATGTTCCTCTTCATAGTAGATATTGGTGAATTTTCGCAGAGTTAAAAAGTTATAATGACTACTGACGATAAAAAAGTAAAGCCCTACTGCAATAAAAATCATAAGAAAAGCAAAAGTTGTCAACTTTTTACTGACAGTTGTATCTTCTCCTTCTGTCTTTTTATAGCCTGTAATCATAGCCCAGACCATGCCTGTTTTATGCCAGAACTGCTCTATCATGACACCGCTGATATGTAAGACTACCCAGAACAGAAAAAGGTAAGAAGCATACTTGTGAATATTATCCAGTAAAAACATGTAATGTGCATAGTTGTCATTTAGATGTCTGAAAGGTCCTTTTGCTTCTTCTACACCATAAAGTAAAAGTCCCGAAATAACAATAATGGTTCCAACAAAAAGTGCCCATACTGTATACCAGCTTGAAGCAGGATTGTGACCAGCCGGAATTTTACGCCATCTGTTTTTTACTTTTTCGATGAAATAGTATTTTAATTCAGAAGGTTTCAATTTAAATGTATTGAAGGTGGCGTATCGTGGACCGATAATTCCCCAAATAATTCTGTAAATAATTATCGTTAAAAAGATAAAACCAAAAGCAACATGGCTGTGAAGATACTGATCATGAAAAGAGGTGACAAAAGCAGCTGTAAAGGAGAATGCCATCAACCAGTGAATGATTCTTGTACTGATTGGCCATACAAAAACATAACCTGGCTTTTTGTTCATTCTTTGTTCCTATAATCAGCGTTTATTATAACAATAAGTATAGCATAATCTAGTTGACGATTAAATTAAGCAGAATAGACGATATACCGCCATTCTGCCTAATTTTAAGAGGGTTAAATATTATTCCGGTTTTTTGTAGAAGTGTTTTTCGATATATTCTGCCATTGCTTTAGGATCGTAATCATATCCTTTTTGTAGTAGTTTTTGCATGTTGTGCTCCATGATGTCATGTTCAGTTCCAGAGGATTGGTTGGTACCCCCATTTTTAACATCATAAAGATCAAGCTCAAGCTCACCAGCTTGTCTGTCATTAAGTGCTGGTGCTTTTTTCTTTGGATTTCCTTCTGCATGTTCACCGTGACATTTTTTACAAGATTGTTGATAAACTTCTTCAGGTGTCTTACTATATTTTTTCTTTTCACCTGCATCCGGTGTACTTGATGTACAACCTGCAAATGTAAACAGGGCTGCTGCCGTTAGTAATAATATATTTGTTTTTTTCATTATTTTTCCTTTTTCCTTTACTCTAAATTATGCTCTACCAGAAAGCATACCGTATTGTGTCATAGGTTTAAGTGCATAGACTTTCAATAACCACCAGATATATCTTTCCTGTGTTGGATCAAGTGGGAATGAAGGGGTTGGCTTTTTACTCCAGTCAAACTCAGCTAGCATAACGGTACCGATACTTGTAATCAGAGGACATACTGTATATCCACCATATTTTGCTGTAAGTTCTTTGCCTTCCATTGCTGAGATGAGGTTGTCAACAACTACTTTATATTGTTTTCTTGCACTACCGCCTGTTTTACCCATAGGAACGGCAGCAATATCACCAAGTGCAAAGATATTTTTATATTTTACATGTTGAAGAGTCTCTTTATGTACAGGTACCCATCCTTTAGATGATCCAACAGGAGATTTACCAATCTCTTCAGGTGCAATCATAGGAGGTGTAATATGGATAAAATCAAACTCTTTTTCTACGCTTTCAACTCTTGGAACAATTGAGTATTCTTCCAGATCTTCGTCCCAAGGACCTTTTTCTTGCCAGTGTCTGTCAAATGTTGCGATTTTTTTCTCAAGATCAATTCCTGTGAGGTTGTGTCTGTAGTTCCACTTCATGCCTCTTTTTTCAAACTGTTTGACAATTGCATTATGGTACTCTGGCACACCAAACATCTTACTACCATTTGGATAGAATGTAAGATCTGCATTCTCTCTTGCACCTGCTTCTCTAAGTCTGGCATCTGTTAGATACATAATCTTTTTAGGTGCACCACCGCATTTAATAGGTGTATTAGGGTGCGTAAAAATACCTTTTACTTTTTTACCGCTTTTTGCATCGGCAACAAATTTCTGCATCTCTTTCCAGGTATCTTCTGAACCTTGCTGAAAGTAGATAGAAGTGATACCATTTTTACCGATTACTTTACTAACTGGTGTATGATCACCTGTTGTAGTGATAGTCTCTTCGATACCAAGACCTTTGATTCTGGCAAAATCAAGTTTCAATCCGGCCGCAATAATCATGAAATCATAATCAATCTCTTTTCCACCGGCAGTTTTGACTTTATTGTTGGTAGGATCAAATTCTACTGCTTTATCTTTTACCCATTTAACACCGTCTGGTACATAATCAGCTGTTTTATAAACTACGGCATCTTTTTCCCATATACCTGCACCTACAAGTGTTTGACCCGGCTGATAAGAAGTAGCAAGTTCTCCCGGCTCAATCACAGTGATGTCCGGATTATCCAGGTGATGTGTCAGTCTTGCCGCAGTTGACATACCTGCAAGACCTCCACCTATAATAAGGATTTTTCCTTTTGCACTGCTGGCTTTTGCTTCTGTAGCAGCATTTGCTTCACTTGGGTTTAGCAGAAATGCACTTGAACCGACAGCAGCCAGCTTAATTGCATCTCTTCTTGAAAGCCCTTGATTTTTAAGCTCGGATTCAACCAAGCCAACCATCTGTTTTAAATCTTTATGTTCCATAACAATCCCTTGGCATTAATTTTTAATTAAATGTAAAGCATAATTATAATGTCTTATAACTTAAATTTTGGTTTCGAATACAAGATCACGAATATTTCGGCATTATTGAGCCTTATAATAATTATATAATACAATTATATCAAACTTAAAAAAAAGAGAATGATTTTATATAAATATAAATAAAATGAATAATTAATATAAGATTTGCTTTTTAAATAGTTCCAGGGAACTCTCCAAAAGTAGTTTACACTTCTGTTTAAAGATCTTTGCTTCTATCGCTTTATCTTCAGCTTTTGAGACTGCATAGGCAGCAATGGCACGACTGAGTTCATCGGCACTTACAAGATGATTCTCGAAACGTCCTCTGGTAAGTTTGTAGTAACTTTCCTGTGCTTTTAACTGTGCTTGTTTTGCCTCTTTCTGTACTTTTAGTGCTTGTAAGGTATTGATTTCATTTTGCAGGGTGGTTTTGATACGCTTTTGATAATCTTTGAAGTAGAGTACTCTGCCAAGTTTTTTAGCTTTTGCCGCTTCTACCTGGTGTTTGGTGGAGAAACCGTCAAAGAGTTTGTATTCCACAGCAGCACCGATATAACTTTTATTGGGGTTTGTGTAACCGTCGCCGTTCAGACGCAGACTGTCTCCCTGAGATTTAAGTGCACCGATGAGTGTGAGGCTTGGATAGCGATTACTTTTTGCAAGTTGGATATCTTTTTCATCTATCTCCAAAAGTTTTTGTAAAGCACGGATATCTTCTCTTTTCTCCAGGGCATCTGCAAGGAGTGTCTGTGAAGAGGGAAGGGCGAGAGTTGGAAGATCTTCTATAGCCGTTACAGTGCTGTCAGTAAGGTAGGAGAGTGTTTTTTGCAGTGCCTTTTGCTGACTTTTTAACGTTTGCATACCCGCCTCAATCTCAAACTTTTTGGCTTTGATATTTTCCAATTCACTAGGAGCGAGCAGACCTGCTTTGAAAAAACCCTTTGCTTTTTTGAGTGATTTTTTGGTTGCTTCCAAAGCACTTTGATTAGCTGCAATGGTATGTTTCAGGGCATATAGATTTGCATAGAGTGAGGAGATTTGCATATAGAGGCGGCGTTTTGCATCCTCTTTTTCCAGTTTGGCTTTTGCAGTTTCCAGTTTGGCTTTTTCGATGAGATTTGAGATGGCAAAACCGCTGAAAAGGGGATAAATAAGGGCAACTTCTCCAGTATAATTTTCTTTTTTCCCCACTTGCATTTTTGGTGGTAAGCCGGGGAAAGGAAGATTAAAGTTCATTGTGGGTGTATCTTTGAGGTAGATAGCGGTCAGTTTGGCACTGAGGGTTGGATAATTGTTTGCCTGTGCTGCTTTTTGAAGGGATTCTTTGGCAATGACTTCCTGCTCTTTTGCTTTGAGCAGGAGGTTGTTATCGGCTTTTTGTAAGAGTGTGGTAAAGTTCTCTGAAAAGAGCAATCCAGGTAGTAAGAGTAAAAATAGTTTTTGCATTATCTCTCCTTTGCAAAATGTGGTTTTGGTTTCATAATAAATAGTAGCACGACAAACAAAGAGCCTAAAATTCCCCAGTATCCAGCATGCATGAAAGTATTGTAAAAGCCGTAATTGTAACTCATGAAAGTTTCATAATTGGCAAAAATTGCCTTGGTTTGTTCCCACGTAATACCTGCATACTTCATGAAAGTATGTAAAAAATCGTTAATATATTCGTAATTTTGAATTTCACTCATATTTTGAAAATGCATTGCTTTGAAGTACTCCATATTGTTGGTGGCAAGAGCAGTGCCGAAACTCCCTCCCACAAAACGAAAATAGTCCATCAGTACAATGGCAAGTTCCCCTTTATCTTTGGGTGCACTCTGCAAAAGCAATACTGTTACAGGTGCAAAGAACATTCCCATACCGATACCAAAAGGAATAGTCAGAAGCATTGCCTGGGTGAGCGGAGTATAGTAATTGAGTGTTGGCAGGAGTGTGATCGAACCCATAATATAAACCACCGCTGCGATAGCTACCGTCTTTTTTGCTCCTATTTTATCGCTGAGAATTCCTGCCAGCGGTGAAAAGATACCGATAAAGAGGGCAAAGGCGAATACAGCAATACCCGCATCCATAGTAGGGAGCATTTTGATATGTTCATAATAGACAGGAAGCAGGTAAAAGTATTGGTACATTGAAAAGCCGAGAATGAAAAAGTAGATCAATATACCGTTGGTAAAATCACTATTTTTAAAAAGGCTGAAGTCTATGAGCGTATGTTTTGCATTGATTTCATTTAGTGCATAGAGTAAAAAACCGATAATGGAGAGAAAAAAGAGCGTGCCTATCAGTTCACTGTGAAACCATCCCATCTGTTGCCCTTTGGAGAGCATAATCAAAAGAGAGATGGTTGCAAAAGAGAGAAGAAAAAAACTTGTAAAGTTGAAGTTGAGTTTCTCAAACATACGCTCTTTGGGCAGGTATAACAAAGCTGCAACAGAGAGTAAAATACCAATGGGAACATTGATAAAAAAGACCATACGCCAGTTGTAATACTCTGTTAAATAGCCGCCGACTGTGGGACCAAGAGCCGGGGCAAAACTCACACCAAGTGCGAAAATCCCCATTGCCAGTCCCTGTTTGTTTGGTGGAAAGTAGGAAAACACCATGATATGGCTGGTGACCATTATGAGTGCTTCGCCAAATCCCTGGATAACACGTGCTACGATAATCGTACCAAGATCGTTGGAGATACCACAAAAAAATGAGGCGGCAGAAAAGAGTACTACGCCAAGAATAAAGATTGCTTTTGCTCCAAAGCGTTTGATAAGATACTCTGTCACCAAAAGGGCAATGGCTGCAGAGACCATATAAGAGGTAATAATCCACTGCACCCCGTAAAGATCAGAAGAGAGAGGACCTGTGAGTTTAGGTACGATGACATCCACAACCGTTGTGTCTAAAATTGCCATAAAAGCGCCCAGCATAACGATAAATGTAAATAAAGCGCGCTCTTTAGGGGTAATGTCCCAGGGGTTTGGCAGGGAATGTTTGTCAGCCATTATCTAATTACTCCGCGCTATTGCCACAGTCGCACCCATTCCGATATAAATATGTTGTAGTACATCCTGTGGTTCTTCAAACTTAATACGCACAGTAAAACGCTGATCTAGTTTGGTAAACTCGCCGCTGGCAATATCTCTGGGAACAAGGGAGAAAGTAGAGGCAGATGTAGGTAAAATTGTCTCTACAATGCCCTTAAGGGGCTTTTTATCCAATGCTTCGGTGGTAATGGTAACAGAATTTCCCGCTTTGACACCGTTTAATTTCTTTTCAGAAAGCAGAACTTCTACATGTTTGTTATCGGGATCGACGATGGAATAGATGGGTGTCCCTTTGGCGACGACACGACCGTTGCTGACAAACTTTTTAGCGATAATCCCGTCGATAGGGCTTTTAAGTTGACAATAGTCGATCTTTTTCTCAAGGGCTTCCAAACTTTTTTGGTTTGCTTTGATTTGTTCGGTAAGTGCTGTGATTGAGAGATCCAGCTCTTTGATCCGGTTTTGTTCCAACGCACTGATTTTGTAGGCAGATTTGACGTTGTAGGTTGATTTTGCAAAGGAGTTTAGTCCTTTTTGGGCACTGTTGATCTCATCTAAAAGTGTTTGATACTCTGTCTGGAGCTTTTCATAGTCTGTTTTTGAGATCAGTTTTTGTCGGTAGAGTTTTGCAAATCGCTTTTTATCTTTCGCTACTTTGGCAAGTTTCGCTTTGGCAGCTTTTATTTTATAGTGAAGGGACTGGAGCTTTTCATCACTGACCCCAATATTGTTTTTTGAGATGTCGGTTTTGATACCGAGCTCTTGAAAGATACGTTCTCTTTTTTGTTGCAGGGATTCAAGGTTGGCTTTAAGTGCCAGAATGGAGTGGTGTATTCTCTCTTTTTCCAAAATAAAATCGGTGGTATCGATAGTAGCTAAAGTACTATTTTTATGAACTCTTTCACCTTCGACAAATTTCATTTTTTCAATTTTTCCGCCGACTTTAAATCCCAGGGTATAGATCGCATCACTTTTAACAAAAGCTGCGTCACTGACGGCATTGGTGTGACGGTAGCTGAGGTAATCGTAGAGCATATAGACAAAACCTGCTACCAAAAGCAGTAATACAATCGAACCGATTCTCTTTTTCATATGTTCTCCTAAATGGATTTCAACTTTGTGAATTATATTCACTTTTTTATAAATTGATTCTGAATTAAGTAATTCTATTCTAAAATAAGCGTATGAAAAAGTTGATGAAACAAAAGGTCAAAGATCTTAAACGAGAGTTGGTGTTAGAACAGGCAGGGGCATATTTTGAAGAGGTGGGATTTGAAGCGGTGACGATGGCGGAGCTTGCTAAAAAATGTGAAATGTCAGTAGGTGCGCTTTACAAGCTTTTTGATTCCAAAGATGCGCTTTTTTATGCCTATGTAGAGTATCAGATCAAAGCACTTCATGAGGAGATACTACAAGCAAGCAGGGATGAGAAAGATACCAAACGCAGATTACAAATTGTTGTGGAGAAAAAGTTTGAGACTTTCTGCTCCAAATCAAAGCTCATATTTGATCCCATTGCAGGTGATCCGCTTTTTTTTACCAAACTCAGTAAAAACCGTGAAAATCCTGCGCAGATTATTTACGATTATACGGCGGAACTTTTTGAAAAACTGGAAGAGAGCGGACAGATCAAATCGGGTAATCCTATGCAGCTTTCCTATCTTTTTCATAATTTTTTGCTGGGATTTGTGGAGCACTGGCTCCATTTTGGCGGAGATTTACAAGCACAGAGCCAAAAAGCTTTAACGCTCTTTTTAGAAGGTGTAAAAGTGTAGATTTTGCGCTTTTCTTAATAAGACTATATTTATCTTCTTTCAATTAAGACTTTTTTTATCTCAATTAAGTTATTATCCTGCTCTAAAATTAATATAAGGTGGGATTATGAAAAAAATAGGGATTTTTTTTCTGGGGTGTCTATTCTCTTTTCAAACAACATTTGCAGCAGAGTCAGCACAGGAGCTTTTTAAAACATGTGCCGGCTGTCATGGAGAGAAAGGTGAGAAAAATGCTTTGGGCTATTCTGATAAAATAGAAGGTTGGAAGCCTGAACAGGTAAAAAAAGCTTTATACGGCTACAGAGAGGGGACTTATGGTGGTCTCATGACAGGTGTAATGAAGAAGCAGGCAGAAAACTTAACCAAAGAGGAGATAGAGATTTTGGCTGCATATATTCCTACGCTTGGAAAAAGAGTAGAGCGTGACGGTGCAGCACTTTATAAAAGATGTGCCGGTTGTCATGGAATGCAAGGTGAAAATGTGGCACTGGGCGGATCAAAGGTGATTCAAAAATGTTCCAAAAAAGATTTGATAAAAAAACTTAAAGGCTACAGAGATGGTGCGTTTTCCGGACTTAGGGTACCTATTATGGAAGAGCAGGTAGCAGATTTGAGCGATAAAGATATTGAGATATTGGCTACGTATATTACTGGTTTTAAAAAGAGTAAACAGTGTGAAAGTGCTGCTTCAAATCTTGCCAGAGGAAAAGATATTTTTCAAATCTGTGCCGGTTGTCATGGAGAGAAAGGTGAGAAAAATGCGCTTAGTTATTCAGCAAAAATTCAGGGCTGGGATAAAGAGCGTGTTATAAAAGCAATTCAGGGTTACCAAAAGGGTACCTATGGCGGTTTAATGGGAAGCGTAATGCAAAAAGAGGTTAGCAAGCTTAAAGAAGAAGATATTCAAAATGTTGCTGCCTATATCAGTACACTTGGTAAAGAGGTACAGCAAGATGGTGTAACACTCTTTAAAAGGTGTGCGACATGTCATGGTGTGCGTGCAGAAAATGTTGCTCTTGGAGGATCAAAAGTGATTCAGGGATGGGATGCAAATAAAACCTATGCAACATTAAAAGCGTATCAGGATGGCAATATTACCGGCTTGATGGCGCCTATTATGGAAGAGGAAGTAAAAAATCTTAGCGATAAGGATTTAAAAGTTTTATCGGAATATGTTGAAACTTTAAAATAATTTTTTATCTACAAGAGGAAGCGGCTGTGTGACGTTTCCTCTTTAATAAACGTTTTGATTTCTCCGCTTCGCTATTACATAGAAGGGTGTGAGAGTATTTTTTTCAGAGGAACAGCCTTTGTAGATTTGTGGCCTTATTTTACAGGGGTTGTGGTGCTTGGAAGTGTGCTTTACTGGTATGGGTTTAAAAAAATTGGAAAGTTATTTTAAAGGGGGGGTATAATCAGCTATTGCTTATATCCCCCTTTTTTTATGAGAAATTATCGTTTTGTGAAATCTTTAATCGCTATATCGTAAGCATCATAAAATTTCATAACTTTACCGCCGTTTGCTTTGGCAAATTTTTCGGCAGCTTCTTTGGTTGCAAAAGCATATTTACTTGTTTTACTCATAGTCGCAGGTTTACTGCTCCCCACAACATAATAAGCATTCATTGCATCGATAAATTGCAGGGTATTGGTATCGACCACTTTTACATTGGATAGATCTGTCTTATTGATTTCGTTATCATGTACCAGACAGTGAAGTGAACAATACTGTTTGAGACCATTTTTTGTAGTTGCAACATGGTTTGTTTTGTAAAATTTAGGTAAATTCATACCACAGATTGCGCAAGATTGTGCATCTTTACCTTTTTGCAAAATAATTGCTTTTTCAACAGGTACACTTTGAAACATGACCCTGTTTTGCTTCGTTTGCAAACTATCTTTTGCACACCCGTTCATAAAGAACATTACCAGACTAAAAGCTAAAATATAATAAATAGTTTTCATGATTTGTATCCTTTGCATTTTGATAATATTATAATTAAACTATATTAATTTTATCTCCGACTACCAGACCACCTGTTTCTACTGCTTTACTCCATAGTAATCCAAATATTTTATGGCTGATATGACTTGTGCCAATTTTAGTATATTATTTGAATATTTCATTCTAATTGAGATCAAGGTATCATGATAAGTGTAATATGCATATGAAAAAAGGGTATATGTGGGTACATTTACAATCTGGATAGAAGCTTTTAGCGGTTTGGGACTTTTTCTTTTTGGAATGTTGTATCTTGAATCTCAGATAAAAGCAGCTGCCGGGCGGGCATTTAAACAATGGATACGCCAAACTACCAATACCCATTTTAAAAGTCTTTTAAGCGGTATTTTTGCAACGGCACTTTTCCAAAGTTCTTCCGTTGTGACACTGATGGCACTTTCTCTTATCGGTGCACAGATTATGACTCTTGAGAGTGGGATTGCCGTTATTTTTGGAAGCAATATCGGAACAACGATTACCGCATGGATTGTGGGATTGATTGGTTTTAAGATGGATATAAAACTACTCTCCTATCTTTTCATCGGAATAGGCGGACTTGGTGGTGTGCTTGCAGGTGACGGGCATAGATGGAAGAGCTATTTTGGGGCAATGGTAGGATTTGGATTGATCTTTTTGGGGCTGGAGGGTATGAAGGAGAGTTTTACCTCTTTTAGTACGCAACTGGATATCTCAAAATACCACTTTGAAAACCCTTACTGGTATGCGCTGATTGGTTTTGGATTGACCGCTGTTATACAGTCAAGTTCAGCATCTATTGCCATTATCCAAAGTGCACTTTTTGCCCATATGGTTGGATTTGATGCAGCGGCATCGTTTGTTATCGGTTCAAATATCGGAACGACTGTTACCGCATTTCTGGGTGCAATCGGTGGAACACCGGATAAAAAACGTACTGCTCTGGCACATTTTCTATTCAATGTATCGACAGGGATTGTCGCTCTTTTATTGCTTCGACCGCTGGTGCATGGGGTACTTTATATACTTCCTCAGAGTGACCCTGTGATACAAATAGCACTCTTTCATACTGTTTTCAATCTAATGGGTGTTTTGCTTTGGTACCCTTTTATAGGAGTGCTTACAAAAGGTTTGCAAAAAGTATTTACCAAAGAACAGGAACACGTTACCGAATATATTCACAATGTTACCATACAGCTGCCCGATGTAGCATATGACGCACTTGATAAAGAGATTGTGCATCTTGCCAAAGAGGTAGAAAGTTTTGCGCTTTTGGCTATCAATATACCACCGGCAAAGGCTTTAAAAGAGTTCACTTCAGTGGAGAAACTTTTAAATGAATACCAGGATAATTTTGATCTTTCCTATGATCGACTCTATACAAAAATTCGTTTGCTTGAAGGAGAAATACTTCGTTTTATTACAAAAGTTGCAACCCAGAGCACCGATCCTTCCTTTCAGGAGAAACTTAACAGGCAAGCCAGAAAAGTCACCTATCTTGCGACTGCTGCCAAAACAATCAAGGATATGCTGCATGATCTTGACAGACTTTATGATGCTCAGACAGCTGAAGAGCTTCACTTCTTACGAAATCTGCGTTATCAGATTTTGCAAAGCGTGCAAGTTTTTGACAAAGCGTTTCTGGGCGAAAAAGAGGCATATAAAGAGATGAATGAGATTTACCACAAGATTGCAAAATCATACCGCAACAGTATGATGCTGATAAGTGATATAGCAAAAAACAATGTAGTCTCTTCTACGATGCTGACAATTGCGATTAACGATATGCATTTGAGCAAAAGTTTCACAAAATCTTTACGTAATATTCTGCTTTTGGAATTTCAGGAAAAAGAGGAGAATGAAAGTAGCCCACAGAGATAACAGATCCGGAAAATCCGGATCTTTGGCTATTTATCTTTTTTAGGAATGGTGATTGTAAGAACACCGTTTTTATAAGATGTTTTGAGCTTGTCTGCATTTGCATCTTTTGGAAGTGTCAGGATTTTTACAAATTGACCGACAAAGCGTTCCTGCCGGATGTAGTTATCTTTTTCCTCTTTCTCTTCTTTGACGGTATTTGCTTCAATTCTGAGAATATTATCTTTTGTTGTGACTTTGATACTTTTATCATCTGCTCCGGGAATATTGGCTTTTATGAGATAGTGATCTTTTTTATCGACTATATCGGCAGCCGGATTTTTGGTAAAGCTGTCATGAAAGCCTGAAAAAGTTGTATCGTTAAGGAATCTTTGGTGTAAACGATTAAAAATCTGATCCATTTCCTGCTGGATTTTTTGTATCTCCTCAAAAGGATTTAGCGGTTGCGGCTGGGTAGTTTTATCTGCTGAGAGGGTAATTGCCCCTAGTGATAATGTGATAAGTGATGAAAGTATGATTTTTTTCATGGTTTACTCCTTATGACTAAATATTATTTATACTATATTGTATATTTTCTTGATTAATCAAGTGTTAATAATGTGAGCTTAAAGAAAGGATTTTGTTTGCCAGGTAGCAGAAATAAATATAGTGTTTGTGTATAATGACCTATAGTAGTTTTAAAATCATATATAAGGAGTATGAAATGTGGAAAATACCAGTAGAAGAGAGTATGTTTAAAAAATTTGGCAAAAATGCCAAAATAGCAGGTATTATATTTATATTACTGGGAATAGCAGGGATTGCATTTCCGCCGTTTATGACGATGGCATCTGTGGTGTTTGTATCGTGGCTACTGTTGTTTGGCGGTATTTCGGCGGCTTTTTTCACCTGGCAGACAGATCGCAGTGACTGGATGGGGTGGTTAAAAAGTTTTGCTTTGATTTTGGTATCTTTGTACATGCTTTTTTCACCACTTGGAGGAGCGGCAACATTAGGTTTGCTTTTTTCTATCTATTTTTTTACAGATGCATTTGCAGGTTTGGGTTTGGCTATGAATATGCGTCCGGCAGCAGGATGGTGGATTTGGTTGCTGAATGCACTGCTCTCTTTTGTCCTTGGTGTTCTTTTTATTGTAGGATGGCCGTTTAGTTCACTCTATCTGGTAGGAATTTTTGTCGGTATCAGTCTTTTATTTGATGGTATAGCGCTGTTTATGGGCGGCAAATTTATGCAAAAATTGGACGAAGAGTAAGAGCTTTTTTACAGCTCTTACTCGCAGTTTTATAGTGTGTTCATTTCGATATTGTCAAAGTTGTGTTTGTAGTATCTTTTATAGTTGACTTTTTTCTCAAGTGCTTCAACAAAAGCAGTAACAAAGTCAACTTTGGCAAATTTACTGGCAATATTTAATCCTCCCGGACTGAAAATATTGACTTCCAGTAGTTTATCCTCCACAATATCCAGACCAGCGAAGAAAATACCATCCTGAATCAATTTGGGTCGGACAATTTCTGTAAGTTCTAAAATCTTGTCAGAAATTTCAACTCCTTCTGCATGACCTCCTGCATGAATATTATTGCGTATATCATGACCTCCGCTTACTCTTTTTAATGCGGCATACTTCCCGTCAACCTGCAATGGTCTGCCGTTTAGCATAAAAAGCCGAATATCGCCTTGTGCAGCAGGAGGGAAAAATTCCTGAGCTATGACATAACCGTCGCGCATTACCGCTTCACACATTTGTTTGATGTTGGGTTCATCTTCTGGTTGTACCAGAAAAACATTTCTACCGCCGGAACCCTGAAGGGGCTTAATGATGATCTTTTTATTGTTTTTATAATAGAAATCCTGAATATCTTCAAAAGTTTTTGATATCAATGTATTGAGTCGGATGATTTTGGGAAATTGTTGAAAATAGAGTTTATTGAGTGATTTGGCAAGCCCGGTTGGGTCATTGAGAACAATAACATCATGTTTGACAGCCAGTTGACCGAACATTAAACCGGCATGTTGTGCCCATGGCTTATCAAAATCAGCAGCCGGATCGTTTCGTAATAAAAGAATATCAAGTTCTTCTACTGTGATTCTATCTTTATGTACTTTTGCAGAAGTAATATAATCCAGACAGCTTTTTGCATCTTTAAAACTTTGTTTATGAAGTGCTATTACGTTTGCATGGATTGTATCATTGGGATCATATGCGAGACCTCCTACATCTGTAATAAAAAGTTCATGACCCATTTGCAGGGCTTTAATAACAATATTGATTGAAGTACTTGGCAGAGTTTCATTGTAAATGTCATTGAGAACAATTCCTAGTTTCATTTCATCTCCTTTGTGATGATGTCGAGTATAGTATATCCGTTTTTAATCTTTTCCAGACGTTCACGGGCTTCTTCTGTTTCCAGATAGCGAGGGTAAAGAAGCGGTTCATGAAGTACCTTTCTCAGCAATAATTCTTTTACCAGTGGAATATGACTGGCTGCGATTTTTCCGACAAAAAGCAAATCGAGTGCACCACCTGAAGCAATATAATCAAATATATTTAAAAACCCCCGAAGATAGACTGCGTCTTTTGTCAATCCGCCGCCGCGGTAAACACGCATCGTGATGGTAAAGGCAGTTCTGGGCATAAAAGCATACTCTTCTTTCAGCAGATGAAATGTTTCGGTAAAAGTTGCTCCGTTGATCATGGCGTCAACTGCTATTACCCTTCCGGCGAGTGTTTTTACTCTGTTACGTGTTAAACCACCGCAAAGATATTCTGAAAGTACCGCAATCCCTTCTTGCATCTCATCATATCCGCACAATCCGGTATGGAGTTGTTTGAAAGGTTGGGAAAGACCGTTAAAGTAAGTAAGAATATGAGTGCCTATTTCATGATGGATTAAAGGTTCTATACGATTTTTGGGAAATTGTGAATATTTATAGATAAGAAAATTGCCATTACTTACCATGGCTCCGGAAGAGATGTCTTCACGAAGTTCAACTTTCGCATTGATACTGGGATCTGTTTTTTGATAGTATGCAATCTCTTCCATTGCAGCTTTTGCAAATGTTTCGGCATCGACTTGCTCACTCTCTTTTTTTACTTTTGGAAGTTTGGAGAGCGCTTTTAGAATTTCTTTGGCTTTTTGTAAAAGAGAATCTTCTACTGCTCCGTAAACCTGAAGACTGCCATATAAAAATTTGATGCTTCCCCTGTCACTAAGCATCGTCAGTTTGCGGTCTATTTCATCTCTTTTTTCCAGGAACAGTGTATAAAGAAGAGGATCTTCTATCTTTTCAAGTGGAATTTTAAACATTTCCCGTTTCATCAGAGCCGGATCAAATGGGCGGGGGCGATAAAAAAAACGGGGAGCAGTTTTATAGTTGCTTTGCTTGAATGTTTCCCATGCCTCTTTTGAATTGACAGGACTTACTTGCAGTAAAAAATCAAAACTATCTTCGATTTTTGCAATAGCGTTATCTATGTTAAAAACTGTTTTTGTGATTCCCCTGCGTCCGAGTTCCCGATAATCTACCGGTACTGTTGAAGTATATCTTTTTACAAATTGAAAAAAAGTTTTTTTAAATGCTCTTGAAATGCCTTTTCTCAGTTTGTTGAGTTCAAAAGGATAGAGTTCATGACCATTGCTGTTATGATAAAGGGGTTTAACGGCAAGTCCGATCATAAAGATATTTTCTTTTTCTAAGGCTGATGTTTGTAAAACAGGTTCCATCTTATAGGGTGCAATAGTATGAGTATGTTTGATTCTCGCCTCTGCCTGTATTTGATTGATTTTAAGATGATGAAGCTGATTTTTCAGTGTTTCCACTACAGGAGTAAGAAGACCTCGTTTATGTGAATAAATCGTAAATACTTCCTGTTGTTGTTCTTCGATAGTCTGGTTTTGTTCTTCTTCACAGCGTGACCATACTTCCAGAAGGAGAAATGCTCCGAATTCTTCACGCATGGTTTGTGCAATAGCATCGATCAATTCTTTCAGACCTTTTGTACTGAGACTGGCATCTGCAAGAATATAAGAAGCTTCAGAGATGACCAGTCTGTCTGTGCCGATGTCTTCACGATGGGCAGGTTTTCTATATAAGCATAAAAAGGGAAGTTGTCTGTCAATATGAATTCTTCCCCATACTGGAAGATCTATACGTACAGGCTCGTTTCTGCGAATTTTTGTGCAGATATTTTCTATAAAAGGTTGGGTAATATGTGTTAGTTCATTCATCTTTTTTACCAAGAAGTTTTAAATGTTTTTCAAGAACTGGTATTGTATTTTGTAAAAGTTTTTGCAGTTCTTCAAGCTGTTTTTGATCTGCTTCACCTGTCCACTCATCCATAAAGAATTTTTTAAATTCTATAGATAGAACACATGCATGGGGCACAAATGTTTCATGAATCCACTCTGCAAAATGACCACCTCCGAATTTGACATTTTCACGTACATCAAGATGTCTGCCAAAATAGTTATAATTATGCATTGTCTGGATTACTTCGTCGATCAGGTTGCGCCATTTATCCGGATTTTTATTGGTTTCTGTGCCTATAATGATTTCAGGATTTTCGAGGGGACTGTCAAAAGGGGCGTCGGGACCTTTGCGATGGTGATTGTAAGAGTGAATATCCAAAACAATAAAATTTTGATGTCGTTGTAATATATTTTTGAAAAATTTTTTTGCTGCTGCATAAAATTTATCATATGCTTCGAGTGATTTTTCAATCTCCTCTTCAGAGAGTGGACTTTTCCATACAGTCAAGCCCCAGGCATCTTCAGGGTTTTGATAGATTGCTTTATCTCTGGGACGGTTCATATCTACTTCAAAACGTGAATGTTTGACGATAATGCGATTATCGCTTACTTGTGTGAAAAGATCAGTGTAGGGATCCTCTTCTCTCAGGCGTTCAGCATCACTTAGTGCCATTTTTTTTATCAGGTGGGATGAGACTTCATGTCCTGCATGAATTGCAGTAGCGACGATGGCTGTATCACCGCTTTCGATAACCCAAAATTCCTTGTGCATGAGACCTCCTCTCTATTTATTTTAATTATGTAATTGTAACATAAGTTCTGCAAAGGGTTTGTTTAGTATGGTGTGATATTTTCAAGATCAGGACTGTGAAACAGACGATCCGGAACAGGGATTCCACTGACAATAGTTTGTGTTTCACAATTTGTTGGGCGAGAAGTATTAATGAGAGAATAGCCTCTTTGTGTAAATAAGGATGTTATGTAAAGGTCTCCATCGGAAAAGAAATTGTACTGTTCAGGTATTTTAGCCTGTTGTCCTATTGGATCGTTGATATAGTAGGATTCAATTTCCTCCGCATCCATTCTTATATTTTCCAGACAAATTTTTGCTTTTTCTTCCAGTAAAGAAGTAAAATATGCAGTACAATCAGCCCCATTTTTACGACCATCATCTATGAGAGATATTTTTTTGATCAATAGCGTATTCCAGTTAAAATAAAATGGTAATTGTGCGGGAAACGCATTGATGAGATCCTCTTTTATTGTTTCAATAATTGCAGGGCGGTTTTCCAAAAGTTTTTGATGTAGTGGCGGAGTCAATCGTTTGGACCACATATAGTCATATGTTTGCAGACCGTTATGATAGAGATTTTTTGGACATTCTCTTTGTCCAAAATCACTTCCAAGGCAATAGACATATAATCTGCCGTCAATTTGCAAACCATTTCTATTGATTGTGTATTTATCTTCCGGGCTTACATTTATCTCAACACCATAAGCAAAACCTTCATCATCTTTTCCCAGATACATTAACATATGGGTGTAATGTCCAGGGGTAGCATAGGCGAATGTTGCATGAGAACTGTTGAAATCATGACCGGTAAAAATGAAGTCAAAGGGTTGCAAAGGTAAATAGACAATGGGATCGTTACTATGTTGTTTTGCCGGAAAATAATATGTTTCGTTTTTAAGATATTCTATCAAATAACGTTTTTCAATATCTTCTTGAGTAAGTGTATTGTTTTCTCCATGACATCCTGTTAAAATCCAGATTGTTGCAATAAATAAAAAGAATTTCATGTTGCTGAAGGAAATGAATTGTTGTGTTGAATAGTAATAATTTTACCATCTTGCATAGAGATGATAGTATCTGCCAAAGCACCTACCTGAGGATCGTGTG
>CAZYZD010000037.1:0-19440 GCA_964651755.1 uncultured Sulfurospirillum sp. | reverse complement strand
AAAAGAGAGACTATGCAAGTAACTAAATACAATGCCAGCGGGAATGATTTTGTTATTTTTCATACTTTTAAAAAAGAAGCCAGAAATGCGCTTGCACAAAAACTTTGTCATAGACAAAAAGGGGTGGGCGCAGATGGTTTGATTGTTCTGGTTCCACATGGTGAGTATGATTTTGAGTGGGAGTTTTATAACAGTGATGGCAGTGATGCGGAGATGTGCGGCAATGGTTCCAGAGCAGCTGCGCATTATGCTGTTACAAATGGTTTAGCCGGTAAACAGATGCGTTTTTTAACGCTTGCAGGAGTCATAGAAGCAAGTGTTGAAGCAGAAGCAGCAGAAGTGAAACTTACCAAACCTGTGATTTTGGATAAAATGATAATAGGCGGAGGTCACAAATGGCAATTAATAGATACAGGAGTACCCCATCTTGTCACATTTGTTGATGATCTAAAAGCCTACAACAAAGAGATTGCACGAGAGATGCGCAATACCCATAATGCAAATGTCAATTTTTGTAAAATAGATACAGAAAACAGAACACTGCATGTACGTACGTATGAGCGGGGTGTTGAGGATGAGACACTTGCCTGTGGAACTGGGATGGCTGCTTGTTTTTACAGCGCTTATCTTGAAAAAAAAGTAGATGAGGTTTGTAAAGTATATCCTACAAGTAAAGAAGAGTTGATTCTGAGAGTGGAGGAGGGATATATTTTCTTTAAAGGTAAAGTGGAAAAAGTTTTTGAAACCAGTATCTCTTTTTCATGAACAAAGAGATACTCAGGTTAGCTATTCCCAATATTCTCTCCAATATTTCGGTTCCGTTATTATCATCCGTTGATACGATTTTAATGGGACATCTCTCCCCTGCACATTTGGCTGCACTTGGTGTGGCTGCAATGATTTTTACTTTTTTGTATGGCAACTTCAATTTTTTACGTATGGGCACAACAGGTATGAGTGCGCAGGCATACGGGAAAAAAGATGCAAAAGCGTTGACGTATACGTTGCTGCGTGCCATCATGCTGGCTTTTGTCCTTGGTGTTGTGTTGATAATTTTACAAGAACCTATTATCGATACAGCTATTTTTCTGATGAATGTTGCCCCTGAATATGAAAAGATGGTACGTGATTATTTCTATATTCGTATCTATACAGCTCCTGCAATTTTCATGATTTATGCTTTGATGGGATGGTATTTTGGATTACAAAATGCCTACTATCCGTTATGGATAACAATTTTTATCAATCTTTTAAATCTTGGACTGAGTATCTATTTTGTAAAAGTAATGGGTATGGGAGTGTCGGGTGCTGCATATGGTACTTTGATTGCCCAGTATGGAGGAGTTGTACTTGCTTTACTTTTGTTATACCGTTACAGAGAAAAGTTGACAAACATAGAACGCAAAGAGCTTTTTTACAGAGAAGCTTTCCTCTCTTTTTTGCATATCAATAAAAATATTTTTATCCGTACAGTAGCATTGACTTTTGTACTGGCTTTTTTTTATGCACAGGCAGCCAAAGCCGGTGAATTGATGTTGTCTGTTATGATTCTTTTACTTCAATTTATGATTTGGATGTCTTTTGCCATTGATGGTTTTGCCAATGCTGCAGAAAGTTTGGTGGGGAAGTATTATGGAGCCAAAAACTGGAAGCTTTTTTATAAAGCAGTACGATACAGTTTTTACTGGGGAGGGGCATTGTCACTCCTTTTTGCTGTAGCTTATTATTTTGGTGGACGTATGATATTGGAAATTTATACCAATCAGCAAATATTGATTGATAAGACGATGCAGTTTATGTTTTGGGTAGCGTTGATGCCTGTTTTAAGTTTTGGAGCATTTATCTGGGATGGTGTATTTATTGGAATGACAGCTTCAAAATCGATGCGTGATGCGGTAATATGGTCTACGGCACTTTTTCTGGGACTTTTTTATATGACAAATAAAATTGACTTTGTATGGTCACTCTGGCTTAGTTTTTTGCTCTTTTTTCTGTTTCGCACACTGTTACAAACTTGGATGTTTCGTAAATATGGAAAAAGATTATCATAATGGAGATAGAGATTAGTTGACAATATGCTAAAATAGCGAAAATTTTAATAACAGGGGAGAAATATTATGTTAGAAATAGGAACAAAAGCACCGGATTTTTGTTTGCCAAATCAGGATGAGACAGAGATTTGTTTAAGAGATTTAAAAGGAAAATGGATTGTACTTTACTTTTACCCCAAAGACAATACACCCGGTTGTACAACAGAAGCATGTGATTTTACCGAAGCATTGCCTGATTTTGAAGAACTTGATGCTGTGATTTTGGGAGTTAGTCCAGACAGTCCCAAAAAACATCGTAATTTTATCGAAAAAAAAGGGTTGAAAATCACACTGCTTGCCGATGAGGAAAAAGAGGTATGTGAACTTTATGATGTCTGGAAACTCAAAAAAAATTATGGCAGAGAGTATATGGGTGTTGTCAGAACTACCTATATTATTGACCCCGATGGCAATATCGCTGCCGGCTGGACCAACGTCAGAGTAAAAGGTCATGTTGAAGCAGTCAAGGAAAAGTTGAAAGAGTTGCAAAGTAACTGATGCTTGTACATATTTGCTGTGCAGTGGATAGCCACTATTTTTTACAAAAGCTGCACGAAATCTATCCAGATGAAAAACTAACTGGCTACTTTTATGATCCGAATATTCATCCTTACAGTGAATATAAACTTCGTCTTCTTGATGTGCAGAGATCATGTAAAAAACTTGGTATTCCCCTGATTGAAGGAGAGTATGATTATGAAGGTTGGATTGATGCTGTACGGGGATTGGAAAATGAACCTGAAAAGGGGTTACGCTGTGATTATTGTTTTGACAACCGACTTGAAAGTACAGCGAAGAAAGCAGCAGAGATAGGTGAAAATTCTATAACAACTACTTTATTAACCAGTCCCAAAAAATCTCTTGATCAGCTTAAAGAAGCAGGACGAGTGATAAAAGAGAAATACGGGGTAGAGTTTATAGCACCGGATTTTCGTAAAAATGGAGGTACTCAGGAACAATTTGCAATGGCAAAAAAGGAGAAACTTTATCATCAGGATTATTGCGGTTGCCTTTATGCTCTGACAATGCAGCGGGAGCAGCAGCAACGATTGGCAGATGAACTTTTTTCTCCGGTTTCTGGGCAGATACAACCAGAATCTATCGAAGACCGAATTGCACTGTATGAAAAACGTATGGAGTTGGAAGAATTAGGGATTTCATATAAAATTGTCAGGGAAAAATTTCTGAATTACAGACTTCTAAGAGCGTATGTCAAACGGGAAGGAGAAGTGATTCCTTCTTATCTCTTACCATATTCTACACTCAAGAGGAAATTTACAAAATTTCGCATCAATGATAAAATAGAAGATATTTATTTTACCAATCGTGAAGATATAGTGATTATTACACTTAATTATTTTAATAAACTGCTTGGAAAAAATTATACTAATATTCAAGATATTATCAAAAACCCTCCGAAATTTGATGAAGAAGTTAAGATAAAAAGTAAAATTATTTATAATTATTATTCACTTACTCCCATTATAGTACTTGAAGATATTGATTTAAATCGACCTTATCAACTCTATCTGGATGCCCATATTTACGAGGATGTTAGAGAACATTTAGCAACTTTCAGCTAAAATTGATCCATTCTAAGAGTTGGAGTTATATCTTATGATGGACGTAGTTGAAATTCAAAAAATTCTTCCCCACAGGTTCCCTTTTCTTCTGATTGATAGAGTTGTGGGTCTTGAGGAGGGGAAGTCTATTGATGCTTATAAAAATGTATCGATTAGTGAAAATGTGTTTCAGGGACATTTCCCTGGTCATCCGATTTATCCTGGTGTTATGATTGTTGAAGGCATGGCACAGGCAGGTGGTATTCTTGCTTTTAAAAGTATGAGTGAAGAAGATCAAGAAAATATAGAAAATAAAGTAGTCTATTTTATGAGCATAGACAATTGTAAATTCAGAGCACCGGTACGCCCCGGCGATCGTCTGGAGTATAAATTGACTGTTACAAAACATCGGGGCAATATCTGGATGCTCCGTGGTGAAGCATATGTTGATGGAAAATTAACAACAGAAGCCGATTTAAAAGCTATGATTGTGGATAAATAAATATGTCAAATATTCATCCAACCGCTATTGTGGAAAAGGGTGCGACAATTGCAGAAACTGCGGTTGTCGGACCATATGCATTTATTTCAGAAAAAGCGGTTTTATCAGAGGGTGTTGTGATTGCCCAGGGTGCACAGATTCACGGGCATACTGAAATTGGGGAAAATACAAAAATATTTCAAAATGCCGCTATTGGCTCGATCCCTCAGGATTTGAAGTTTCGTGGCGGTGATGTAAAGCTTGTGATTGGAAAAAATAATACGATCAGAGAATTTACATTTTTTAATCCCGGTACGGAAGATGATAAAGGTGTAACGATTATTGGAGATCATAATCTTTTTATGGCTTATACCCATGTTGCACATGACTGTATTATCGGAGATCATAATATTTTTGCAAATAATGCTGCACTTGCAGGGCATGTTGAAGTTGGTAACAATGTTGTTATCGGAGGGCATACGCCAGTGCATCAGTTTGTCAGAATAGGTGATCATGCAATGATTGGCGGTGCGAGTGCTGTTACCCAGGATATCCCACCCTTCTGTCTTGCTGAAGGTAATCGTGCTACCGTGAGAAGTTTAAATATTGTAGGACTTCGAAGAAGATTTGAAAAAGAGGATATCAATGCACTGAGCAGTGCTTATAAAGAGATATTCAGAGGAAAAAGAGCATTAAAAGAGGCTGCTGAGTTGCTTTTTGCCCAGACAGATAATGAAAAAGTAAAACAATTATGCGATTTTATATTAAATACGCAACGTGGAATACCATATGAGAGGAAATAGATCAATGTCAAAAAAAGTATGTAGTTTTTGTAACGCCCCGGAGAGTGTTGATAACAGGCTTCTGGCGGGAGAAGGCATCTATATCTGTGAAAACTGTGTTATCTCGGCATATAAAATATTTTTTGGTGATGAAGGTGAAGAAAACAGCGAAATAGAGTTGGATATGGAGCTTTTTACACCAAAAGAATTGAAAAAAGTTCTGGATGAATATGTCATCGGACAGGATGAGGCAAAAAAAGTATTTGCTGTTAGTGTCTATAACCATTACAAAAGAATTTTCAAACAGCACAAAGTTACAGGAGATGATACTGAGATTCAGAAGTCAAATGTACTTTTTATCGGACCGACAGGAAGCGGTAAAACTTTGATGGCGCAGACACTTGCAAAGTTTCTGGATGTGCCTATTGCTATCGCAGATGCGACAAGTTTAACAGAAGCAGGATATGTTGGTGAAGATGTGGAAAATATCTTGACAAGATTACTTCAGGTAGCGGATAACGATATAAAAAAAGCAGAGCAGGGTATTGTTTTCATTGATGAGATAGATAAAATTGCAAGACTTGGAGAGAACCGTTCTATTACACGGGATGTATCCGGTGAAGGTGTTCAGCAGGCACTTTTGAAGATTATTGAAGGATCTCAGGTCAATATTTCGCCAAAAGGTGGACGAAAACATCCTAATCAGGAATTTGCACAGATAGATACTTCAAATATCATGTTTATTTGTGGTGGTGCATTTGATGGATTGGAAGATATTATTAAAAAAAGACTTGGAAGTAATGTACTTGGTTTTGGTCAGGATAAACGGGGCAAAAAAGAGGAAGCAGATCTCCTTTCGCTGGTGGAACCGGATGATCTGGTGCATTTTGGTTTGATTCCTGAATTGATCGGTAGACTTCATTCTATAGCGACACTTAGAGAGTTAAGTAAAGAGGATATGGTCAGGATTTTAACGGAACCAAAAAACTCTATAGTCAAACAATATAAAAAACTTTTTGCAATAGACGATGTTATTTTGACGTTCGAAGATGAAGCCCTTCTCGCGATTGCAGAACTTGCACTCAAACGGAAAACAGGTGCTAGAGGTTTGAGAACCATTATGGAAGAGATCATGGTGGATATCATGTATGAACTTCCGGAATTGGCTGGATATGAAGTGATTATCACTAAAGGTGTCATCAGCAAAGAGGCAAAGCCTATATATAAAAAACCACAAAAAAAGAGTGCATAATGTTATTGAGTAAGATTTTAGGACTGTTTTCAAATGATTTGAGTATCGATTTAGGTACAGCAAATACAATTGTGCTTGTCAAAGGAAAAGGGATTGTTATCAATGAACCTTCTGTTGTTGCAGTTCAAATAGGTAAAGGCGGACGGAAAAAACTTTTAGCGGTTGGTAAGGAAGCCAAAGAGATGCTTGGAAAAACTCCAGGTGATATTGAAGCAATTCGTCCTTTAAAAGAAGGGGTCATTGCAGATTTTGAAGTAACTGAAAAAATGATCAAATATTTTATCCAGAAATCTCACTCAAGAAATAACTTTATTCGTCCGCGTGTTATTATATGTATACCTTATGGTTTGACACAAGTAGAACGTAAAGCTGTAAAAGAGTCTGCAATGAATGCAGGTGCGCGTGATGTTATCTTGGTAGAAGAGCCCAAAGCAGCTGCAATAGGGGCTGGACTTCCTATTCAGGATCCCCGTGGAAATATGGTGGTTGATATCGGTGGTGGTACAACAGAAATCGGTGTTATATCATTGGGCGGTTTGGTACGAAGTAAATCTATCAGGGTTGGCGGTGACAAATTTGATCAGGCAATAGTAGATTATGTCAAAAAGAAATTTAATCTCTTGATTGGTGAAAGAACTGCAGAAGAGGTAAAGATTGAAATAGGTACAGCCGTTGTCCCTGACAAAGAGATGAAGATGACAATCAAAGGACGTGATCAGGTAACAGGTCTTTTAAAAAGCATAGAGATCGCAAGTAAAGAAGTAAGGGAAGCAATTGGTGAGCCATTAAAAGATATAGCTGCTGCTGTCAAAGAGATTTTGGAAGTTGTACCGCCGGATCTTGCTTCAGATATCGTGGAGAACGGTATTGTATTGACAGGTGGAGGATCTCTTATTCGCGGGTTGGATAGTTATTTAAGTAAAATTGTTAAATTACCGGTTTTTGTTTCAGAAGAGCCTCTTTTGGCAGTTGCAAAAGGTACAGGTCGTATGCTAGAGGAGATTGAGTTACTTCAAAGTATTTCATTACATGATTAAAAACAAGTTTTTACTTGCTGTTCTGATAGGTGTTGTTATATATATCTCAATTAACTTTAGTCCTAAAATCAGAACAGTAGTCCTGCATATTCCTCTCGCGATAAAATCCAATATATTAAAAACAAAAGATCGCATAACTAAACAGATAGATATGCTTTTTAATCAGAAAAAACAGATAGAAGCACTTCGGCAAGAGTTGAAAGTATGTCAGAAAAATGCAGCACTTTCAGTAGCGTTTGCTTCAAAACTTAATCATTTCCTCGAGGAAAATGAATTACAAACTTATGAACCAAATCTTACTCTTGTACAAGGTATTTCTTTTGTCAAACTGGGGGATTTCAGCAAAATGTGGCTTGATTTTCCAGATTATGATCGTTCCCAGATTTATGGCTTGCTACATAAAGGTTATGCCGCTGGTATTGTAGATGAGCAGGATGGCAAACCTATTGCAAGGCTTCTTAGCAATAAAAAAATGATTTTCTCAGTGGAAATTGGAGAAAAAAAACATCTTGGTGTTATTTTTGGTGATAAAGATTTTTTAAAAGTAAAATATATTCCTTCGTATGCTGATGTTGAGATTGGTGATGAAGTAATTACCAGTGGAAATGACAATATATTTTATGAAGGTATCAAAGTTGGAGAAGTAGTACATATACGTACAACCAATCTTTATAAGATGGCTTTGGTTAAGCCATATGTTGAATTAAACAAGCCTGAATTTTTCTATGCGGTGGATGTACACACTGTAGATATAAACGAACGAAATAGCACACTTTTAAGCGATGCTCTAAAGTAGTATTTTGATATAATAGCCCAATTTTACTTCCCAAGGAAATCTATGCCAAAACGTGAAGATATACAAAAAATATTACTGATTGGTTCAGGTCCGATTGTGATTGGTCAAGCGTGTGAATTTGACTACTCAGGTACACAGGCGGCAAAAACACTAAAGGAACTTGGTTATACAGTAGTTTTAATCAACTCCAATCCTGCTACGATTATGACAGATCCTGAATTTGCAGATCGTACCTATATAGAACCAATTCATGAAGATGTTATCTATGAAATTATTAAAAAAGAGAAGATAGATGCAATACTGCCTACAATGGGTGGTCAGACTGCACTTAATGTTGCAATGAAAATGTATGAAAAAGGTATGCTGGATGGTGTGGAGTTTTTAGGGGCTCACCCGGAAGCGATTCAGAAGGGAGAAGACAGACAGGCGTTTAAAGAGGCGATGATCAAAATTGGTATGGATTTGCCAAAGAGTAAATACGCCTACAATATGGATGAAGCGATGCAAGCAGCAGAAGAGATTGGTTTTCCTCTGATCATTCGTGCTTCATTTACCCTTGCAGGTGGAGGGAGTGGTGTTGCATATAACATCGATGAATACAAACAACTTGCACAACTGGGATTGGAAGCCAGCCCGATCAATGAGATTTTGATTGAAGAATCTCTGCTTGGCTGGAAAGAGTATGAAATGGAAGTTATCCGTGACAAAGAGGATAACTGTATCATTGTCTGTTCCATAGAAAACTTCGATCCGATGGGTGTACATACTGGAGACAGTATCACTGTTGCACCTGCACTAACACTGACGGACAAAGAGTATCAGCATATGCGTAATGCCTCTTTCGCGATTTTACGTGAAATCGGTGTCGATACAGGTGGAAGTAATGTCCAGTTTGCTGTCAATCCGAAAAACGGACGTATGACTGTCATCGAGATGAATCCGCGTGTAAGCCGCTCTTCAGCCCTTGCATCCAAAGCGACTGGATATCCGATAGCCAAAGTGGCAACACTACTCGCAGTGGGCTATACCCTGGATGAAATTACCAATGACATTACCGGAACGGCAGCCAGTTTTGAACCGGTAATCGATTATATCGTTACAAAAGTACCGCGTTTTACATTTGAAAAGTTTCCGGGAGCTGATTCTACACTGACAACATCTATGAAAAGTGTCGGTGAAGCGATGGCAATTGGAAGAACATTTAAAGAATCAGTTCAAAAGGCACTCTGCTCTCTTGAAACAGATTTAACCGGGTTTGAAAAACTGGATGTGGATGATGCCTTTTTGCAAAAAGAGATCAGAAGACCAAATGCAGAAAGAATTCTCTATATAGCAGAAGCTTTCAGACGGGGATATAGTGTAGAAGATGTTTTTGAATTTTGTAAAGTTGATCCGTGGTTTTTATATCAGATTGAAGAAATTGTTGCTTTTGAAAAAGAGATCGACAAAGATATTCTTTCAGACAAAGAGAAATTGCGTTATGCCAAAACTTATGGTTTTTCCGATGCAATGCTGGCTAAATTGACAGGAGTAAGTGAAGATGATGTTTATGAAAGCCGCCAGAAACTAGGCATAAAACTGGAGTACAATGAAGTAGATACGTGTGCAGCAGAATTTAAAGCACTGACACCGTATCTTTACTCCACAACGCCTGTCTCAGCCATCGAAAAAGAAGAGAATGTCATGAAAGAGACCAAAGTTATGGTCATTGGCGGAGGACCAAATAGAATCGGGCAGGGAATAGAGTTTGATTACTGTTGTGTACATGCGGCGTTTGCACTGAACGATATGGGTATCAAATCAATTATGTATAACTGTAATCCTGAAACTGTTTCGACAGATTACGATACGAGTGATATTCTCTATTTTGAACCGATCAACTTTGAAGGTGTACGCACAGTGATAGAACGGGAAAATCCGGATGGTGTTATTGTACATTTTGGCGGGCAGACACCACTGAAACTTTCACGAGACCTGACAAGAATCGGGGCAAAGATTATCGGTACTTCAGCAGAAGTGATTGATCTTGCCGAAGATCGTGAAAAATTTTCGGAATTTATTCAGAAAATCGGTGTTAAACAACCCGCAAATGCTACTGCAACCAATAAAGAAGATGCTTTAAAAATAGCACAGGAGATTGGATATCCCGTACTGGTAAGACCTAGTTATGTCCTGGGTGGTCGTGCTATGCGTATTGTATATAGTGATGATGAACTAAATCAGTATATGGAAGAGGCGGTAAGTGTCAGTAACGATTCCCCTGTACTTTTAGATAAATTTCTGGATCATGCAATAGAGATCGATGTTGATGCTATTTGTGACGGAAAAGATGTCTATATCGGGGCAATTATGCAGCATATCGAAGAGGCGGGTATTCACAGCGGAGACAGTGCCTGTTCATTGCCTCCTATCTCTCTTTCTGAAATACTTCAGAAAGAGATTGAGATCAAGACAAAAGAGATTGCACTTGGACTTGGTGTAAAAGGATTGTTAAATATCCAGTACGCTGTTTATCAAGATGAAATTTACATGATCGAAGTAAATCCAAGGGCAAGTAGAACTGTTCCGTTCGTGAGCAAAGCGACAGGTGTTCCGCTGGCAAAAGTTGCAACAAGAGTGATGTATCAGGGAGATCTCGTAGAAGCTCTCAGTTTTTATGACACCTTTAAAGTAGTCTATAAAGATGGAGAAGTTTACAAGCCTCGTATCAAAGAGCATGTATCAGTCAAGGAGGCAGTATTCCCGTTTAAAAAGCTTGCAGGAGCAGATTTAATTCTCGGACCGGAGATGAAATCTACCGGTGAAGTGATGGGTATCAGTGAAAGCTTTGCACTCTCTTTTGCGAAAAGTCAGTGTGCAAGTGATAACCGTCTGCCTAAAGAGGGGACAGTCTTTATCTCTTTAACCGATACAGATAAAAAATTCATCAAAGAACTTGGCGAAAAATTTATCAATATAGGCTTTTCGATTGTTGCAACCGGGGGTACGCATAAAGCGCTTGAAGAGGTGGGAATTCCTTCTTCAAAAGTTTTGAAGATTTCAGAAGGACGACCGAATATTGCAGATATGATCAAAAATGAAGAGATTGCACTGGTAATCAACTCCAGTGACAGTACTGCCACCAAAAATGATGCCAGACTGATCCGCCAAAGTGTCTTAAGACTGGGGATTCCGTATGTGACAACTGTTGCAGCTGCACTGGTAACAGCCGATGCGATAGCGGCAGTACGTATAAAAGGAGGATCATTAAATCCTGAGGCAATCCAAGACTATCTTTCATGAACCCGAATCTGGTCTATTTAACCCAAACGGATACAACCGTTGGGTTTTTATCCCAGGATAAAGATGCTCTTGCCAAAGCAAAAAAAAGAGACCCAAAGCAACCTTTTTTAATATGTGTCGATAGTTTTAAAAAGCAAAAAAAATTGGCACGTACACCTAAAAAATATAAAAAAAGTCTGCGCCGCAGCAGAAGAACAACTTTTCTCTTTCCAAATAAAAAAGCGATTCGTGTTGTAACAGATCACCGCCACAGCAGATTTTTGGAACAATTTACTTTTATGTACTCCTCTTCGGCAAATGAAAACGGTAAACCTTATAGTTTCGCTTATGCGTGGGAACATGCGGATATTATCGTCGAAGATGCAGAAGGATTTCATGAAGGGTATGCTTCCAAAATGTATAAACTTGGGAAAAGAACAAAAATCAAGCTCCGATAACTTTAATAAAAATTCTATATTTGTAAAATAAAATATCATTTGTGCATAAAAAAGTAACAAAAATGTTATTATTCGATCATTATGAGTGGTTTTTCTGGAATAAGGTAAAAAATATATGTATACTGGAATAAATCAGAATAAGGATTTATTCCATGAAAAAGATGATCTTGATAGTGACATTTTTCTCTCTATTGTCAACACTCTCTGCACAAAATTATAACCCGGTTGAGAGGAAACTGAATTGGCTGAATGATCTTGAAGTTCTGATCAGACTAGATACACAAAAAGAGAGTACCCTTCGGGGAAGAGATATCAATAACAATGGGGTCAGGGATGATGTAGAGACTTATATCGAAACCAAATTTGGCAAAGATCCTTTTCAAAAAACTCTTTTTATGGAAGCAGCACGAAAGATACAACAGATTATCACACTGCCCAGAGAGAGTAGTGTAGAAGAGCATTTGGCTCTTGACAAAGCGTTGTTAAGGCTTTATACTTGCCGTGATTATATTTTATATCGCGATGATGAAGAAAACATAGAGCAGGAGATGTTGAATAAAACGCTTTTCAAAGCAAAAGTGCTGAATACAGAAGAGAGGCTGGTAGCATATATAGAACACAAGAAAAAGTTGCCTTTTGAGTTTGAAGACTTAAATTCAGAAGAGTTGCAAATAGAAAAAAAAGAGTGTCTTGCAAGATATAATAGATTTAAAAATCAAGATGCGCACGCAGCACTTTTCAAGTAAAAAAGATAATTTTACTCTTTTTCATGTATACTTCGGGACATGAAAAGAGTTATAGTATATGGAGATATTCATGGATGTCTCGACGAATTAAAAGCCTTACGTGAAAAACTGCAAATTCAAAAAAACGATATTGAAATCAGTGTTGGAGATATTTTAAACAAAGGTCCTTATCTTGGACATACGATGATCAGATATATGCAGGAGCACCATATCTCGGTGATTGTGGGGAATAACGAAGCAAAAGCTGCAAAACATTACCGCAAATATAAAAAAGAGGGTCTCTCCTTTCTTGAAACACTCAGACCTTTTGAAATAGCCACTGTACTGAGTCTACAGGAAGATGACTATCAATTTCTGAAAGAACTTCCCTACTATATCAAAATCAAAAACCTGACAATACTGCATGGTGGTATTTTACCGGGCATGAAACTGGAAAAGCTGGATGAAGTCCAGAGAAAAGAGATCACACTGATCCGTTATGTAAATAAAGAGTTACAGCCTATTCCCTGGAGTGATCAGGATAATCGTTACAAGTTCTGGGCGGAAATTTATGATGGCAGTGAAGGGTTTATTGTTGCAGGGCATCACCCATTTGGGGAACCGAAAGTATGTAAATATGCCATGGATATTGATACCGGGTGTGTATATGGGAGAAAACTTACTGCTGCTGTTTTTGAAATGAAAAAAGATAAAGTGGATGTGAAAAATGTCAAATTTGTTTCCCAGAAAGCCAAACGGGATTACTGGGATGAATATCTTCACGGAGTGAAAAGTGAAAACAATTAAAAACTGGGCAAGAACGACATTTTGTAAACCCAAAGATATTATCTATCCCCGGAGTGAAGAGGAGATTATTGATCTGGTCAAAATCTGTGATCGAAACCATACCCGATTAAAAGTAGTCGGTAAAGCCCACTCTTACAATGACATCTTTTGTGCAGGAGAAGAGGGTGTGATTGTCTCATTGAAAAAGTTTAACGCCATCGAACATATAGACAGGCAAAAACATACAGTCACAATGCAGGCTGGTATTGATATTCCTACCTTGATAAAGGCGTTAAAACCATATAAACTCTCTTTGAAAAATCTGGGAACCAATGTTTTTGACAATATCGCAGGAGCATGTTCTACTGGATATCACGGCAGCGGTATGGAATATGGTATTTTTGTCAGTGACATACTCTCTATGGAAGTGATTACTCCCAAAGGCGAAAAGAAGATTATCACAAAAGAGGATGAATCCTTCAAGGCGTATGCAGTGGGGCTGGGGATGCTGGGGATTATCATCCGTGTTACATTGCAGTGTGAACCCTATTATAAGCTTGAAATTATTGAAAAAAAGATGTCCCTTGAAGAGATCGAAACAGAATTTGAAACACTTTTACGTGAATATAAACACTTTAAATTTATCTGGATACCGCATACCCGAAACTTTATGGTCTGGCTTGCAAACAAAACCAATAAACCGGAAAGTTCTCTGTGGCAAAAGATTTACAGTTACGGGATTATCGGTGTTGTTGTAAATAACTTTTTACATGAACTTCTGCTTTTTGCAGCATCATTCAATCGTAAACTGGTACCTAAAATCAACCGTTTTATGAGTAAGTTGCTACTACCGCCGAAAGGAAAAGAGGCTCGCAGTGTCTATGCGTCACACTGGGCATTTTTTCTACCTCATGTACTGAAGCAGGATGTTGTGGAGTATGCCTTTAAAATCGAAGATACGTTTACAGTTTTTCGTAAAATCATTACAATGATCGAGGGAAAAAATATCTATGTCGATACCCCGATAGAGGTACGTTTTGTGAAAAAAGATGACTACTGGATGAGTCCGACACAAGGAGAAGATGTCTGTTTTATAGGAACGAAAATCCATTTTCCTTTCAGGAAACAGCCGGAGTATTTTCGCTATTTTTCATTTGTTGATCAAATCTTACTGGAGCATAACGGTCGCCCGCACTGGGGTAAACAGTTTCGTATCACGAAAGAGGATTTTCAGAAAAATTATTCCAACTGGGATAAATTCTGGGCATTTGTCGATCATGAAGATCCAAAAGGATTATTTCAAAATGATTTTGCAAAGAGGTTGAGAGGGGAGTAAAAAGAGTAAAAAGTTTTAAGGGAGCGCTAGGCTCCCGATTTGTAAGCGTTCTATTAGAGTGGCGTTACGTTTTGAGCTTGTGGTCCTTTGTGACCTTCGCCAATTTCAAATGTTACTTGTTGTCCGTCTTGTAGAGAAACACGTCCTGGTCCGTTATGATTTACTTGTCTAAAATGAACAAATACATCATCTCCACCATTTTCTTGTTGAATAAAACCGTAACCTTTTTCGTCGTTGAACCATTTAACGGTTCCATTAAGCAAATCTGCCATATGTTGTACCTTTGTAAAAAATCTTGAATCAAAATTGGGGAGCCTATCAGTCTAACGCAGTAACAAATGTAGTAACGCAATACACCGAAGTGTACTCAATATAATTTTTCTTCGTCTACATTATAGCGGTTTTTTTTGTTTTGTCAAAGGTTTTTGAGCAAAATTTCGCAATTTTTGCGTAAACTGTGGTATCCTGCCTCTAAAATAGCAGTTGTGAGCTTCGTATTTGCAATGGTTGGAAGGGTTTTATTCAAAGTTTCTAAATTTATCTTTTTATTTGTCAATTTTGCCGCATTGATGACAAAATGTTCCAGACTTTTGTATCCGTAACCGTTTTGACCTGCAAATTTACCCTCTCTGGGAGTATATTTCATAAAAAGCGGATTGGCACTTTTAAAGCCGTTTGCATCTGTTGAAAGAGTATATCCGCGATGTGCCTGATCGATATTGATCTCTCCGTTATGCCCCATATAGAAAAACCGCTGTTGAGAGTGAACATCCGAAGGCGGTGCGATCCATGATGCCGTGTGAATACTCACCCCTGTCGAACCGCTTTTGCTGTTTTGCCACTTGACAGTCAATGTGACTGTATCTTCCACCTCACGCCCCAAAACTTTCTCCCCGACACCTGTAGAGGCAGCGGCATAGACGCTGATCGGTCTGGCGATTCCCTCCAGTGCCCAGACCAGCAGGTCAATGTGATGTGCGTTGAGGTAGTAACTGATATCGCTTGAAATACCCGCCCACGCTTTGAAAGTTTCCAGCTGGCTTTTGGGCTGGCTCATATATGCGTTAAAATAGCTGAATTCTCCAAAAGTGCGTATCTGATCGACGGCATCGGCATAGATAGGATCAAAACGTTTATGTACCTCCAGCATCAAAAAGAGTTCTTTCTCTTCGGCAATCTCTGCAAGTACTTTGTGTTCGGCAAGGGTTTTTACCAGCGGTTTGGCGACTAGTACATGCATACCCGCTTCCAGGGCATCTTTGGCAATCTTAAAATGGGTATCGTCCGGGGTGAAAATCATCACTGCCGAACCTTTGGGCATACCGGAGAGTGCTTTTTGGTAAGCTTTTTCGTTAAAACCGCTTTTGGGGAAAGCTTCAAATGAAATATCCAAAGCAGGGTAGAGTGCTTTCATGTTTGTATCGAAATGGGTGCGAATAACTTCAAAACGCCGGGCATCTCTTCCTGCAAGAGAGATATTGTTTACCACTCCGCGCTGGCGCATATCGAAGAGACTCAGTGCAACGACGCCCAGGCTTTTATCCGATTTCGCTGCCTGTTCATTTGCCAGACCTGTAACATACTCACCGATCCCCACTACCAATACATCGATCATAATACAACTACCTTCCCATCTTTGATCTGCAATACCTGTAACTGCTTAAAAGCGCGCTCACCTTTTGATGCCATCTTGCTTTCATGATATTTTGTGCGCAGTGCACACTCCCATGTCGCATCCCAGTGTACAGTCGGCAGATCGACAAGTTTTGCCTGCATGGTTTTGGGTTTTAAGTACTGGAGCAGCGAGATAGCCGCAACTTCTTCTACACCGCCCGCAATAGTGTCAATATTTCCGCTGGAGATAGTGAGAAACCCAGTCAAACCAAGCTTCTGCAAATCCCAAAGAGCCAGCGTGTTCCATGGCGTATTCCATCCGTTAAGCGGTTGTTTCCCTTTTTTGGCACCATGTTTGGGGTGCAGTTTCGCACCAACAACCAGTGTCTCCTTGTCCAAATGCAGTGCAAGTTTGGCGACATCCTCTTTCTCCAGTGTAACTTCAATACTCTGAAACAGCAGTTTTGTCGCACCCTGTGCAAGTGCCTTTTCGACAATCATATTTAAAGGCTGCGTGAAACTGATCCACGGATGAATATGAAAAACACGAACCTTTTCCTGAAACTGTGTAAATATCTCCTGCAGACTCATATAGTAACGATGGTCTACAACCAAAATAAGCTCATCACAGTAAGTCAGTACTTGAGTACACCACTTCTGGAGTTTCTGCGTATCGATAGGAATCGCTTCGTTGCTTGTATGAAGGCGGGTAGCAACGATCAGTTTCTCTGCTTTCATGAAACCCTCCCCGGTATAATCTTTCCTTCTTGCAGTGCTTTGAAAAGGGTATCGTCAATTTTCTGATATCTCCCTTCATGAAGTATAAAATGAGGTGCTGACCGGTAGTTTGATATGCCTTCCTCCGAAAGTGCTTTTTTTTGAATCTTCATCGTCGAAGTGGTTGCGTGTTTTTTATCTTGTATGCGCAGAAAAAAAGGCAGGGCATAATCAGCCAAATGGTTTCGCAGATGCAGCAAAAGTTCTCCTAGCTTTTTCTTATCCGCAGATGTTTTTGGCAGGAGTGAAGCCATCCCTATTTTACCTTCAATGCCGGGAAAACGTATGCCGTAGACTACCGCTTCTTCAAAGAGTCCGCTTGCCATCAGTACCTTTTCGACATCGGCGGAGGCGATATTTTCACCTTTGAAACGGTAGCTGTCTCCCACACGGTCGACAAAGGTGAAAAAGCCCTCTTCGTTTCGTTTGAGCAGATCGCCAGAACGCCACCATTGCAAGCCATCTCGCAGCATGATTTTGGGTTTGTCCAATGCAGGATCGAGGTAGCCGCGGTAGCGGTTGTTTGGGACACGAAAGATCGCTTCACCGGGGGTGTTCGGCAAAACCTCTTCGCCTTTTTCGTCGATGAGTTTGATATCTTCGTTGTCGGGGTGCGAGGGTGGGATGTAACCGCAGTATCCCGGAACATCCATCCAGTTTGTCAGAGCTGAGGCGGGCATCTCCGTCGCGCCGAAGTGTTCGACTACATGCGAGATATGGTAGCGTGAAACCACCTTCCGCCAAAGCTCTTCATGCAGTCCGTTGCCAAAGATGGTATGCAGGGTTGTTTGCTCCTTTTGAGGATGACGATTGAGCAGATAGCGCCACAACTCCCCGATATAGACCATATGGGTGCAGCCAAACCGCTTTATATCGTCAAAAAAATTACTAACCGAAAACTTCGGACGCAGTGTCGCCGACGCACCCGCCGTCACCACCGCCGAAAACGCTACCGCCAAAGCGTTGCCGTGATAGAGGGGTAGGGTGATGTAGCAGTTGTGCTCCTCTTTCATGAAGGTGCGAAGCGACCACGCCACACCTGCACCGATCATGCGTCGATGGCTGAAGAGAGCCGGTTTACTCGGACCGCTTGTACCGCTGGTAAAGATCACAAAAGCGGGGTCTTCAAGGGTAGTCGGCAGATCGGCGATATGGACGGGAGCTTGGGTCGGGGTGGTGATCATGGTGTGAATATCGTAGTGCTTAAGACCCTCGATAGGATCGCCGAGTACCGTTGTAACCTCGCTGCGCGAAGCCATCTCCTGAAGCCTTTTCATCGGTTCGTTGGTGTTAAAAAGCACCGCCAGACGCCCCGTTTTGTTTATGCCGATCAGTGCAGCTAAAAATAGAAAAGCGTTCTCATAGTAGAGCCCTATGCGACTATCGGCGATATGCGCGCGTATGTAGTTTGCCACCGCTTCGGAAGCCTCATGAAGCTCTCTGTAGGTGTAGGAAGCACCGCTTTTGGTCTCGTAGATGACGACATTTTGGGCGTAACGCGCGGCTTTCTCTTCAAAAACCTCCGTCCAGTTTCGGATGTAGTTACCCTCAATCCGCTCCCAGATCTCCGCCTCTTCTTCGGCAAGTGTGTTGTACCGCTCTTCATACGTTAAATCGGATAAAATCATGCTTGATTTTACTATAAAATGCTTAGGAGGCTATTTAAGAGGTTTTTGCGTTTGTAGAGTTTGGATTTTTCTTTGGTGGTATATTGGCTATGTTTCAGAAAAATTCTGTAATCTTCCACTTGTTTTTGTATGCAAAGTAACCAAGAACTATACCTAAAACAATCGATATAACAAACAACCATCCACTATCCATGTTCAATCTCCTCTAAATCTTTTTTATTTTTATTTAATTCTAGATAATTTACTATAACACCGATAATAAAAAACACAAATATAGCCAATAATATTACCTGCAAAAATCCATTTTGTCTGATGGCATAACTACCACTTCCACCAACAGCAGCAAGTAGGACTACCATCTTTTTATAAGTTATATCTGCCATTTTACTGATAAGATCAACTCTATCTTTTATCTTCATACCATTTTACCACCTTTTTACTTTTTTTGGTATTTTAGCTTATTTTTAAAAAGGGTCAAAAAAATATTTCATATTGAAATATAGTTTACTTTGTACAGCATAAAGAGTAAAACTTTTTGAATTGTTGTGGGGTGTGGCTGAGAAAGTGTTGGCTAGTGCAATTTATTTGTACTAATAAGGTTATTGGTTATCACCTGAGCCTGCTGTATCTAAGCAACAAATTTTTCAACTTCACTATTTATGATATCTATCTTTTTATCTTTTTCCGTTTCAAGATCATATTTTAGTTGAAGATTTAACCAAAACTCCGGAGTAGTTCCAAAAAATTTTGACAATCTAAGTGCCGTATCAACACTTATGCCTCTTTTACCGTGAACTATCTCATTTATCCTTCTTGGAGGAACTTTTAAAGCTTTTGCCAATGCATTTTGAGAAA
>CAZYZD010000036.1:7620-19550 GCA_964651755.1 uncultured Sulfurospirillum sp. | reverse complement strand
CGCTAGACGAACGGGCCACATGAAGTGTCGTTAGGACATTTAGGCGGTGATTATAATCGTTTTTTACTTATGATTTTCTTTAAAAAATGGAAAGTCCGGTTTTTTCGACAAACTTTTCAAGCGCTAGTGTTCCCGCATGCGAGTTGCCGTATTTGTTGAGGGCTGGCGACCAGACGCAGATGCCCATTTGCCCCGGTACTACAGCGACGATGCCTCCTCCCACACCGCTCTTTCCGGGAAGCCCTACATGAAACGCAAACTCTCCTGAAGCATCATAGTGTCCGCATGTAAGCATCACGGCGTTGATACGTCTGGTCTGCTGCGGGGTGATATAGTTCTTTTCAGTCAATGGATCTGTTCCTCCATTTGCCAGGTAGAGCATGGCGCGGGCGAGTTTTTCGGTACTCATACTCATGGCACACTGTTTAAAGTAGGTTTGCACGACGACTCTTGGATCGTTTTGCAGATTGTCAAAACTCTTCATGAGGTTGGCTAGGGATAGGTTTCTGTAACCGTGTTCCATCTCCGAAGATGAGACTTCCGGATCGAAACTGATGGTCTGATCGTCCGATATATCGCGGATAAAGTTGATGATACGCTCAAATGCTTTGTAATCATCCTGATAGTGGCTGATCAAGCTGTCGGTGATGACAAGCGCACCGGCGTTGATGAAGGGGTTTCTGGGTATACCCTGTTCATACTCCAGCTGTACCAGTGAATTGAAAGGTGTTCCAGAAGGCTCCACCCCTACCCTTCTGTAAAGATCACGGCTGTAGATATCGAGTGCCAGTGTAAAGGTGAAAAGTTTGGAGATACTCTGAATAGAAAACTGTTTTTGTGTATCGCCGACCTGATAAGTCTCACCCTTCTCAGTAACGATAGAAAAGGCAAACTGCTTCGGATCAACATTCGAGAGTGCGGGAATATAATCCGCCACCTTGCCCTTACCGATTTCGGGTTGTATCTCTTCGTATATCTCTTCGAGTATCGCTTGATAGTCCATAACCGCTCCTTTTGGAAAATTATACACAAATTTTTCAAAACTCCGATATTATCATATCAACTTTACGGGGTATTTCATGACATACAACTGCCAAAACTGCGGAGCACCCATCGAAGGGATCATCTGTCCCTACTGCCACACCAGAAATGCAATAGATCTGAAAAAGTCTTATGATGTATATGAAAATCCTCAGCGTGTCTGCCCCAACTGTGATATTCTGCTCGATACACACCTCATCGACGAAGCCAGACAGCTCTATATCGAAAAGTGTAAGCATTGTGACGGGATTTTTCTGGATTTTGGTGAACTTGAAGAGATTATGGAAAGCGAGATCAAAAAATCGGAACGATACGATCTTAAACGTCTTCATGAAGTCAAAAACAACCCGCTGATAAGAGAGCGTGAAGTACGTTACAAAAAGTGTCCCGAGTGCAGGAGAGTGATGCTTCGGCTAAACTACCAGGGTAAAAGTGGGGTGATCATCGACCGCTGCAAGGAGCACGGGTACTGGCTGGACAGCGGAGAGCTACGTCAAATCATGGAGTGGGCGAAACTTGAGGGTATTCATGATTTCACACCTGTTGTACATCAGCAGCAAAACAATACTTCCATTGCTTCTGGAACTTCCCGTGTTGCTGCCTCTTCAGCAGAAGTGGAGTTTGACCCGATTGTCAGTTTTTTCCGTAAACTGTACGGATTTTAAAGACTTTTTATCGCATCGATCACACTGAAACGTTTCGAGTGGTTAAAGGTGTGCACTGCAACAAGATCATCGGCAAAGTCGGCACGTATATGTTGCGCTACTCTTTCATGATACTCCGTCGGTGTCAATTTTAATATCTCGTTGATCACTAAACCGCGTCCGTAAACACCGCTGCAATCCTGGGCAGGACGGAAAAGTTTCCCCTCTTTGGCAAGCAGATGTCCCGCTGGTCTTGCAGTTGTGACATCGGTAACAACTGGGTTTAACTTATGCGGCTGCCATTCATCTGTTCTGAAATCTTTGCAGTAATAAATATAAAGCTCGTCATTGAGTGAAAATCCCTCTTTTACAGCGATATTGACAAACATCCACCAGTAACCCTCTTTTTGGTAAAGTGTCGCATCCACTGCTTTCAGCCCCGAGAGCATAGTACGTACTTTTTTCCATTTTACAGGGAACTCTTCCGCTTCGTACAAATCTACGGTTTCGTTTTCATGTGTTTCGGGAATCATATAGTATTTTCCTTCATGAAGAAAGATGTTCGGATAGGAGAGATGGTAAGGCTTTCTGAGAATCTCTCTGGGGTTTGTAAAAGATTTTGTCTCTTCATCATACTCCGAAACCAGCAGATAACCTTTCAATGTTTTGTAGTCCAGCTCTTCGTAAAAGAGATAACTTTTATCACCGTCATCGAACATAAAAGGATCTGCCTGAAAATGATCGTTCGAAGGCAGAGGTATACGTTTGTAGGTACCAAAATCCGGACTGATTTTTCCTTCTCTGTTCTCACTGTAAAGGATAATCCACCGATCCATCTTGAAAAATTTTCTTGCACTGAACTTGAGATATTTTCCTGTCAGTTTCCAGACGGCACGAATTGTCTGAAAGTTTGAAGGTGTCTGGGCACCAAGATCGTCTGTAAAACCAAACTGAAAATCAAAAAACTTCTTTTGGGTATAGTTTTCAACAGGGTGTTGATGGTAAAAATATGTTACTGTTTTTTTATTGTCAAAATAGGCATCACCCTGCTCTGCCACTCTTTCGAGGTTTCGCACCATCAGCATATGTGACCGCCACATCAGTTGTTCATAATTTTTACGCATCGACTTCTGGTGTGTGACAGTTTTGAAAGTATCCAGAATATATCCGGCATCCAGCGCACTGCCGACTCGTTCAAGTGTCACTTCTGTATAGGGTATATTCTCTACCACTTCCCAGAAACCTGCCGGTTTGTACTTGCTTCTAAACTCCCAGATACCGTATTTAGCAGCGTGTAAAAGGTCATCAGTGATATATTTGAAACCGAAGTTCAGCAATACATCCAGACTGAAAGCCGATATTTTCCGGATTACTGCGTCACTGACTTCATCAAAACAGTCACTCTCTTCGGTAATCACTTCCAGAAGGTCACTTTGTTTGAGTATCTCTTCTATCGATACAGGGGCAAGGTAGGGCGTATTTTTTCCAAAGACTTTTGCGTCAAACTTCTGCAAAAAGCGGTAAAGTGCAAAACGTTTTGATCGATGATAGGGATTATAACTTTTCTGTTTTTTGACAAAAAGTGCAATTTCACACCAGTCACTCTTTTGTAACTCTCTTAAAATCTCTGCCTGAAATTTCGGCAGATTCAGATCGTCAACCAATACCCCTATTTTGAGTTTTGCCATCTTTTACCTCTGTTTTTTTGATACTTTTATATCGTCTAAAAGGTTGATCACTTCACGTTCGAGGGCAAAAAAAGCTTTTTTCATACTTTCTATAATCGCCGTTTTGTTTGTTGTATCTGTAGGGATTTTGAGTGAAATAATTTTATCCTTCCTGTTGATCCGAACTACCGCGTCAAGATAAACATAACTCCCTCTCGCTATAAAACGGGTTATTTTGATTTTTACATTTTTGTCTATCTTCCCTGATCCCTCCCAGGGGTAGTGAAACACCCTGCACGCAGGCAAGCTTTTCTGTAAATCAAAAATCAAACTATCTGTCAAATCTTTTTGCATATCGACTGCCCAGAGTGCATCATCGAGATAGACAAGCTGGTTATCCGCTTTTAAAACAGCTACCTTGCCTGCTTGTAAATAGGAAGGTATTTCCAACGTTTCCACGCCTATATTTTTTTTGATGTTACTTTTGACGGGTGTAATTTCATGGGGTGCGGACAACATATAATATTGATGCTTTACGCCGCACCCTCCTAAAACTATTAAAATGATCAATCCTGTAATATACTTCATCTATTTGTCTCCGAAAATAAGTGCATTTGGATTTTTCTCCAGTTTGTTGCTCAGACGTTCAAGCGACCTTGCTGCATCTGTCAATTCATGAAGTGTAATCGTAATCTCTTTACTCAATGCAGATTTATTGCCGTTTGCCTGCAATAGCCCGTTGATTGCCTCAAGTGTCTGATGTGTCTCATTTAAAATTGCAATAATCTTTTTTGGTGTTTTTTTCAGTGCCGGATCAGAAGAGATAATCCTGAAATTTTTTGCAATTACTGCAAACTCTTTGAGTATTTTCACACTTTGTGCCGAATTATCATCAACCGCTTTTTGCACACTTGCCAGCAATCCTTCGATATCAAGTTCATTGACTTTATCCAAAATCAACGACAACTTCTGTGCGATATCAACATCTTTACTTCTGATAGTCGGAAGGATCTGTTTGTTCCCCAGGCGTTCGATGGTACGTTGCCCCTCTTTTCCTTCATACACCAGTTCAACATACTGGCTTCCTGTAATAGGATCACTTTGGGATATCCTTGCACGAAGTCCTTTTTGTACTGCATTTTCAAAAAACTTCTCTGTATTTTTAGTGTTTTTATCACTTCTGTCAGCAAAAGCAGAAGTATCGATCACCACTTCAACCGTTGAAATGATCTTCTTCACAGTATTGTCAAAGTCAGAATGCATCGCTACCACACTTCCCACCTGAAAACCAAAAAACTCTACCGGCGCACCAACATCAAGTTTGGCAATAGGCTCATCCACCAGCATAAAATAGTGATGCTGATGCGCTTTGCCAAGTCCTATACGTTTTTTCTGCATTGCCAGTTTATCTTTATAGAGAAAAAAGATATGTGAAATTCCCTGCTGCTTTTCATGAATGATTCGCGCAGGGGTATCGAAAGTAATACCGCCATTGAGAATATGTGACATAGGTGCCATATCCAGATTAAACCCGGAATGGTTAAAGGTAAAACTGATATTGCTCATCAACCAGAATTTTGTCTCTTTACTGATATAGTTTGTATAAGGATGCTTGATAAAAACATCAAAATTGACTTTCATGCCATCTTCGGCAAGATAAATATCTTCGATCTCTCCCACACGGATTTTCCGGTAATAGACAGGACTTCCGATATGCAGGTTTCTGGAATCAGGAGCACTCAGATGATATCGATATCCTGTATCACAGTTTCTGTCTATGTAAGGTTTTTCCAGCCCTTCATAGATCTTTTTAACTTTTTTTCCATCTTTTTTCTTTGCATACATTTTAATGTAGGTACCGGAAATCAGTGTATCCAAACCGCTTATGCCGCCGCTCCCTACTTCCGGTTTGACAATCCAGAACTTTGTTTCATCATTTAAAAATGGTTCCGCCTCTTTGTTCATCCGTATGGTAACCACAACATTATCGCTCTTTTTATCGAGTGTAATCTCTTTGACAACACCTACCGGCACATCCCGGTATTTGACATAACTTTGGTTTGCCTGCAAACCGCTGTTCTCTTTAAATAAAATCTGAATCTCAGGACCAAGTTGTGCAAAATACTGGTAAGCGAACCAAAGCGATATCAAAAGAGCAATAACCGGTACTATCCAGATGGAAGTCAATAATGACAGTTTACTTTTTCTGCTCTTTTTGGGTTCATGTATCTCCATACTTACTCCTTCTCTTTTTCATATCTATTTTGTAAAATCATCCGTGTGTCAAAACTATGTGCTGCAAGCATCGTAAAAATCACCATCAGGGCAAATGCTGTGGAAGCCACTCCGGGAATGATACTCACATAGGTATACTGCACCAGTGTCGCCAGTATCGCCACCACAAAAACATCCACCATCGACCACGGTCCGATAATCTCGGTAATATAAAAAAGTTTATGTTTATCCACTTTGGATGCTTCGGTATCAATTTTAACAGCAATCAGCAAATAGAGTAACATAATAAATTTGATGATAGGTACAAATACCGACGCAAACAAAATAATCAAGGCAATCGGATAACTTCCATGCTCCCACAAAGATATAATACCGCCTATGATTGTATTTTCTTCTATTTTTCCCATTTGGCGTGTTATCAAAATAGGATAGAGATTGGCAGGAAGATATAAAATCATAGCAGTGAGCAGAAAAGCCCAGCTGCGTGCATAACTCTTTGATTTTTCATGATAGATTTTATGCTTACAGCGACGACAGATGACCTCCTCTCCTGTATCAAAATTGACAGCATCACATATCGGACAGGATATCAGTTTACTTTTGATTGTAGATTTCATCCCACAGATCCCATAAATCAGCCAAACGAATCGCTTTTGTCAAATAGATATCGAGCAATATAAAAGCCACCAGTGCCCAGAAAGAGACACCAAACTGAATCTGTGCATATCCAATCAATTTTATAAGCGCTACCAAAATACTGATCAAAAAAATTTCAATCATATTCCATGGACGCAGCATTGCAAGTGTCACCAGAAGTTTTCGTACTGTCTCTTTCCCACTCCGCAGATTCATCAAAACCATTATAAAAGTATAAATCACTATATAAAGCATCGGAATTACAAAAATCAGAAAACTGACAATCATACCGACAACAAAAAACTCCTCTTTAAACAGTGTCATAAAAACAAAAGGAAGTGTCAATCCATGCCAAACACCATTCATCTCTATTTTTACAATTGCAAAAGAGCTTGCCATCAAAAATGTAATCAAAGTAGCAAGTGCAAGGGCAAATGCTTTTTCTTTCAAATTATCATGACGATGGTATAATAGCTTTTCACATTCATCACAATAAGCTGCTTTTGCATCTTTGAGTTTTATTTTACGATGCAGCGTATGACACTCTGAACAAATAATAAGCTTATCCAAAGGTATTTCATTCATAATAATGATAATAGCGAAATAAAGATTAGTTAACTATATAAAGATTTTTTTTAAAAAGTTTTATTTATTTTTTTACTTTCACAATCTTTACACAATAATCCGTTATAATGTCGGATTATAATTTACAGGAATTACGTAAATGAAAAAAATCATACTTTTACTTACAATAGTATTTGCTCTGCTTGCAGCCAATGAATTAAAAACAGTATACTCTTATAAAAATGCCATATATAAAGCAAAGAAAGAGGACAAACTTGTTCTTCTGATGATGACATACAAAGGATGTCCTGTTTGTGATTATATGAAAGATATTGTTTTTGAGAGAAAACCTGTTTTGGAATATCTGAACAAACACTATTTTGTTGTAATCAAAGATATAGAAAAAGATCGTTATCCACAACGTTTCTCGGTTATAGATTCACCCACTTTTTTCTTTATAGATCCTGAGACAAAAGAGGAAGTACTTGAAAAAAAAGTAGGCGGCTTCCGACCAGATGCCTTTTTGAATATCCTCAAAGAAGCAAATGACGATATGGATCTTAACACCACACAAGCAGAACAAAACAATACAATATCCCCCTGTAACAAACCAATTCCCTGTAAAGAAAAACAAAAAATAGTAATTCAGTAGAAATGTTCTCTTGAAAATTTTCATAAAAAAAGATAACATTTCACCTTTAATAAAATCAAATAAGGAAAATACAAATGTTTAAAAAAATTTTGATACTCATTTTTACACTTCAGGCAATTCTTTTTGCTAATTTTACGGGCATAGATGCGGAAGAATTAAAAAAACTTCAGGCTGAGAATGCCCCGGTTATAGATATCAGAACACCGGGTGAGTGGAAAGAGACAGGTGTCATCCCGGGAGCACACAAAATCATGTTCTTTGACGAACGTGGCAACTACGATGTACAAAAGTTTCTTGACGCTCTATATAAAGTAGCTCCGGATAAATCAAAACCTATTATCCTGGTATGCAGAACCGCCAGCCGTACAAAAATCGTCGGAGATTTTCTCTCCAGACAAGTAGGATACAAAGATGTAAAAGAACTCTCAGGCGGGGTTATGTTTGGATGGAAAGGTAAGATGGAGAAATAATCTCCATCTTTGTCAAATTAGCACCCTATCAAACAGTCGTCAACAAACTTTAAGCAAACTTAAAGTATAATCCCCCTGTTTTTATGTAAAGGCTCGGCAGTTGATTAAAGCAAAGAAAAAATTTGGTCAAAATTTTTTAAAAGATGAGTCTGTTAAACAAAAGATCATCCAAGCGATGCCCAACGACAACAAACTGGTTGTTGAGATTGGACCTGGCTTAGGTGATTTAACGAAAGAGCTACTGCAAAACAAAAAACGTGTAGTAGCTTTTGAAATTGACTTAGAGTTATGCGGTTATTTGCAAAAGAGATTTGAGACTGAGATAAAAAACGGTCAGCTGAAACTGGTTTGTAACGATGTATTAGAGGAGTGGAGACACGACTCGTTGAGAGATGAAGAGTACCATCTCATTGCAAACCTGCCTTATTATGTCGCGACAAATATCATTCTAAAAGCACTTGGCGACAGTAAGTGCAGTACAATTTTGGTAATGATACAAAAAGAGGTAGCTGTCAAATTTGCCTCCAAAACAGAAGACAAAACTTTTTCAGCGCTGTCGATTTTAGCAAATAGTATTTCAAAAGCACAGATTCTTTTTGATGTAGGAAGCGAATGTTTCGATCCTCCGCCAAAAGTAACTTCTGCTGTATTAAAACTGGATAAATTTAGAAACTATATAGATACTGATCTCTTTGAAACATCCGATGAACTGGAATCTTTCAAAGACTTTTTAAAAGCTGCATTCAAGCAGCCCAGAAAAGTTTTGATCAAAAATCTGCAAAATATTTATCCAAAAGAGATTCTTTTGGATCAGTTTGAAAAACTTGAAATACCTTTAATAGCAAGACCTCATCAACTCAAGACTTCAGATTATCACCTATTGTTTAAAAATTTAAATAAATAGGGAATTACATAATGGAAGAAAACAACAACAATCAAGAAAATAATAGTGGTCAAAAACGCAACCCAAATCAAAACAAAAACAACCAAAACAATAGAAGAAATAACCAAAGTAAAAACCAAAAACAGGGACAAGGACAGGGACGACAAAACCAACAGGAGAAAGGACAAAACAGACCCAAAAAACGCAAAGGTCCTCCAAAATTTTCTGCAAAACTGGGAAATCAGGATTGGGAAATTGCTATCAAAGATGCTATCAAAGCAAATAAAAAAGTACGTACCGATGCGCTCACCACATATAACAATGTCAAAGCATCCAATGCCAGTGTAAAAATCACACCGCTTGGCGGTCTGGGAGAAATCGGCGGTAACTTTATGGTCATGGAAACCAATACCTCCGCGATTATCATTGATATTGGAATGAGTTTCCCTTCTGAAGATATGCACGGTGTAGATATTCTGGTACCGGATTTTGGATATATTCGTAAAATCAAAGATAAGATAGACGGTATCATCATCACCCATGCACATGAAGATCATATCGGTGCTGTACCATACTTTTTCAAACAGTTCAAATTTCCAATCTACGGAACACCCCTCCCACTGGGTATGATTTCCAATAAATTTGATGAACATGGACTTAAAAAAGACAAAAGTTATTTCAGACCGATTGAAAAAAGAAAAATCTATAAAATCGGAGATTTTGAAATCGAATGGATGCATGTAACGCATTCTATTATCGATGCTTCTTCTCTGGCAATTACCACAGAAGCAGGAACAATCATCCATACCGGTGACTTCAAGATAGATCATACCCCGATAGACGGACAACCTACAGATCTTCACAGGTTTGCACACTACGGCGAAAAAGGTGTTTTACTGCTCTTAAGTGACAGTACCAACTCTTACAAAGAAGGAATCACAAAAAGTGAAAGTACTGTAGGACCTACCTTTGACCGTATCTTCAGCAATGCTAAAGGACGTGTCATTATGTCTACATTCTCCTCGAATATCCACAGGGTATATCAGGCAATCCAGCATGGTATCAAGTACAACAGAAAAGTATGTGTTATCGGTCGTTCAATGGAAAGAAACCTCGATATTGCGATGGAGCTGGGATATATCAACCTGGACAGACGCATTTTTATAGATCCACATGAAGTTAACAAATATGACGATAAAGATGTTCTGATTGTTACAACAGGGAGCCAGGGTGAAACGATGAGCGCCCTTTTCAGAATGGCAACAGATGAGCACAGACATGTTAAAATCAAGCCGACCGATCAAATCATCATCTCGGCAAAAGCGATTCCGGGAAATGAGGCGAGTGTTTCTCGTGTACTCAACTACCTGATCAAAGCAGGTGCGAAGGTAGCCTATCAGGATTTCAGCGAAATTCACGTCAGCGGGCACGCTGCGATAGAAGAGCAAAAACTGATGCTGCGTCTTGTCAAACCAAAATTTTTCATGCCGGTACACGGTGAATACAACCATATCCATAAACATGCACAGACTGGTATTGCTTGTGGTATCACTCCAAGAAATATTTATCTCATGAGTGACGGAGACCAGATAGAAGTCAGCCAGCGAGGTCTTAAAAAAGTGGGTACTGTCAAAGCTGGCAAAACATACATCGATAACCAAATGAATAAACAGATTGAAAATGATGTTGTTATTGACCGGCAAAATCTTGCAGAAGCAGGTGTTGTCATGATCGTTGCACAGATTGATCAGCAAACAAAAAAATTGATCAACAAACCAGTTGTACGGACTTATGGTATTGTGCCGGATAAAAAAGATAAAGCATTTTCCAAAGAGATTGAAGATATATTGGATCAATTCCTTATCAATGCGAAGCCGGAACAGCTTGAGGATCCAAGAATTGTTGAAAATACCCTCAGACAAGTTGTGAGAAAACACATTTTCAGACAGATGAAAAAATATCCGACAATTGTTCCGACAATCTTCATAATGTAGGTCAGATGAACTATATAAATATCGCAAAAAATGTTCTCACAATCGAATCCAGAGAGCTGCAGCTTAGTGCTGCAGCCCTGGGTGATGAAATCAATCAAGCTGTTGATCTTATTTCAAACATCAGAGGGAAACTTATTGTCACTGGTGTAGGAAAAAGTGGGCTCGTAGGTTCAAAGATGGCAGCCACATTTGCCAGTACAGGTACCAGCAGCTTTTTCCTCCATCCTACCGAAGCATTACACGGTGATCTTGGGATGATAGGCAAAGAAGACGCTGTTTTGGCTATCAGTTACAGTGGAGAAAGTGAAGAGTTAACTAAAATTCTACCTCATATCAAACGATTTGATATCCCGCTTATTGCGATGGCAAAAGATAAAAACACCACTTTGGGTAAATATGCCGATGTTTTTATCCCTGTCAAAGTAAGCAAAGAAGCCTGTCCACTAGGTGTAGCACCTACCTCCTCCACCACACTGACGATGGCACTCGGCGATGCACTTGCAGTCTGCATGATGGAAAAGAGAGGGTTTCAGAAAGAGGATTTTGCCTCTTTTCATCCTGGTGGAAGTCTGGGGAAAATGCTCTTTGTCAAAATCAAAGATCTCATGAGAACAGAGAATCTTCCTGTCGTTTCACCCGATACACCACTCAAAGATACCATCGTTGTCATGAGTGAAGGACGGCTGGGAAATGTACTCATCTCACAAAACGGCAAACTCGAAGGCGTACTCAGCGACGGAGACCTCAGACGCGCACTCATGAAAGAGGACTTTTCACTCGACGCAAAAGCGAGTGAATATGCCACCAAAAACCCAAAATACATCACCGACGCAAACATGCTCGCCAGTGATGCACTGAAGATCATCGAACAAAACAAACTCCAGCATCTGGTCATCACCGATGAAGAGAAAAATATCGAGGGGATCTTACACATCCACGACCTCGTCGAAGCAGGGATAAAATAGCACTTGCAAAATTCCTCTCTTTTCGCTAAAATGTATCTACAAAGTATAGACAAGGGAGAGCGTATGGAAGCAGTCGTTAAAGAGTGGGGTAATAGTTTGGCAATCCGTCTGCCCAAATCGTTACTGAAAGAGCTGGGTGTAGGAAAAGATACAAAGGTCGAACTAAAAATCGAAAACAA
>CAZYZD010000036.1:0-7520 GCA_964651755.1 uncultured Sulfurospirillum sp. | reverse complement strand
TTTGCCAAATGATCAAAAACGCTGTATAATCGCTTTAAAGTTTATCAATATTTTCGCACAACGATACAAAACACAGGAATCAAATGAAACAACAACAATCTGAAGGTATCAGACTCAACAAATACCTCTCGCACAACACCAAATACTCCCGCCGTGAAGCGGATGAGCTGATCAAAAACGGGCATGTCAAGATCAAAGGGCAAGTCGTTACCGATCTCTCCACAAAGGTACAAAAAGGCGACAAAGTCTACCTCAAGGGACGCTTTGTGCACCCTAAAAATGAATTTACCGTTTTGGTTTACAACAAACAAAAAGGGGAGCTTGTCACCAAAAAAGATGACCGCGGGCGCAAAACGATCTACGACAATCTCTCCAAACGTTACCACCACTTCATCCCCATCGGGCGGCTTGACTATGCCAGTGAAGGTTTGGTACTGCTCACAGATGCTCCGGATGTCGCTACCGCGCTGATGACAAGTAATCTCGAACGCGTCTACTTTCTCAAAATCAAAGGGAGCGTCACCGAAGCAATGGAGGAGGCGATGAAAAGAGGCTTGCATGCAGATGTCGCTACCAAAGGGGCACACCCGAAATCTGATATCGTCTCGATGGACTTTGCCCCTTTTCTCTGGTACAAGATCCAAAAAGAGAGCGGCGGATACACCAAACTAAAAGTCGCCATAAACGAAGGCAAAAACCGAGAGCTGCGCCGTTTTTTCGGCTACTTCGATGCCGATGTGATGGATCTCAAACGTGTGGAGTTCGGCGGTATCAGCCTCGATATCCCACCGGGGAAAAGCCGTTTTCTAACCAAAACGGAGTACCACTCACTCCATACTTACCTCCAAGGACTCAAGAAAAACCGTGACTGATTTTGCCAAAATCTTTCGCCCCAAAACCATCGAAGAGATGGTGGGGCAAAAACATCTTGTCTCACCGCAAAGTGCTTTTTACAAACTTTTAAAATCGGGAAATATCCCCCACTCTTTCTTCTTCGGACCTCCCGGATGCGGTAAAACGACGATGGCAAAAATCATCGCAAAAACCCTTGATGCCCCTTTTTACGAACTCGACGCCACCAGTCTGAAAGTGGAGCAGTTTCGCAAAATCTTCGCCCAATACAAAGGTACTTTGGTAAAGCCTGTCATCTTTGTCGATGAAGTGCATCGTCTAAGCAAGACACAACAGGAAGTTTTACTCATTCCCATGGAGGAAAATATCGCCGTCGTTATCGGCGCTTCGACCGAAAACCCCTACTTTACCCTTACCTCGGGTATCCGCTCCCGTTCGATGCTCTTTGAGTTCAAACCGCTAACCCACGAAGACCTACAATCTCTTTTAGAACGCGTACAGAGCAAAATCGATTTTACAATCGACGACGATGCCAGGAACTACCTGATCAGCTCCAGCGCGGGAGATAGCCGGGCACTACTCAATCTTTTGGAGTTTGCCGTCAAAGTCGATAAGCACATCACCCTCGATACACTCAAATCACTGCGACCGACGATGCTCAAAGACGGCACAAGCAGCGACGACACCCACTATAATCTTGCCTCCGCTCTTATCAAAAGTATCCGTGGAAGCGATGTCGATGCAGCGCTCTACTATCTGGCACGCCTTATCGACGGAGCGGAAAACCCTGAGTTTATCGCCAGACGGCTGGTGATACTTGCCAGTGAAGATATCGGCAACGCCAACCCAAATGCCCTAAACCTCGCCGTAAGCACCATGACCGCCGTCTCCAAAATCGGCTACCCCGAAAGTCGCATCATCCTCTCACAATGCGTCATCTACCTCGCCGCTTCACCCAAATCAAACGCCGCCTACACTGCCATCAACGATGCACTCAAATATGTCGAAAACAATCCTCCCCTCCCCGTTCCTGATCACCTCAAAAGCCCCTCTCCCAAAGGATACCTCTATCCACATAACTTTAACGGCTGGGTCGAACAAAAATATCTCCAGAAACCTTTGAAGTTTTACGAATCAAAACAGATGGCATTTGAAAAAACACTCGATGAGTGGCTAAAGAAGATAAAAAACAACTAAATGCTTCAAAATATGGCATAATATCCTTAGATTTCTTTCTTAACTATACTCTATCTTAAAAGAGTAGTTAAGAAAGAGGACTTATAGCGTTTTTACCATAAGGAGTACTTCATGAACTTTGGTCTTATTTTACTATTTATCATTGTTGCCACTGCTGTCTATTTCATCGCTATCTATAACGGATTTGTCTCACTAAAAGCACGTATCGATGCAGCCTGGTCGGACATTGACGTGCAACTCAAACGACGACATGACCTCATCCCGGCACTCATCGAAACAGTCAAAGGGTACAAAGAGTATGAAAAATCGACCCTCGAAGAGATCGTCAAAGCACGCACGATGGGTATGCAAGCAAGCGATATCAAAGAGAAGGAGAAAGCGGAAAATATCCTCTCTCACTCACTGGGAAAACTCTTTGCTCTGGCAGAGAACTACCCTGATCTCAAAGCCAATACCACTTTCCTAAAACTGCAAAACGAACTGAGCACTATCGAAGAGGCATTGCAAAACGCCAGACGCTACTACAACGCAGTCGTGCGTGATTACAACGCGAAAATCGAAAGTTTCCCCGATCTCATCATCGCAAATAAGTTCCACTTCACACCAAGAGAGTATTTCGAACTTGATGATGAAAAAGCAAGAGAGATGCCCAAGATAGAGCTATGAAGAAACTGCTTCTCTTTCTCCTTTTTGTTGCATCTCTTTATGCAGAAACGATTTCTGAGTATCATGTAAAAATCACGGTCTTCCAGTCCGGTTCTCTTGAAATAGAAGAAGCTATACGCTATGACTTTGGAGAGACGCAAAGACATGGTATCTACCGTGATATCCCCTATACTGTCCAGACTGACTTTCTGCCTAAAGATATAGGGCTGGATAATTTCACTGTTTTGATGGATGGAAACAAAGTCCCCTGGCAGAAAACAACAACCTCTTCCGATGCAGGCGATATGATCCGCATCAAGATCGGAGACCCCAACAAAACTATCAGCGGTACACACCTCTACCAAATCCGCTACAGTGTCGAAAAAGGTGTTTTTTTCAGAGATGAACAGCATGACACTATCCGCTGGAACGCAATCGGCACCGGCTGGCTTGTACCTATACAAAAGGCTACGGTCGATATCTTTCTGCCGCCATCCCTTTCAAAAAACAATACACAAATCCGCACTTTCACGGGAAAGTACGGCTCCACCTTAACAAAAGCGCAGTTTCACTGGATAGATACACAGCATCTTCAAGTCACTGCCAAAAATCTCGCTCCTCATGAAGGTTTGACCGTAGAGGTTGCCTACCCAGTGGGTTTACTGGAACAAAGCGGCAAAGAGAACAGTATCACGTCCAAAAGTGATTACATGATCGGTCTTTTGCCTTGGTCATTGATGGGAGGATTTCTTTTTTATCTTTACCGTTTTTACCGACAGCATACTTCTCCCCTCCGCAACACTTCCATCGCACCAATGTATAAACCCCCAAAAGAGATAGATGTACTTCAGGCAGGTTTGCTTCTGGACAAAGTAGCAGATACAACAGACTTTGCGGCAGCAGTAATAGAACTGGCACAAAAAGGGTATCTTGATATCCTCAAAAATGATAAATTAACCGTTTTGCAAAGAACACAAAAAGACCCCAAAACACTCACAGAAGATGAAAAATACCTGCTGGAACATATCCTCTTCCCCGAAGACGATATCTTTCTTCTCGACTCCCACGACACAAATAAGGCAGAAGCAATCAAAGAGGGATTTGAAACAATCAACAAGATGCTTTATACATGGTCTGTCAAAGCGGGATATATGCAGGAAAATCCACAAAAAGCTCGTAAAACATTTCTGATCAAAAGTGCCATGTACGGCGTACCGCTATTGGCACTGGCATTTTTCATCTCTGTTAAAACCCTTGGAAGTACTACTACTGTGTTGATGGGAGGTATCTCCATCTTTGTTGTTGCGGGTTTATGGATTGCACTCAGTGCAAAAGGCATCATGAACAAGATTTTTGGTGCGGTATTTGCGGGAATTCCTTTTTTCAGCACTTTACCTATGCTTATGCAGGAGAACTGGAAAAGTATCTTTTTCACACCACTCCCTCTGCTTGTCGCGGGGATTATTTTTATCTTTCTGATCTATAAAAAAATCGGAAGCTACACACCAAAAGGCGCTAAAGCATATCTGCACCTCAAAGGACTTGAAGAGTTCATCAAAAGAGTCAAAGAAGATGAGATCAAACGAAGAGTTGCAGAAGATCCGTTGTTTTTGGATAAACTCCTTCCCTACGCCATACTCTTTGGTCTCACTAAACACTGGCTCTCTTTTTATGAAATATTTAAAACCGCTCCCGCCTGGTACGACGGTCCTATCGACAACCTCTACATAGTACATCGTGATCTGCACAGCATAAGCACACTCTCGGCAACCAACACAGGCGGCAGCAGCGGTGGCGGAGGATTTTCCGGAGGCGGTGGAGGAGGCGGGGGCGGCGGCTCCTGGTGATATCTTAAACCATATATATGATATAATATTCTTTTATACAAAAGGATTTTAGATTATGACGCTTCAGGAAGCACACAAACTATATAACGAAAAAAAATATGAAGAAGCCTTTGCGGCTTATGAGAAATTAGCCCACACGGGTAATGCCGATGCACAGACATCACTCGGATACATGTACCAGCAGGGACAAGGTGTAGCAAAAGATGAGCAAAAAGCGATCACTTGGTACGAAAAAGCGATCGAACAGGAACAACCCTACGCCCTCTTCAATATGGGACTGATGTATGCCAACTCCAGCCAGTATATCGCGCAGGATATTGCCAAAGCACATGAACTCTTTTTACGCTCGGCAGTTGCCGGAGTCGATCTGGCGATGTACGAAGTGGCGTTGATGTTCGAACAGGGGGCAGGCTGCACACAAAACTACTCCGAAGCGGCGTTTTGGTACGAAGAAGCCGCCAAACGCGGACACAAGGAAGCCTTCAACAACCTCGGCGTTCTCTACAAAGAGGGCAAAGGCGTACCGCAGAACTTCCAGCGAGCCTACGTCTGTTTCTCCCGCGCCGCAGAAAAGGGACTCTCCGCTGCCCAGTACAACCTGGGACTGCTTTATGACAAAGGAGAAGGAGTAGAACAAGATCATGAAAAGGCACTTGAGTGGTGCCGGAAAGCTGCTTTTAACGGACACGCCAAAGCAAGAGAGATCATCGCAGGGTTGCAGGGAGAGGGGAAAATCGTCTTTTAACCCACCTGCTCTTCCAGCTTTTCCAACAGAGGCAGCTGTGATTTGACCAAGACCTCTTTTGCCTGAGCAAGATCAAACCACCCCGCCCGATCCACTTCGGGAAAGAACTCTTTTCTGCCCGATCCCGGCGGCCACTCAATCTCAAAAGTATTGGAAACAATCTGCACCGAAGGCTCTGCTTCCAATGCCCAGACATAGATCTTTTTCCCCGAACTTTTTACTCTTCCCAGAGGCACAAATACCCCATCCAGCCGCTGCCCTGTCTCTTCATAAAATTCCCGTTTCGCAGCTTCCAACAGATCTTCACCCTCTTCGACCTCCCCTTTGGCGATACTCCATGAACGCACTTTATTTCGCCAGTAAGGTCCACCCATATGCACCAGATAAACTTCCAATCCCGCACTGCCTTTGCGATAGGGCAAAATACCTGCACTAATCTTCATGCAAACCCTTTTAGTCATTTTGTATTATCATAGCATATTCGAAACTGCTATTTACTCATGTACAGATCAACAAGGATTGTAAAAAGGCTTTAAAAATAGGGAACTAGCATTTTTTGTCAAATTTAAGTATAATTAAAACAAATATTATCCGGGAGCCCCATATGCCAGAAATCAACCATACATTATCGATCCTCATTGCAACTACAACACTTTTCACCGGATGCGGGGGAGGAAAAAGTAGCTGCTGCACCAAAAACAATCCAAAATCCCGGAATAAAAACAAACCCCACACAATTGGAGAAGAACAATGAATAAAATCGGTTATCTATATGATCCTTTTTTCACACTTCATGATACCGGGGCAGGACATATTGAAACGCCTGTACGTACTGAGTCCATAGACGAACTTGTTACCGAAAAGTATGACTTCATTCCCATCCCCAGCCGTATGGGCAACAAGGAAGAACTCCTGATGGTACATGATGACGAATACATAGAGTGGATCGAACACGGATACGAAAACGGCGTACGCATGATCATCTCTGCCGATACCATCGTCTCTGAAATGAGCTACGAAGTAGCGCTCAAAGCCGCCACCAGCACCAAAAACGCCGTTACATTTTTCCAAAACGGCGGCAAGCGGGCATTTCTCAACCTCCGCCCGCCTGGGCATCATGCCGAAACTATCACCGGACAAGGGTTCTGCATCTTCAACAATGTCGCCATGATGGCACGCTACGCACAGGAAGCAGGTTATGCCAAAGTGATTATCATCGATTTCGACGTCCACCACGGCAACGGCACGCAGGATATCTTTTACGAAGATCCGACCGTCTTTTACTTCAGTACACATGAAAAGAACAACTACCCCTATTTCACCGGTAGCAGCGATGAGACAGGAAAAGGTGAAGGTCTGGGATACACCAAAAATATCCCCTATCATGATTATCTCGAAGATGCGGAACTGCTACGTTTTTACGACGAACTACCGAAAGATTTTGACTTCGACATCGTGCTGGTCAGTGCGGGATATGATCTCATGAAAGATGAAATGATCTCCACCGCGCAAATCACCTTTGAGGGCATCCGCGGCGTGGTACGAAAGATCCTCGACTACGCAGGAGAGAAACCCGTCGCCTTTTTACTGGAAGGTGGATACAACATCGACTCGCTGGTTAGAAGTGTAGATGTAACGCTGGAGGAGCTGGAGAGGTAAGGTACAGGACTCTTTGCCGCCTTACCAAAAGCCAACGTGCTTGATATTCCTTATCAAGCACTCATTAAGATGATTATACAAAAGGAGCTCGAATCGACTTAAAACAATATATCTGGAATGCCCCCTATTCAGTAGACACAAAATCAGTTGCTCATAGGGATCTATCATCCATTTTTACCTTTTTAAACAAACTAATTTAAGCAAACTATAACGATAGTCGTTATACCATATAGAATGATAAAGTCATTTAGATGCAAAGAGAGTGAAAAGATTTTTCACAGAAAATTTTCAAAAAAGTTACCGCAAAATATCCAACGAAAAGCTTATATGAAGTTGATGATATTAGATACTATCGAGATCAGGTTATTAAAACAAACAGTATAGAGTCTGTTTTAAATGGGAAAACGGTGATGCTTATGAAGTGTTTATCGTAGATTATCATTAGGAGTTTTTGATATGGATATATTACCTATTCACCCTGGAGAAATACTTTTTGAAGAGTTTATGCAACCTTATAAACTTTCTCAAAATGCATTGGCAAAAGCTTTAAAAGTTCCTCCAAGAAGGATAAATGA
>CAZYZD010000035.1:0-19731 GCA_964651755.1 uncultured Sulfurospirillum sp. | reverse complement strand
GCATCGCTTTTGGTGGCGAACATCGACTCTCCGCAAAAGATTTTACCAAGATCGATACCATAAAGCCCTCCTACCAGTTCACCTTCAAAATAGACTTCAAAGGATTTGGCAAGACCTCTTTGATGTATTTGGACATAACTCTCTATGACTTCTTCAAGTATCCATGTTCCCTCATCGTTGTCTATACGCACATCACGGCATTTTCGCATTACCGCTTCGAAGTTGGTATCTATACGCACTTCAAACTTTTTCATACTGCGTCTGAGACTTTTGGAAATTTTAATATCTTTGGGGTAGAGGACGAGTCGGGGATCTGGAGACCACCATAAGATGGGATCGTTTTCATTATACCAGGGGAAAATTCCCTGTAGATAAGCAGATATAACCCGGTCGGGTTTAAGGTCTCCTCCCCATGCCACCAATCCTTCAGGAGAAGCTTCTCTGGGGTTGGGGAAGATATAGTTAAAGCGGTTAACTTCTGGTATCAACGGCCTGCTTTGCGGATTCATACTCGATATGGAGTTTATCCTCCTTCATAGAGAGTTTCACCACACCACCTTCTTGTAATGCACCAAAAAGGACTTCATCTGTCAATGGTGTTTTTACTTCATCCTGAATTACACGTCCCATGACCCTTGCACCAAGTGTTGGATCAAAACCTTTTTGTGCAAAATATCTCTTCGCTTCTTCAGTCGCTTCAATTGTGATTTTCTTCTCTGCAAGCTGTTCTTCAAGTTCATGAAGGAATTTATCGACAATATTGATCATCACATCTTCACCAAGCGGTTTAAAGTGTACGACTGCATCAAGTCTGTTTCTGAACTCAGGCGCGAAGAAATCACCGATAGCAGATTCTGCCTTATGTGTCTCATCTTTATGGAAACCTACCTGCGGTGCAGATTTTACACCAAGGTTGCTGGTCATGATGATAATAACATTTCTAAAATCTGTTTTCACACCGTCATTGTCCGTTAGAGTTGCACTGTCCATCACCTGAAGGAGAATATTCATAACATCCGGATGCGCTTTTTCCACCTCATCCAGCAAGAGCACGGTATATGGATGTTTGCGAATCGCTTCTGTCAGCTGTCCGCCCTCTTCATAACCGACATATCCCGGAGGTGCACCGATAAGTCTGGCAACATTGTGTTTCTCCATATATTCACTCATGTCGAAACGCTCAAAATGTACACCGAGTGTTTCTGCAAGTTTTTTGGCAACTTCCGTTTTACCCACACCTGTCGGTCCGGCAAAAAGGAAAGAACCTATCGGTGCATGAGGTCTGCCAAGTCCGGCACGTGCACGTTTGACTGCTTTTGCAAGTTCGTCAATTGCATCATCTTGTCCAAAAACTGCTTTTTTAAGATCTTTTTCAAGATTTTTCAATACTGTTTTATCGTCTGAGCTTACCTGACGACTTGGAATATTCGCTATTTTGGCAATAACCTTTTCGATATCGTTTACTGTAACATCTGTTTTCTTCTCATCCTGAATATGAAAAGATGCTGCCACTTCATCAATCAAATCGATTGCAGAATCTGGGAGAAATCTGTCATTGATATATTTTTTGGCCAGTTCTACAGAGGTTCTCAGCGCCGTATCACTGTATTTGACATTATGATGATCTTCATATTTGTCACGAAGCCCCAGAATAATCTGATAAGTATCTTCGATACTTGGCTCTTCGACATCAATCTTTGCAAATCTTCTGCTTAACGCTTTGTCTTTATCGAAAAAGTTTCTGAATTCACTGTAAGTCGTCGCCCCGATACATTTAATCCCACCGCTTGCCAGTGCCGGTTTCAGCAAATTCGACAAATCCATGGAACCGCCGCTTGTAGAGCCTGCTCCGACGATGGTATGAATCTCATCGATAAAAAGAATTGCATTGTCGATCTCTTCAAGCTCACTTAAAACACCTTTGAGCCGTTTTTCAAAGTCACCTCTGTACTTTGTACCGGAGAGAAGTCCTCCTATATCCAGAGAGAAGAGGGAAGCATTTTTCAGGATTTCCGGTGTCTCGTCATTGACTATTTTCAGCGCCAGACCTTCGATAATCGCTGTTTTTCCGACACCCGGTTCACCTACAAGCAGAGGATTGTTTTTCTTTCGACGGCAAAGTATCTGCATAACGCGGTTGAGTTCATCTTCACGCCCTATGACAGGATCGATTTTACCGCTTCTTGCAAGTTCATTGAGGTTGATAGTGTAATTTGCCAGATCGCCATCCTCTTTGGGAGCACTGGTTACCTGTTCAGTTTCATGTTTCTCTTCTGTAATCGCTTCCAGGATTGCCAGTTTGGAAACCCCCTGCTGCTTAAGAAGATAGACGCTGTAACTACGTTCTTCTTCAAACAGTGCAGCAAGCAAATCTCCTACACTAGCCTGTTTTTTATCAGCACCTTTGATATTGGTAATCATTGAATCAATAACTCTTGCAAGCGCCACAGTTTCAAAAGGATCATGATAATTCTCTTCTGCCAGCGGTTTAAAAACTGAATCGAGATGGGTTTTGATACGTTCCAGTAAAAATGCTGTATCGGCACCGCATTTCTGCAATATCTTGATCGCCTGATCGTTGGTCAGCAACGAAAAGAAAACATGCTCTATGGTAACATATTCATGTCTGCTCTTCTTGGCAAACTCCAACGCTTCGTTTAAAACTGAATTTAACTCTTTATTTAACATATTTTCTACTCTTCCTCCATTATCGCTTTTAATGGATATTCGTTTTCCAGGGCTCGTTTACGTACCTGGGAGATTTTTGTCTCAGCAATCTCATAGGTATAGACACCGCAGATTCCTCTACCTTCTCTATGGATGTTTAGCATAATGTTGATCGCACTGTCCAAAGGATGCCCGAAAAGCTCCATCAAGATCTCTACAACAAAATCCATGCTGGTAAAATCGTCATTTAACAAAACAACTTTATATCGTTTGATCTCAGAAAGCTCTTCTAGTGATTCAAACTCTACTTCACCATCGTTTTTGCGCTCCACCTGCTACCCTTTTATACTTATACTGAACATATTCATTTATTATTATACAATTTTTGACCGAATTTTGGTTAATAGTTCATAAATAAGTGCCTAAATTTCATCTTAACTGGTAATTTGGTAATATTATTATTATGAAAGATATCTTTATTACCGCGACCAATACAGATGTGGGTAAAACCTACACAACTTTGCAACTTATCCGTATGCTCAGTGAAAAAGGTCTGGAACCAGGAGTTTTCAAACCGATAGAGACAGGAGTAAACAAATACCCGGCTGATGCGACAATACTACTTGAAGGTATACAAAAGGTAAACAAAAGGTATCACCAATACAGCACAAAAGATATTTGCCCTCTGCAGTTTCCTTTACCCGCTGCACCATTCGTGGCAGCCGGCGGGAAAAAGATTCATATTGATCCAATTATTGAGAAATATCATATATTGAAAGCTTCCTGTGATGTACTGTTGATAGAAGGGGCTGGAGGATTGCTTGTCCCGGTGAATGAAGACTACTTCATCAGTGATTTTATTACACTCTTTGACGCTACGACACTTTTAGTAACACATGACAGGCTTGGCTGTATCAATGATACTCTTCTGAATCTTTTTTATCTTGAACACAAAAAGATTGATTTTAACTGGTGTGTCAATCTTCGCGATCCTGAAGATTTTTTGAAGACGACACACCCTTTTTACAATACCCGTTTTCCCGGCTATTATACAGTACAACATGATCTGGAAGAGATCGTTGACCAACTTCTGCTGAAAATCAGTAAGTAACTGTAACAGTTAAAGGAATTCTCTTCAATCGTCTGTCACTATATTTGACAATTTTTTTACCTTTATAATAGGCAATATTTTTATATCCTGCAAAATTACGTACTTTGCGTTCTGTATAACGTGTCGTACAGCGTCTCTTTCTTTCATATCTCGTTTTTGCAACCCGTCGGGGTTCTTCATAGTAACTCTGCTGATTTCCCTTCGCCATATTCTGCCCTGCAAGCGTTCCCAGAACTGCCCCTGCCACTGTAGCGACATCTTTTCCCCGACCTTTGCCGATCTGATGCCCCAATACACCACCTGTCACACCACCGATGATAGCACCTGCCGTAGTATCTCCACCCTGACGGTAACTGCTGCGTGGCGCATCATATGTTTCATAGTATGTTACAGGCACCTCTTCTGTCCAGCACTCCTGTGTCGGCGTACGCTCTATCACAGTTTCATATTCCGGTATACTTTTGGTCACTTTGACATACGTTGTATACTGGATAGATTCCGCATGCAGTGCCAACGCTGCAATAAGTGGTAAAAAAATTGATATTTTTTTCATCATAATCTCCTTCAAGTTTTTTACAAACTCTCTGTTTTTCCCTGATTTTACAACCTTTTGACGCATCGAAAAAGTTGTCAAAACAAAATTGAAAAACAGTATCTGTACAGGAAACTTTCCTGTTTTGATATCTTCATGATAATACCAAAACGTGAAGCGATTGTGAAGAGCTTTTATGCTAACATGAAGTTATCATGAAACATTTAATCAATACAGCAGATTTTACCAAAGACGAGATTGAAACACTTTTTAAACAGGCAAAAAAGTTTAAAAACGGAGATATTGTCAAAACGCTTGAGAATAAACTGATTATTACTATTTTCTTTGAAAACTCAACGCGTACCAGAAGCAGTTTTGAAGTAGCAGCCAAAAAACTGGGAGCAGAGGTAGTGAGCCTGGATGTTTCCAAAAGTTCTTCAAGTAAGGGAGAAACGCTTTTCGACACGGCAGCCAACCTCGATGCCATGGAACCAAATGCAATCGTAGTACGTCATCAAAATGCCGGTGTCCCGAAAATTCTCTCCAATTATGTCAACTGTCCGATTGTCAACGGCGGTGACGGTGCCCATGCCCATCCTACACAGGCACTGCTGGATCTCTTTACGATTATGGAACATTTTCCGGATATAGAAGGCAAAAAAATCGCTATTGTGGGTGATATCAAAAACTCCCGTGTCGCAAACTCCAATATTGAACTCCTTTCACGTTTCGGACTCGATATCACCCTTGTGGCACCTCCGCATTTTATGCCGCGTATCAAGGCATATCGTAAAACACACTATATTCAGGAAATCATCGACGATGTCGATATCATCATGAGTCTGAGAACACAGACAGAACGCCATACCAATCAAATTTATGCCTCTTTAAAAGATTACGCCACTGATTTCTGTATTACCCGGAAGCTGATCGGAGACCGTGATATCATGATCATGCATCCCGGACCTGTAAACCGGAATATAGACATCGATGATGCTATGCTGGCTGACCCGCGCTGTCATGTACTTGAACAGGTCAAAAACGGTGTATTTGTAAGGATGGCAGTACTTGAAACACTGATCGGTTAATGAATCCAAAACTGCGGAAAATACTAAACCGTTACGGCACAGCCCGTGAACCGATCTTTTTTATGATCGATTTCGATCTCTCAAACTTTGTCATACACCCGCTGGCACAACTGCCTGAAGATATCTGTTTCAGTCTGGATGAAAAACTTCCTCATGAGATTACAGAAGATAAAAACTACAGCTATACAGCAGTGGATTTTGAGAGCTATAAGCAGGCTTTTGATCAGGTTATCGAAGAGATCAGAAAAGGCAATACCTATCTTCTCAATCTCACTTTCCCGTCAAAACTCTCTATTCGACACAATTTAGAGGATATCTATCGTTATACCGACGCAAAATTCAAACTTCGTTACCGGGACAAATTTGTCTGTTTTACACCTGAGCGGTTTGTCAAAATTCAAAACAATACTATCTTTACCTACCCTATGAAAGGTACAATCGATGCCAAAATACCCAATGCAAAATCCCTGATACTGCATAACGAAAAAGAGATGGCTGAGCATGTGATGGTAGTTGATCTGCTGCGAAATGATCTCTCGATGGTGGCACAGAATGTACGTGTCAAAAAATTTCGTTATATCGACAAAATAAAAGCCGGGGAGCGCGAACTGCTGCAAGTCAGCTCCAAAATCGAGGGTGATCTTCCCGGAAACTGGCAGGATAGGCTGGGAGATATTTTAACCACACTACTTCCCGCAGGATCGATTACAGGAGCACCCAAGAAAAGCACAACAGAAATAATAAAACGCGTAGAGAACTATAAAAGAGGATATTTTACAGGTATTTTCGGTGTTTTTGACGGAGAGAACCTTGACAGTGCCGTCATGATCCGCTTTATTGAAAAAACAGAAGCGGGGTATCTTTACAAAAGCGGGGGAGGTATTACCATCGACAGTGATCTTGTCAGTGAATACAACGAACTAAAAGAGAAAATTTATGTCCCTTTTTTTTGAAACCATTAAAATTGAAAATGCAACAGTGCAAAACAGCTACTACCATAACAAACGACTCAATCGTACCATCAAAGAGAACTTCAGCCTCTGTCCCAATTATGACATCAGAGATTATATCGCCCTCGAACCGTTTCATGAAAGAGGGGTTTTTCGCTGCAAACTTCTCTATGATACAGAGATCAGGGAAGTCACAATCACACCCTACAAACGTCGGAAATATAACTCTTTTTACTGTATTGCATCAGATATGACATATCGTTATAAATCTACAGACAGAAGCACAATCGAAACACTTTTTGCCCAAAAAGGCAGCTGCGACGATATCATCATCCTCAAAGATGGATTGCTTACCGATACCTCTATCGCCAATATAGCACTTTTTGACGGATTGCACTGGTATACACCCCGTACCCCTCTTCTGGAGGGTACACTCCGGGCATCTCTGCTGGCAGAAAAAAAGATAAAAACCAAAGATCTGGATCGTAAATCATTACAAAAATGTACGAAATTTGCTATAATGAACGCTATGACAGGATTTTATCAGCTAAAAGATATTACATTTAAATTTTAAAACAATAAGGTATTTTTACAATGGTACAACAACTGCTTCGCGATCATGATTTTCATGAGCTGATGATACTTCATATAAAAGAGATCATCGATCTGCTTTTATCCAAAGAGGTCTATTTCTCTATTTTAACCAATATCGCGGATATTAAATTCGATCCTGTTTTACCTTCTGAAATTACGCAGAATTTTAAACCTATTACACTTTTTGTGATTGCAGAGTATACTTATGAGACATGTAGTTTTGATGAGGAAAATCTCTATTTTGAAGCGGGATTCGGACATCAGAATGTAGGAAGCTTTGTAACAGTACCCCTTCATTCGATTGTGCAGATTATTATCGAAGATACACCGATTTTTATCAATCTTTCCGTACCGCCAGAGCATATGCCAAAAAAAGCGGATGTGGAAAAATCGACAAACATCTTTCTTTCCAATCCTGAAAACCAGAAACTCCTAAAGAAAAAACGTTAGGAAATTCAACTTCCTAAATTTTTCTCTTTCGCATAAAGAAGCTGACTACTTTATCGATAAACGCATCATGTTTACGTTCTTTTAAATATGCCAGGTAAAAAGAGCGTTTAAATTCCAGTCCTTTTATTTTTGACGCATACAACTGCCCTCTTTCCAATTCATCGTTGATTGTATATTTGGAGATAATCGCCACTGTCTGTTCTCCCTCTTTCGGCGCACGCAGGACGGTTTGGACAACTGCTGTCGGGCTTGTCACTGTTGTCGCGATATTAAATGCTTTACATTCCAGGTTTGCCTCTTCAAATGCTTCTGCAATCACCCTTCGGGTATGGGACTCCTCTTCACGACATATCCAGTTGAACTCTTTGAGCATTTCAGGACGCACCACTTTAGGCAGCGGCTGGTTGCTGAAAAGTACAAATTCATCTTCCAACCACTCTCTGTAGATGATACCATCTAAAAAGATCGGTGATTCTATCATCGCAATATCGATCTTTTTATCAAGCAGTTTCTGTAAAATCTCCTGTGTAACATCCACCTGAATCAAAACATCATTGTCAATTGCCTCTTTAATATCATTCAAAAAAGAAGGTAAAACATAGTTTCCAATGGTAAAAGAAGCACCGATGATAAAAGTAAGCTCTTTATTCATTATATGGATAATTTCTTTTTCAACGGAACTGACACATTTATCCAGGCGCAAGGCAATTTTATACAACTCTTCACCTGTTTTGGTCAAAGTAATACCATTTTTTTTACGCTCGACGATTTTACTGTCGAGATAATCCTCCAGCCATTTTATCTGCTGTGTTACTGCGGGTTGGGAAATACCCAGTTTCTTCGACGCTTTCGAGAAACTCCGTTCTTTTACTACCGTCAAAAATGTTCCCAATTTTGCAAAATCTTTTAGCATAATGCGTCCTTATAAATATATAAATTTGATAATCTTTTGTTATGATAACAAAAATTTATATAAATGTAAATAACATGAAACTTTATTATATGATTTTTATCGATTTTTAACTATAATAAAAGAAAACAAGAGTTATCAATGGAAAGAATATTTGCAGAATTAAATGAGGCGCAAAGTGAAGCAGTAAGACAGATTGATGGTTCTATCCTTATTTTGGCAGGTGCAGGAAGCGGCAAAACCAAAACTATCACCTCCCGTGTCGCATACCTGATCAAAAACGGTATACCACCCTCTTCTATTCTTACACTTACCTTTACCAACAAAGCGGCATCAGAGATGCGTCAGCGTGCTATGGCGCTTCTGAATGAGCAGATCATGCACCCACCACTTTTATGTACTTTTCATAAATTTGGTCTTCTCTTTTTAAAACACCATATGCAGGAGCTGGGAAGATCTAACAATTTTGTTATTATCGATACAGATGATAAAAAGCGTATTCTTAAAAGTTTTGATATCGATCTGCCTGTTCCCATGGTTGCGGCAGAGATTTCCAGATTTAAAAACAATCTTATCACTCCTGAAGAGGCGATTTCGGCAGCACAAATGCAAAACTATAAAAAAATTGCACTTATCTTTCAAAAATATGAAGATTATCTTGAACAGAACAACCTCGTCGATTTTGACGACTTGCTGGCACTTCCCTATAAGATTCTTGAACAAAATGATGACCTTTGCCGTGAAATAAGCCAAAAATACCAATATATACTGGTTGATGAGTATCAGGATACCAACGATCTGCAGTTTAAACTCCTTCAGAAACTCTCTTCCACACACAATAACCTCTGTGTTGTCGGTGATGATGACCAGAGTATCTACGGCTGGCGTGGTGCCAATATCAAAAATATTCTGGAATTTGACAAAGTTTTCGACAATACGAAAGTGATCAAACTCACAAAAAATTACCGATCCACCCAGGCTATCCTCAAAGCAGCCAATGAACTGATCGAACACAACCGGAACCGTTTGGGTAAAAAACTTGAAAGTACCAAAGATTCCGGCAAAGAGATCGAATTTATTCATTTTGATGATGAAAACAGTGAAGCAAAAGAGATTGCCCAGCGTGTCAGGAAACTGATCGAAAGAGGCATCGATCCCAAAGAGATTGCTATTTTGTACCGTATCAACGCACTTTCACGTTCCATCGAAGAAGCGCTCAACCGTGCAGGTGTACCTTACAAAATGGTCGGTGGTCTGAAATTTTACGAACGTGCCGAAGTAAAAGATATTATCGCCTATCTGCGTATTATTACCAATCCTCATGATGACTTTTCACTCAAACGTGTTATCAACAAACCCAAACGCGGGCTGGGAAAAGCGACGCTGGACAAACTGCTTGATCTGGCATATACCAATAACTGTTCTATCTATACTGTTTTTCAGGAGAAAAACGAACTAATCCAGCAAAGTATCAGTAAAAAAGCTTTTGCAACAATAACACAGTTCTTCGCCGACCTGGAAAATATTCAGAAAAAACTGGAAGAGAGCAGTTACGATCTGATCGATAACCTTGAAGATGCTTTTGGTATCAGAAGCTACTATGAACAGATGCCCGACGGCAGTGACAGAGTACTCAATATTGATGAATTTTACGGTCTCTACCGTGACTTTGTCATTCAAAATCATGATGCAACACTGGAGAGTTTTCTCAATGACATCACGCTGCAAAGTGATCAGGACCAGATTGATGAACGAAGCATCTCCATTATGAGTATCCATGCCAGTAAAGGACTGGAATTTGACCATCTTTTTGTCATTGGTCTGGAAGAGGGATTTTTCCCGCTGGTCGGTGACGGATGCGATATTGAGGAAGAGAGACGGCTGGGATATGTTGCCATCACACGTGCAAAGAAAGAACTTACCCTCAGCTCTTCTGCAACACGTTACTACAAAGGGAAACGTGCACAACTAAGCAAAAGCCGGTTCCTCGCGGAGTGCGGTGTCAGCAAAGGGTCACTGAAAATCGAACGCACTACTTCTTTCAAAAAAGGGACACTGGTCAAACACAAAATCTTTGGTGTCGGTCGTGTACTGGAAGTAAGCAAAGTCAAACGCGAATATAAACTCAAAATCAATTTCGGCGGAACACAGCGCGATATCCTTGCCTCTTTTGTGGAAAGGATTTGATGCCCAAAGCAAACATCGACAGACTTTTTGTAGCCTGGAAACCTGCGGGAATCGGTTCCAACCGTTTTTTGGGTAAAATCAAACGTAAATACAACGTCAAAAAAGCCGGTTTTTCAGGTACTCTCGATCCTTTTGCCCAGGGTGTACTGATCGTAGCTTTTGGAAAATATACAAAACTTTTCCGCTTTTTGAAAAAAGCACCCAAAAGCTATCGTGCTACTTTGTGGCTGGGCGCATACAGCGAAACACTCGACAATGAAAAGATTTCCGAAGTAAAAGAGATCCTTCCCTTCACAGAAAAAGAGATTATCAAAATTTTAGATACATTTAAAGGCGAAATCCACTACCTTCCTCCGAAATATTCTGCAAAAAAGGTCAATGGCATACGTGCTTACACACTGATGCGAAACAACAAAGAGGTAGATCTCAAAAGTATCACTTCCACTGTTTACAATATCCGTCTGCTGCACTATAGACACCCTTTTGTCACTTTTGAGATCACCATCAGCGAGGGAGGCTATATTCGCAGTATCGGTGCACTCATTTCTGAAAAACTCGGATGCGACGGAACACTCACTATGCTGGAGAGACTTCATGAAGGCTCTTTTTACTATGACAATGAAAAAGCCCTTGATCCCCTCCCCTACCTGGATATGGAAGAGAATTTCTACATGGGAAATCCGGAAGATTTGAAACTGGGCAGAAAAGTTCGGCTGGAAGATTTCCAAAAGCAAAAAGAAGCTGTTTATCTGGTAAAATTGGATACTATGTTTTCCATTATCGAGATCAGGGAAGGTCTTGTAAAATACTTGTTAAATGGAGTTAACTATGCTGATACTATCGAGGAAAATAGGTGAAGAGATCATTCTTGGGGATGATATTGTTATCAAAGTTACAGAGACAGCCAAAGGAAGTGTCAAACTGGGTATCGAAGCACCCAGAGAGATGATCATTCTCAGAGGTGAACTCAGGGAAAAGATCCGGCAAGCCAATCAGGAAGCCAGCAGACAACTTGATCTTGACGCACTGCATAAACTTAGTACCAAACTCAAAAAATGAAGATCAAAGCGCACGCCAAAGTCAATATTTTTCTGAAAATTGTCGGTACGAGAGAGGGGTATCATCTGCTCTCCTCACGCTTTATGCGCGTAGAAAATCTTTATGATACCCTTCTTTTTCACAAAAAAGAGCACGCAGGAAAAGATTTTGAACTTGCGGGAGAGTTTAGCTGTCCTCTGGAAAAAAATACCATTTATAAAGCATATAAACTTTTACAACATAGTACACAAAGCAAGAGACTTGAACATTTTTTCCATGAACATAAAGTTATTGTCGAAAAAGCGATCCCGGAATTTGCAGGTCTTGGCGGCGGCAGTTCGGATGCAGCAGCATTTTTAAGACTGGCAAATGAAGTCTGTGATTTAAAACTGGATAGAAAAACACTCGGAGAGATCGGTGCCAGGATAGGCGCTGATGTTCCATTTTTTACCGCCGGCTATCCTGCCGCAAATGTCAGCGGTATCGGAGAGATTGTCGAACCTTTTGAAGAGGAGCCGTTACATATTGCAACCTACACACCACCTGTAGCCTGTGATACTGCAAAAGTTTACCGACAATTCAGAGAGCATTATCTGCAACACTTGACAGAAAATGAAAATTTGGCTAAAAAGCTCATAACACAAAAAAGTGCCGATATACTTCAAGCGTATACGCCACAAATATTAAACGATCTCTTTCCGCCTGCACTGGATCTTTATCCCAAACTTCAGGAGTACGCCACAGAGGGATGGTTTTTCAGCGGAAGCGGAAGTACATTTTTCAGAATAGAAAAGGAATAACTTGGGAAAAACAGTTGCCAGAAATAAAAAAGCATTTCATGATTATGAGATTTTAGAAAAGTATGAAGCAGGTATAGCACTGAAAGGGAGTGAAGTCAAAGCACTCCGGGCAGGACGTGTTAACCTCAAGGACAGTTTTGTCAAGATTATCAAAAATGAAGCTTTTCTCATGAATGCCCATATCTCCTATTTTGATACTACAAACCCCCATTTCAAACCGGATGAAACACGACCGAGAAAGTTGTTGCTGCACCGCAAAGAGATAGATAAACTGATTGGGAAAACAACCAAAGATGGTTTGACAATTGTTCCGTTAAGTATCTATTTCAACCATAAAAACCTGGCAAAGGTACAAATTGCGCTGGCTCGCGGTAAAAAGATACATGACAAAAGGGAAACATTAAAAAGAAAAGAAGCGGATCGCGAAGCAAAAAGAGCGATGCGGGATAAATACTAAAAAACTAAAAATAGAAAAAAAGAAGGCAGCTTGACTGCCTGAAAGGAAAAAGAGAAGCTTACTTTTTAAGCTCTCTGATTCTTGCCGCTTTACCGCGTCTCTCTCTTAGATAGAAAAGTTTTGCACGTCTTACACGACCACGTCTGAGTACTTTGATACTCTCGATACTTTCTGAGTAAAGTGGGAAAATTCTCTCTACACCAACCTGGTTTGCACCGATTTTTCTTACCATAAAAGTCTCGCTTGTTCCCTGACCGCGTCTTGCAATACAAACACCTTCGAAATTCTGAACTCTTGTTTTGTCACCCTCTTTAATGATAACGGCAACTCTTAATGTATCACCTGCTCTAAAATCAGGAATCTCTTTTCCTTCAACCTGCTTCGCCTCAAAAGCGTCGATATACTTATTTCTCATTTTTTATCCTCTAAATGTTTGATATTCACTTTTTCATATAGATCTGGTCTAAAATATTTTGTCTTTTTGAGTGACAATTCTCGTTTAAGAGCGTGGATTTTACCATGATTGCCCTTTAAATATTCTTTGATGATTGAAGAATTGTCAAAAATATTGGGTTTGGTAAAGGTTGGTGCTTCCAGAAGTAAATCTTCAAAGCTCTCTTCCGTCAGAGAATCTTCGTTTCCAAGCACACCGGGAATATTTCTGCTTATTGCATCACACATCACCAGTGAAGGAAGTTCTCCTCCGGTTAAAATAAAATCACCTATTGAAAATACTTCATCTGCATACTTTTCAATAATTCTCTCATCAATACCTTCATACCTTCCACTCACAAAAACAATATGTCTCTTTGACGCCAGCCGTTTGGCATCAATCTGTTTAAAAGGTTTTGCAGCAGGCAAAGGAAAGAGAATCCAGGCATCACTGCTCTTTCGTCTGATTTCAGTAAGAAGATCATCCAGAGGCTGCGGGAACATTACCTGCCCTGCACCGCCGCCTGCCTGAGGGGCATCTACTTTGAGATGTTTGTTTGTGGTATATTCTCTTGGATTGTAGTAATCCGTCTCTATCAATCCCTTTTCCACTGCCCGTTTCAAAATTGATGCTTCAAAATAGGGCGCTATCAACTGTGGAAAGAGTGTAACAAAAGAAAAACGCACTAACTCGCCTCTAAAATATCGTAAGCACCCTCTGTCAATACAGTTTTGGAAACTTCGTCAAAATGGTCAATATATTTTGGAATATAGGGAATGTAAAACTTCTTTGACAAACCTTTTTCCACAAGTTTTGCATCTGTCCTGACAATCAAATAGTCCGTATTGACAATACGGTCGATCTCATCAACTTTACCCAGTACCAAATCACCCTCTTTTACAACTGCCCCGACTAAATCGAACCAAAAATATTCCCCCTCTTTGAGTCCACACTCCTCTTTACTTCTGCTTTTAGTTGTAAAAAGTTTTTGATTGGTCAGTTTACTTGCAGCAGTGCGATCACCATAACCGACAAATTGAATAAGCGAGGTTTCGGGATTGTAAGTATGAATCGTAAGTTGGGTATTTTTATCAGTAACAAAACTTTTCCCAGTCGTAAACTGCTGGGGAAAATCCGTATGCAGGTGAAGTTTCAAATCACCACGAAGACCGACACATTTGCCGATTGTGGCAATATGTATCTTTTCATCACTCTTCATGAGATTTGATGACAATGCGGTACGATCTGTTCTCTTTGGCTTTGCAGCCTGAAATCACCGATTTCAAAGCGGAAATCATCTTTCCCTCTTTGCCAATCAGTTTTCCGGTATCGCTTTTATCCGCAATGACGGTAATTTCCGAAAATGTTTCATCTACATCTTTTCGCTCAACCTTGATTTCATCAGGTTTACTCGCAATCAGCGTCGCGAAAGTGTAGATAAATTTGTCAGCCATTGTTACTTCGTAATGCGCGCTACTCTGTCGCTCATTTTCGCACCGACACTTTTCCAGTAGTCCAGTCTCTCTTTGTCGAACTTGATTGTTTCAGGTTCAGTCAAAGGATTATAATAACCGATAGACTCGATCCAACCACCATCTCTTCTTTTTCTGCTGTCTGTCACTACGATTCTGTAAAAAGGTTTTTTCTTTCTACCCATTCTTGTAAGTCTGATAACTGTTGCCATAAATTCTCCTAATGTTATATCTTTATTTCATGAAACGGCTTAGCACTTTTAAACGATTTAAGACTGCTAAGCCGTACTATTAAGCGCGGTATTATACCCACTTTTCCTTTTTTTTACCTTGGAATATGCATTTTGTTTTGCTGTGCCATTAAATTTTCAAGATCTTTCATCCCTTTTTTACCCGAAAATTTCTTTGCCATTTTGGCAGCATTCTGAAACTGTTTGAGAAAACGGTTCACTTCCGTCTGGGAAAGTCCCGCACCCGCTGCAATCCTCTTTTTTCGGCTGTTGTTCAAAAGTGCAGGATTTTCACGCTCTTTTGGTGTCATTGAGCCGATCATCGCTTTAATATGTTTAATCTCTTTGGAGTTTTCCAGATCCATATCCTGAATCTTGCTAGCCATACCGGACATTCCCGGAATCATCCCCAGCAACGACTTCATACTTCCCAGCTTCTTCATGCTCTCCAGCTGATCGATAAAATCATTAAAGTTGAACTGTCCCTTCTTGATTTTTGAAGTAAGCTTTTTTGCCTTCTTTTCATCGATAATATCGGAAGTCTTTTCCGCCAGTGTCAGAAGGTCACCTTCGCCCATCAGACGACTGACAATACGATCCGGTAAAAACTGCTCAATATCCGGAATCTTTTCACCTGTACCTATGAAACGAAGCGGTATGCCAATCTGTTTGGCAATACCCAATGCAACACCACCTTTACTGTCGCCGTCATACTTGGTTAAAATCACACCGGTAATATGCATATTGTCATGAAATGTTGCAGCTGTACGCACAGCATCCTGCCCGGTGAGTGAATCTGCTACATAAAATACTTCATGAGGATTCAGCGCTTCTTTGACTGACTTGAGTTCTGACATCAACTCTTCATCGATTGCCAGACGACCGGCTGTATCGACGAGCAATACATCATAAAGTCCTTCTTTGGCACGTTTAAGAGCATCTTTGGCAATTTTGACAGGATTTTTTTCATCCTCTTCAAAAAATAGATCAATCTCATTTTGTTCACAAAGCTGCTTCAACTGTTCAACTGCCGCGAGTCTCTGCAAGTCACAAGCAGCAACCAAAACTTTTTTCTTTTTCTGTTTTAAAAAGTTGGCGAGTTTAACAGTTGTAGTCGTCTTACCACTACCCTGAAGACCACACATCAAGGCAATTGTCGGCGGTTTGGAAGCGAAAACAAATCCCTGGTTGCCCGGAGCGGTAAGGGTATCGGTTAAAGCATTTTTCAAAGCAAGTAAAAAACTCTCTTTCCCAATCCCCTTTCTCTTGGTTTCAAGTTCAACAGTTTTAACTAGGTCACGCACTACCTTATGGTGTACATCTGCTTTTAAAAGCGATTTTTTAAGGGTATCGAGTGCTTTTTTAAGTGATTTTTCATCATCTGCAAAACGAATTTTATTGATCGCAGATTTAAATGAATCTGATAAGGCTTCGAACACGAAGATTCTCCTGTACTCTAAATAATAGGTTGATTATAATGGTTGGTATTTTACATTATAATAGCTTTAGCACAGCTCGAACTACTTTTGATTTACAAGGATACCATAGGCAAACAGCAGGTATAATGGCGCCTATGAAATATTATCACCCAATTTTTATATCCATTTTAATAGTACTTTTTACAGGTTGCACAAGCAAAACCTCCAGTTATATTAATAGCATCACTTTTTTAGGGAAAAAAAACAAAGCAGCTAAAATAGATAATAAAATTTTAGTTGAAATTGCAAATCTGATTCAACATGAAACCAATGCCTCTCTTAGCAGTGGAAAAACTATACAGCCGGAAAGTGAAAAGAGTGTTGCTCTTTTTTTAACCGACAAATATCTCAAAATAAGTTTCAATCTTCCAACTATGTTTGTCCGTACAGATTCAAACCTCAATCTTGAAACAACAAACTACCTGAAAAAAATCATTCCTGTGCTACAAAAATATCCGGATATTATTATCCAGGTTATCGGACATGCCTACGATGAGGGAACAGAGAAAGAGATGCAGCATTATGCCGATTTACGCGCTATTTCTGTAGCTGAATTCTTATATAACAGTGGTTTAAAACAGGATATTCTTGCAAAAGGGTGCAGTGATCTTATTCCCCGTAAAAAGTGTAACCTTGAAAAACCACATATGCTCTGCAGTGCAAAAAACAGACGTATCGCACTTTTCATTTATACCAGCAAAGATGACTTGATTACAAAATGCAGATAAAAAATATTTCACATTCTTACACAATTTTTATGATATAATCAAATTAAATATACTTGGGAGGAAACAATAATGAAAACAGACAAGATTATGAAAACAACAACTGCCGCTTTACTGGCAACAGCACTTTTTACAGGATGTGCACAAATGCCGCAGCAAACAACTGTGGGAGATAATACACAAAAAGGTGTTGCAATCGGTGCAGCTGCAGGCGCTATATTGGGAAATATTATCGGTAAAGATACAAAAGGTACTGTTATCGGTGCAACGGCTGGTGCAGCACTTGGCGGTGCCATCGGATACAATATGGACAAACAGGCAGCAGAAGTTGCAAAATCACTTGAAACACAGGTCAACACTTCTCCGAATGCAGAAGCAACAAGCGATGAAGATATTATCGTTACCAAAACAGACAGATATGTTAAAATTACATTCCGTGACAAGATGATGTTCCCGACAAATTCGGCGCAACCGACTTCAACAGCACGCTACAAAATCCAGAAACTGACTTCTGTTCTGAAAAACTATCCGCAGACTATTATCCAGGTAGTTGGACATACAGACAACAGAGGATCATTCGGCTACAATCAAACACTCTCCAAAAAACGTGCCAGAACCGTAGCAAATATGCTTATCAGCAGTGGTATTCCAAATCCTATCTATGAAAAAGGGTGTTCGTATGCAAAACCGGTTGTACCAAATACAACTCCTGAAAATATGGCACTCAACAGAAGAGTAGAGATTTATCTCTATCCAAACAGAGAGGTTATTGTAGATCAGTGTATCTGATTTATAAAAAAGAGTCGATCAGGAGAGTTCTTCTTCATATCTCCTGACCAACTCCTTCAACTCTTCTACATTCTGAATAAAAAAATCTGCACCATGGGTATCTTCTACCTCCTGGCAGCCAATCAAAACAGTTTTCCCTACTCCTGCATTTTTACCGGCTTCAATATCACTCTTTTTGTCACCGATCATCCAAGAGCGTTTCATATCGATATTGAAACTTTTTTGTGCTTCAAGCAGCATTTTGGGTGAAGGTTTGCGACAGTCACACTTTAACTCAGGTGCATGCGGACAATAGTAGACTTTATGGATTTTAATACCTTTTTGTGCAAGCTGATCAAGTTTCCACTGTGTCAGCTTCTCAAAATCTTCAAGGGAATAATAACCTCTTCCGATACCGGACTGATTAGTGACAATAATCAAAATATACCCCATCTCCTGCAAAGAATGCAGCAGATTGAAAATACCATCTTTGAATTCAAAATCTTCTATTTTACTGACATACTGTTTGTCTACGTTGATCACACCGTCACGATCAAGGAAAATAGCTTTATTCGTTACCTCTAAGTTCATCTTGCAAATCTTTTCTCAGGAATTCTTTTTCACCCTCTTTTTCTAACTTTATATCGGTATGATTAAGGATATATGAAGCCATACGCAGATAAATATTACCCTCTTTTGGCTGATCAAGCCCATTTTTCAAGACTTTCCCAAGATAATAGTTGGCATAAAAGTTATATGGTTCTGCTTCAACCAGTCTGCGCAACACTTTTTCACTCTTGATATACTGCCCCAGGTTAGCATATGATAATGCCAGAAGGGTTTTAATCTTGGGCTGTTTTTCATCTAAAGCTATACTTTTCTCATATGCATGTGCAGCTTCGTCAAAAATACCTACTTCATAATAGGTATCTCCAAGTTCATTGTATAACTCAGGATCTTTATTTTTATGGGCAAGCTCTCCCAAGCGGCTTAGTCGAAGTGCAAGATCAAGAATTTTTGAGATATTCTGACGTTCTACAAACTCAGGATCAATCGTATATGCTCTGCGGATTAAATCAAACGCCTGTGATACACGGTTGGTACGCAGATATAAGGAAGCTAGTTTCAGCATACACTCTACATTTTCAGGATTCTCTTTGAGAATTTTTTCCAGAAAAGTAGACTTTTCTCCCGTCTTATTTTCATTGATATAGTAAAACTCTTTACAAACAGGAAAACTCTTCGCATAAAGCCCGGAAAAGAGAAAAACGGACAGTAAAAAGAGTATTTTGACAGTTTTCATTTAAATTTCTATTCCCTTTTTCTCTTTTAGTAAACTTTTTGTATCTAATTTTCTTCGCATACGGACATTATATAGATATTGATTTAAAACTATTTATTTTATATTTTTAATTTTGTAAAATTAAGCCTCTGTTAAAAAAAATTTATCCAAATAAAAAGTTATTGCGTTTTCAATCAGGTGGTCTATACTCTTTTTCTCTTTTTTTCTTAGCTTCAAGACGCTTTTTCTCCATCTGAACTGCATCATTGAGATCATCTTCATTGTCATAATGCACACTGTCCAGAAATCGTTTCTGGTCATCGAATTGCCCGGTTTTCAACCCCCAAAGCAGTGCACCGAGTCCCAGTGCCCCCAAAAATGTAGAAATTCCCAGCATCAGTGTCAAAATATTGCTATCCATATTATCTATCCTCCCCTTATTTAAATACCCGTTTAATGCGTATTGCATTGGCAACAACCAGCAGTGAGCTTAAAGACATCGAAAGCGCTGCTACCAAAGGTATCACATATCCGGCGACTGCCAGTGGAATGGTCAATG
>CAZYZD010000034.1:0-19838 GCA_964651755.1 uncultured Sulfurospirillum sp. | reverse complement strand
CAAAAGTATTTCAGAAGCGAAAAGTTTTGTCAATATGCATGTCAAACTTGATTATGCGATTACAGTACATGAAGAGGGAGATACCCCTGATTTACTTACAAAACGGCTTGAAGAGAAATTGGCACAGAAGTGCGAAACAGTTTAATTACTCCTCCAGCGCAAGTTCGCTGATACCATCTACAAAGCGTCGTATGATCGGATTATCGGTGGTTTTGAAAAACTCCGGATCCGCATCGGCGAGCACTTTTCCGTCATACAGCATGATCATCTGATCTGCAATTTTAAAACTCTCCTTGATATCATGCGATATAACAACAGAAGTGGTTCCGAGTTCTCTTTGAAGTTTGACAATAAGTCTTGAAATAAGATCACTTGCTATCGGATCAAGCCCGGAAGTAGGTTCATCATAGAGTATGATATCGGGTCGCAAGATGATGGTTCTTGCGATAGCAGCTCTTTTTTGCATACCGCCGCTGAGTTCATGAGGAAAAAGCTGCATGACTTCATCCGGGTTAAGACCTACCATGTCGAGTGCTTCCCGGACTTTTTTACGTACTTCGTCCTCTTTGAGTCTGGTATGTTCATGAAGTGGGAAAGCAACATTTTCATAGACACTCATACTGTCGAAAAGCGCACCGAACTGAAAAGCAAATCCCACCTGTTTTCTAATTTTCAGAAGTGTCTCTTCATCGGCATTTTCCACATGGATACCTTCTACGATAATTTCTCCTGATGTGGGTTTCAAAAGTCCTACAATATGTTTGATAACGGTTGATTTTCCGGTTCCGGAAGGTCCCATGACAATACAGACTTTACCCTCTTCAATTGAAAAACTCAAGCCTTTGAGCACCTCTTTGGGACCAAAAGATTTATGCACATCTTTAAAGATGATAACCTCTTTAGCAGCGATAATTTACTCCTTCAAATCTGCAACAAAACCACGGTCAAAGCCGCAGTAATCTTTATAAAAAGAAATTTTTCGAATCCCTTTTTGTTTCATGTAGTTTTCCAAAGGGATTTTCTGATCATATCCCATTTCGCACAGAAGATAACCTCTCTTACGTTCAGAAGCGATATCGATGATATCACACAGCATCTCATCGCCCCGTATACCGCCAAAAAGCGCATTTTGCGGTTCAAAAGAGAGTGGTTTTTCAAGTTCAAAATCTTCTGCAATATAGGGTGGATTGGAGATGATCATATCAAAATTTTGGTTAATTCCTTCCAGATAAGAAGTATGTATAAAATGGATACGGTCGGAAACAGCTTTGTTTTTTGCATTGACTTGTGCAATTTTAAGGGCATCTTTGCTGATATCTGTGGCAACAATCTCCAGATGAGGGAAAAGGTATGCAAGCATGACCGCGATGATTCCGCTTCCGGTACCTATTTCTGCAATTTTTGTAATTTTTTCTTTATGAATAATCTCTTTTGCTTTATCGATCAGAAGTTCTGTTTCGGGGCGGGGGATCAGAGCACCGGGTGCAATATAAAAGTCTTCACTGTAAAAAGAGACAGTGTTGGTAATATATTCAACAGGTTCATGAGCAAGACGCCGTTTGACAAGTGCAAAATAGTCCCCGGGGTTTTTTATCTTTTCATCTTCATGTGTCAGCAGACGGAGTCTGTCGCACTTGAGATAGTGTGCAAGCAGTATCGCTGCCTCTTTTTGGCTTTGAAGCATCAAAGAGGCTTCTTTGAGTACCTCTTTGATAGTGGGATTACTCTCCTTCATCAATCTTCATACCCAGCCGTTTGAGACGTTCTATCAGCGGCGGATGGGTGTAGTAGAAAAAGATAAAGATCGGATGTGATTTGGGAAAACTTTTATTCTCGTTTGCCAGTTTCTGCAAAGCATTTGCCAGGGAAGGGGCATCCTGGCTTTGCGCGCCGTATTCATCTGCGGCATATTCGTTTGCCCGGCTGACAATACCGAAAAGCGGCATAAAAAAGAACGAAACCACCGGTGCAAATATTAAAAAGATTGCGATAATAGTATGCGGTGCTTTTGGAATACCCATTGCCTCGAAAAGGATATCCGGCAAATGTCCAAAAATATAGAAAAGAGTAAACATTAAAATACCCATCATAAAGATATTTTTGAGAATATCTTTGTGGGTATAGTGTCCCAGTTCATGACCGAGTACGGCAAGTAACTCTTTTTCGTTTAGTTTTTCGATGAGCGTGTCAAAAAGTACAACACGTTTCGATTTTCCCAGACCGCCAAAATAGGCATTGAGTCTGTTGTCCCGTTTACTTGCATCGATAGTGAAGACACCGCTGCTTTTTAATCCCGCTTTGGAAAGAAGTTTTTCGATAGAGTCTTTGAGATTTTCATCTTTGAGTACTTCAAATTTGTTGAATATAGGGGCAATCAGTGTCGGATAGATCATATTGATGATCAAAATAATCAGAAAAATAAAACCAAATCCCCAGAGCCACCAGTTTTCGCCCATTGCGATGAATTTACTGATAGCCCAGATGACGGCACTTCCAAAAATAAGAAACAGTATTCCCGATTTAAGGGTATCGATGAGATAAAGTTTTGGGGTTATGTTGGAAAAACCATACTTCTTATCCAGAACGAAAGTTTTATAAAGATCAAAAGGCAATGTGGCAATATAACCGATGATGATAAATGCCAGTACATATGCGACTGATTTCATACTTGGATCTTGAATAGTGATTGTCTTTTCGAGCCATTTCAATCCGAAACCGATCCAGAAGATGAACATAAGATAGTCAAAAAGGGTACTGAGCATATCCATACGCTGGACTGAAATTTTGTAGTTTGCCGCTTTGATATAATTTGACGGCTCCAGAATCACAGCCGGATCCTGTTTGGCTTTGGTGATATATCCGATCTCCATAGTAGAGATATAGATACGTGTCAATACATAGATGAAATAGATCATTCCAATAGTTAATAGCATATATTATTGTCCTAATACTTTTTTAAGTGTCGGAATAAATTCCTGCGGAGATTTATATCCGATAGTTTTGTACTCTTTGAGCATTTTACCGTTTTTGTAAAAGAGCATTGCCGGAGGTCCAAAGAGATTGTAGCGTTTAAGCATCGCTTTGTCGTCGTCACTGTTTTGTGTCACATCTGCGCGAAGCAGGGTGAAGTTCGAGAGCAGTTTGACCACTTCGGGATCTTTAAATGTAATATGTTCCAGCTCTTTACATGAAGTACACCAGTCCGCACTGAAATCAAGCATGACAGGTTTACTGCTCTCTTTGATTGCCTGATCAAGTGCATCGAGATTTTTGATATTTTTAAAAGAGAGTTCCTGAAGCTGCGTACCGTTTGCAACTGCCGCGACAGGAGAACCTTTAAGTTTTTCCAACGGATTGAGAGGGTTGGTCGCTCCGGTAAAGGCACCTACCAGTTCCATGATACCGATAAGCAGCAAGATGACTGCAAAAACTTTGATCAGTTTTTTCTCCCCTCTGATGTTCTCTTTAAACGGTTCAAGCGCACCCATATAGATTGCGCTTCCTGTAAAGAGCAGTGCCCAGAGGAAGAGGGAGACATATCCGGGGATAATACGATCCAGCATCCAGATTGCGATTCCAAGCATGACAACACCGAAAATCTGTGAAACAAGTGTCATCCAACCGCCCGGTCGCGGCATAAATTTACCTGCACCTGCACCTACGATCAGCAGTGGTACACCCATTCCCAGACTCATGACAAACAGCGCAGCACCGCCCAGGAGCGCATCTCCCGTCTGACCGATATAGACCAGCGCTCCCGCAAGTGCCGGGGCGACGCAGGGACCGACGATGAGAGCCGAAAGAAATCCCATAATCGCTACACCCATGAGTCCTCCTTTGTGTTGTGCTTCATCAGAGGTTTTGGTTAATTTGCTTTGCAGAGATTGCGGCAGTTGGATTTCATAATATCCAAACATTGAAAGTGCCAGTGCGACAAAAACCAGTGCGAAAACAGAGAGTACCCACGGATTCTGGAGCGCTGTTTGAATATTTGCGCCGAAGAGTCCTGCAAAAACGCCTGCTATGGTATAGGCGATTGCCATGGAAAAAACATAAACAGCAGAGAGAAAGAGTCCCCGCCCCATACTCATTTTCGCTTTTCCTTCTCCCGACTGTGAGACGATAATCGATGAAAGGATCGGAATCATCGGAAAGATACAAGGAGTAAGAGAGAGGAGAAGTCCAAAACCGAAAAAGAGTCCCAGAATTGTCCATAAAGATCCCCCTTTGAGGGTATTTACGATACGATCTTCTTCAGAGAGAGTTTCTTTTGTATCAGCAACTGCCGGCGGATTCTTTTTCTCTTTTACTTCTGCCTGCTCTTTCTGGGTCTCTTTTTTTTCTACTTTTTCTACGGTTTTAAGGATACCGTCCTTGTCAAGTTTGAAGGTAAACTCTTTTTTAAGCGGCTGGTAGCAGAGCCCTTCTTCTGAACACCCCTGATACTCTATGGCAAGAGTAAACTCTTTAGTGTCTATTTTTTTCTGAATCAGTGAGAGGGGTATACTGACATCAACCTCTTTGTTTCGATGTACGATAAAATCATGAAACTTTTCCGGTTTCGGGCGTTTGATCTCTTTGTCAAGATCAATCTCTTTGGGTTTGATGATCTTATATTTGAGTGCGTCATCATAGATGTAGATTTTATCACCCAGTTTAATTTTTGTTTTAATCTCTCCATCTTTTTTGACAGCTTCCACTTTAAATGCTTCATCAGGTCCGAGAATATCCTGATCCATCATCTGAAATCCTGCAAACAGTGACGAGATAGAAAAGAGAATTAAAAAAAGTATCTGTTTCATTATCAATTGCTCCCTGAAAATTTGTATGAGATTATACTCAAAGTTTGTAAATAGTTCGTGTATGGTTCTATTTTTTTTCTATATCGTCTTTTACAATACATTTTTCAAAAGAGGGAGTCTTTACTGAAAATCTGAGAAAGAAGCAAAAAAGAGATTTTAAATGTTATAAAAAAATTTTTGAACTATTTGTTTATAACATAAAAAAATCTCTTTTGAAACTGGAACCTCTACCAGTCCAGTTTCAATCCATTGCTCGGGCGTCGCGATATATTGATATCCACTATTTTACCAGGGGTTCCTTTTCCTGCCCAATTTTGTACTTTTGGATTGAGCTGGATATTGAAACTGTGTTTATTTGTAATTTTAAAAGGATTATATCTAAGCCACGGTTTTGGTTCATATGTGATACGGTCTTTAAAAGGTGTATCAGGAACTTTAAATTCGATTTTATCCATTTGATTGCTGTGTTGTGCAGGATTTGTCAGACTATAGACAAGTGATGGATCGTTAAAGTCTATATTGTCAAATGTGTAATTGATGCCATTGATATTGTCAAATGTACTGATACTGTCATTATAGTTTTGGACGATATACCAGTTGACACTATCTTTACTTTCAATACTATCAGCTACTGTAAAGATTGATTGATCGCACTTTTTACAGTAAACTTCATGAAAAATTGGAACTTCTACCTCATCTCCTGAAGTATAGATATTTGTAGCATGTAATCTTCCATAATAAAAATCAGCATGTATATCTTTTGTCAAATGAGTTGTCAAGTTGCTGCTTGTAGCATTAACATCATAGATATTCAGACGTAAAGGTTCCTTTGCAATACGATTGTCACGCTTGAAATTGACACGGATATGCTGGATCGTCTCTCCATTATTGTAATTATCCGCATCAACATCGAAAAGAAATTCCTGATTTTCAGGAATGCCTGTAACATCTATAGGTGTATCATGATTGTCGTGATCTGCATGAAGCGTATCTTTCCAGAGTAAAGTATCATTCTGGGATGCTGTACCGGATGTTTTGAATTTTACAAACAGATCAGTGTCTGTTGCGTAACAACCTGCTGTGTAGTTTTGTAAGACTTGATCGTTGTAGTCAGTCGCTTTAAGATGAACAACAAGTTCTGCTGCCATTTCATCCATATCACTCAGATTGGCGAAATAGATAAAGTCTGTAACTGGTTTTTGAAGATCCCAGTCTACTATTTGTAATTTTGCAGCGTTGAATTTTACAGAGAAAACGTTTGCTGGAGTTATCAAACGTTCACTCTGAGGCGTATCATTTTGATCGACAATTGCAAATTCCTGTCCGCTGATTTCACTGATATTGAAATCTACACTACCTGCTTCACTGTAGTTGAGATCTTCTACAAAAACACCATTGTGGAAAGTGATAGAGGAGAGATCAATTGTCCCGGTAAGACAGTGCGTATTTTCCTCTTTATATGTTACTGTAAAGGAAGTAGTTATAGTTTCATTATAATTAGCAGCAGGGTGACCATTGAAATCTTCAGCCTGCAGATTAAAAGTGAATGGTTTCCCTGCCGTATTTACAGTAGGAAGAGTAAGTGTAAAATGATCTGGTCTAACAGCAAAGTTATCCTGTGCCTGATTATAATATGTATTATTTTCGTAATCTCCATAGATTTTCAATGAAACGATTTTACCTGCACTTCCTATTGTAATATCTGTTGTAACGGTACCATTGCTATCGGTAGTAAGCGGGCTACCTTCATATAGTGTTTGCAGAAAAGTACCATCTTCTTTTACAAGATCAATTTTAGTGATATTGAAATCTGCCAGCGGCACTCTTTCGGATTCGTCATATGCGGAGAGTATAAGTCTGAAAGGACGGTTGACAACCTGTGTAGTCAATACACCGTTACTAAAAGGAGAACCTGATGTGACAGCATTGAGGGTAATTACTCTGGCATCGTCGTTTATGATAGTAACGGTACTGTTTTCTTCTGTATTGAGTGTCGGTGAGACAACATTTAAAATGAAACTCTCATTATCTTCTACCTTTGTATCGCCATAAATTCCGAGTGTAATAGTCGCTGAAGTTTCTCCCGCAGGGATAGTAATAGAACCTGTTGCCTGTTGATAATCTTCTCCCTCTGTAGCACTCTGTGCAATGGAGCTGTAATCTAGTTCAATACCGCCTGCACCTGCCGGAGTATCAAGAAGAATATCTACCGGAATAGTTGTTGTACCACTGTTTCCTTCATTTTGCGCAATTTCTGAAGCAATATGAAAACTGTTTTTCATCGGTGCATAGGCACAGCGTGCAGCATCGCCGTTGGCAGTAAGCGGCAGATGGGTATATTTTTTGACTGTTAGTGCAGGGTTGTTTGGATCTTTCAAATCTACGCGGTAAAAATCTCCGTCATTATAAAAGTAGAAGTATCCATCTCTGTCAAAAAACTGTACATGCGCTCCCGCGTCATACATATTATATGGCAATAGATTACCAAGATGTTGTACTTCACCTGTCTGGGGGTTTATTTTAATCAAATCATAATCATAACGGTTAACCATATATAACTGTTCGTCTATCGGATGAAATGCCCAGTCGGCACTGTAAAGGTTTTGTTCACTCAAGTCGATGGAGGGAAGTACTTTACGAAAAGTATGTGAGTTCGGGTTTACATCGACACGGTACATACGTTTGATACCATTACTCTCTACACCATCTACTGTTTGCAGATAAGCTGATGCCAGATAAAGAACTCCTTTCGGTGAAACATCTCCGATATGATACATATAAGATGGTAACCCGCTGATTTCAAAACTGATGACATTGTTTTGTGCATCTGTGCGTGTGACTTTGTTGTTATGGGTATCGTATCCCCAGATGAAGTTATCTCCTACACTATAACCGATAGCATTGATGTTGACACTGTAGAAATCTTCCTCTTCCAGTCTGTCTTCTCCTGTTGTTAAATCGATAATATGCAAATCTGTCGGTCTATCAAAATACCATTCTCCATCGATGTAAACTTGTTCACTACTATAAATATAAGCTTGTGTTTCACAGCTATAGTGGTTTGTATTGTCATAGTCATCATCATCGTATATTGTACCGGTGGCATTGCCATCTGCTATGGAAGCGTTAACAGGATCAGAGAGTGTGAGATAGAATTGTTCATCTGATTCATCTTGATAGTCACCATCAATTTCAATATCAATAGTTGTACTGTTTTCTCCTTTTGGAATAGTTATAGTGCCACTTTTACTGAAAAAATCATTATTTCCGGTTTCATCTTCTGCACTACCTGCAATTGTTTGATAGGAGATTGTGATATCTTTTTCCTCATTTACCGGATCTACAGAGAGAGTAAATGTTGCAATGCTTTTTCCTTCGTCACCTTCTGTGATATTTGCATCTGAAATTGTAATTTGTGAAATGGGTTCGAAATCTATCCAAAGAGCATAAGGATTATTGAAAAAATCTATGCTACTATCAAAAATTGTTAGAAAGAGTGTTTGATTTGCATCTACTTTTACAGTAGCTATCTTTTTTTTATCATCATTATTAAAGTTAAAGAAATCTTCCTGGTTATAGGATTTTCCGCCTTTCATATCGAGTTTATCTGAGGATTGTAATGTTATGGTGTATGTACCTGCTACACCGGGAGCAAAATAGAAAGCATCAGTATTGTCACTGAAAGAGAGTGCCCCTTCGTTGGAAAAACTTGTTTTTTCAGTGATATTATTTACTTCGGGAATTAGCTCCCCGGGATCTTTATTATTGACTGTTTCATCATCAAATGAAGTAGTGGTACTGCTACTGCTGCTTGAATCATCGGTAAATAATTTACTGAAATCAAAAGCATAGAGGTTTTGCATAGTTACAATTAGAACTATTATGAGGAATATCTTTTTCATAATTTGATCCTTTTCTTTCTCCGTCTGAAATTCATAAAGAAAGTTTATCTGAGTATAATATCGGCAAAAGTCCAAAAAACTTTACTATAAAAATAAAATTTTATCTATTTGAAAAAACTTTATAAAACTTAAGTGGTTTGTACTATGGTAACTTTTTGTTATAATCTTTCTATGCGTCTTATTATAATTTTTCTCTTCTCTGCCATACTGCTTTCTGCTGCTTCATTAAAAAAGGAGATTGCCGGTATGCTTATTGTCGGCTTTTGTGGAAAAAGTCTTGATCAAAACAGTACTCTGGTACATACCATACAAAAATATTCTCTGGGAGGGGTGATTCTCTTTACTCCCAATCTTTTTGACAGAGAGCAGGTTCAAAAACTTACTTCTGCTTTACAGGGATTACATCAGAAGAAACTTTTTATTGCACTGGATCAGGAGGGTGGTTTTGTAGACCGGCTAGGAAAGATCGAAGGCTCCTTTAAAACACCTTCTGCTGCCAGGATGAGCCGTTTCAAAGAGGAGAGGGTGAAGCGTTACTACCGCAAAATGGCAAAAGAGATGAAATCACTGGGGTTTAATCTCAATTTTGCACCTGTTGTCGATCTTGCCGTCAATCCCGAAAACAGAGTAATTGTCGGTTTTCAGCGTGCTTATGGTGATTCTCCCCGTAAAGTGGTGCAGATGGCATCCTGGTTTATCGATGCCATGCATCAGGAGGGGATTTTGACTACGCTGAAACATTTTCCCGGACATGGTTCATCGACCGGAGATTCTCATGAAGGATTTACCGATGTCAGTAATAGCTGGCATAAAGAGGAGTTGTTGCCGTTTATGAAACTGATTGCCCTGCACAAAGCAGATATGATCATGACAGCGCATATTTTTAACCGCCATCTTGATACTATTTATCCTGCAACACTTTCCCGGCATGTGGTAAATGACTTGTTGCGTCAGAGTATGGGATATAACGGGGTTGTGGTCAGTGATGATTTGCAAATGGGGGCAATACGTAAAAATTACGATCTTAAAGAGAGTATTGCGCGGGCGATCAATGCAGGTGTCGACCTGCTTCTGTTTGGAAATCAGATTGGGAAGCCGTATGATATTGAAATGTTGATTGCGTTGATTGCGTCGCTGGTTGAAGAGGGAAGGGTTTCAAGAGAGAGAATTTTAGAGGCAAATGAACGTATTGACAGACTTAAAGCAAAATTTTGAAGGGTAAAAGATGGCAGTAAATTATTTTGTATATGGTTGTGAAAGTGAAGAGGAGGTTGCACAGCAGATAAAGGGAAGTGATTTTGATCAGAAACTTACCTTTATGAGTGTAGATGCTTTTCTGGAGTACAAAGGTGCCACGGCAGAAGACAGAGTGATTGTATTTGCAGAAATCCAGGAGATCAAACGGCTGATTGCAGAGGCTTCTGTTTACGGTTTTCAAATAGCCATCGTTGCGAAAAAGGAGCAAAAAAACCTCCGTGATACTTTCGAAATACCCAAAAATTACCAAAAAGCACTCAAAATAGCCCTGGAGGGAGAATCCAAACCGATAGATCTGCTTTATTGTCAGGAGGAAGTAGTTCTCTGGAGTGCGCTGGTCGGTGAAGCGCCACCGCATGGAACTATTATTGAAAAACAGCTCGAAGGTGGTCGTCCAAGCCGTTTTTTTGCACTTTTGAAGAGTTTTTCCAGAATTTTTCAACTCAAAAATGCAGTGGTAAAAATCCGTACTTTTAAGGAACAGGAGATACAGACTACTGCCTGCGGTATAGTTGTCATTGAACACGATAACCATACCTGTGCTTCCAGCCTTGTAAAAGATTTTCTTGATATGAGCAATGGAAAAATGGTGGCACTGCTGCTCTCTCCCTCTTCGGTTGTTGCCTATTTTGCCTATCTTTACAAAGCGATATTTGCGCCGGGTAAAACATTGCCGAAATCGGTAGGGGTAGTGTTGAGTGAACGGCTTGAAGTTGAGGCGACACCTCCTCTGGAGGTGAAGATTGACGGAGAGATGTACGGACAGACACCTGTGAGGTTTGATTTGCATAAAAAAGCTTTACAGTTTTGTGCAAGTGAAAAGTTCTGGGAAAAGGAAGCTTCACGCCAGAGTGATGAAAAAGAGGTCGTGAAGCTGGGAGCTTTACCGGTAGGTAAAAGCGAACTGGAGTATGCACAAAAGCGTATTCCCTTTTTTACCCATGCCGATACCCGGCGCTATCAGGAACTTTTCGCATCACTGCGGGAAGAGGCGAGGCTGGGAAGTACATTTGTGATTTTGATGATTTTGAGTACCATTCTTGCAACGGTGGGACTTTTTCTCAATTCTGCCTCTGTTGTTATCGGTGCAATGCTTCTGGCACCTTTGATGCAGCCGATAGTCTCTTTCTCTATGGGTTTGCTGCGTTTTGATATGGATCTGTTTAAAGATGGGTTGCGCAGCGTTACTGTAGGTGTTGCACTTGTTCTTGCAACCTCTTTTAGCCTGGCATATTTGTTGCCGTTTCAGACTATTACTTCTGAAATAGCGGGCAGACTGCATCCGACACTGCTTGATTTGATTGTTGCGATTGTTTCAGGTATTGCTGCTGCTTATGCCAAAAATAACAGTAAAATTGTCGGTTCTTTGGTTGGTGTATCGATTGCTGTTGCGCTGGTACCTCCGATTTCAACTGCGGGTATAGGGTTGGGATGGTCGGACTGGTCGATTTTTCAGAATGCTTTTTTACTCTTTTTGACCAACTTTGCGGGTATTGTTTTTGCGGCAGCATTTACTTTCATGGTACTGGGGTTTTCTCCTCTTAAACGTGCAAAAAAGGGATTGATGATATCTCTGCTTGTATTGCTGCTTATTTCTATACCGCTCTATTTTTCATTCACATTGATGGTAAAAGATGCAAAGATCAAAAAGATACTCGAACAGCAGCGTTTTGTGATGGCACAGCGGGAGATTTTTATTAAGAATCTTCTTATCAGCCATACAGAAAAGGAGCATGCTTTGTTGCTGCGCTTCGATCTTGTCAGTAATCAGAGGATTGAAGAACGTGAAAGAGAAGCGCTTAAAAAAGAGATTGATCAGAAGATTGCGCCATATTTGCAGGAGGGGGAAGATATTGTACTGGAAATTTCAGAACGACTTCGTTACTGATGATTTTATTTTTTTTGTTTCGGTGTTTTTTCGAGTTTGAATTTTTGAGGCTCAAGGGTGATATTTGTGACAACCGTACTGGGTCTGAGTGTCAGCGTATGGGCAATAATATCTGCAATATCTTCCGGTTCGATAAAACTTTGCGGGTCGGTAGTTGGTTTGAAATTCAGATCGTTAAAAAATGCAGTATTGGTAATATCGGGTGCAATATTGATCACTTTCAGTCCGCTTTTGCGTGCCTCTTTGAAAAGAGAAAGTCCAAAGTGTTGTAATCCCGCTTTACTAGCGCCGTAAGCCGCTCCGAAAATCGCCGGCTGCTGTGCGCTGATGGAGCTGATATTGAAAATATAACCGCTGTTCTCTTTGAGCGGTCGCAAAAAGAGTTTTGTCAAAAGCAGAGGAGCAGTCAGGTTTAGTGCGATAATCTCTTCGATTTGCTCAATACGCAACTCTTCATGAGGTGCAAAATGTCCCACTCCTGCGGCATTGATCAGAATATGTGTATTTTTTTTGTCGATTTTATGCTGTAGTGCGACCAATTGTTCCTTTTTTGTCAGGTCACATGAAACGTGGACAAAGTTATGATGATCGCAGTCACATTTACTGAAGTCTCTGGAGATACCGATAACTTTATATCCCATATGGAGTAGTTTATAGGCACAGGCAAGACCTATGCCGCTGGAAGCACCGGTGACGATTGCATTTTTCAAATTTTGTCCAATTATTCTTTTTACTTATAGTTTATCATAGAAACGCTATGATAACTATAATAAAATTCCTATTTTTTCTCATCTTCTTTGAGATAATTGTCCAAAATCAGCTTCAGATAGACTTTATCCGCACTGTTGATCAACACTTCATCAAAATCCTGGCGTGTCTGATCATCGACTATGGAGTCGAAACTTCTGAAAAGCAGTACGGTGGTATCGTCCCGTTTTTCAATACGGTTGAAGAGATCTTTGAAGTCAAGATCGGAGATTTCATTGTCTACCATAATCACTTTGTAGTTGTTTTTGACAATGGCATCCAGAAAGGTGTTGGTATTGGATGCTGTTTCAACATGATCATATAGCTGAGAGAGTACTTTTTCAAAAATTTTGGTCTCTACTTTACTCTTTTTATAGACAAGGATACCCCGCTGCTGTGTTTTTTCTTCCGGGGATTGCATTGTTTGAGGGAGTGTCTCAATCTCTGCTCCTGCCTCTTCATGTTTTTGAGAAACTGCTTCTTCACCGGAATATTTTTCCTCTTTCAACGGAATATGATAAGAGTGCAGCAGTTCAAGAATATCTTTTTGGGTAATGGGTTTTGGCAAATACTCATCGAAACCGTCGTTGAGGAATTTCTCTCGATCTCCTTTGAGTGCGTTTGCTGTCAGGGCAACGATTGGTATATGCTGCAAGTTATTCTGTTCTTCATATTCGAGTATCTGTTTTGTAGCTGTAACACCGTCCATTACAGGCATAGCAATATCCATAAATATAAGATCAAAATTGCCTTTTTCACGCATCTTTACAGCTTCTTCTCCATTTTCTACAGTTGTAACATCAAGATCCTGGGAGAGAAGAATCTTGTTGATGAGTGTACGGTTGATTTCGTTGTCTTCGGCAACCAGGATATGGTACTTCTCTTTTTGCTGTAAAACTTTCTTTTTAAAGTCTTCTATCTTAGCTTCCGGAAATTCCGCTCTGTGCTCAATTTCTGCAAGTGCTTTGCCGAATTTTGTCAGATAGAGCGGTGTATGTACTATAAAAATATTATCGCCTCGGAGTGTATCGCTTTTAAGGCGCATATAGGTTGGTACAATTAAAAGCAGCGGCAGGTTGAGTGATTTGAGAATCTCAAGTTCCTGCTCATTTAAAATCTCGTAAGGAACAATCAGCAGATTGATATTTTGAAGTATTTCAGGGTTGCTGATATTGTCAAATGTAGATGTTTTATGCTCTGTTCCGGTATATGTCAAATAGGATTCAAGCGTTTTGATCAGAGGTGATTCTTCTTTGCCTGAAAGCAGAAGCGTTTTAAAGTGTTTGAAACGACCTTTATAGTTATTTCGAAGAGGTTTCTCTTTTTTCAATTCGAGTATGAAATAAAACTTACTCCCTTTACCTTTTTCACTTTCAACTTTCAGCTCACTGTCCATCAGCTTGACATAGTTTGCAGAGATTGTGAGTCCCAGTCCTGTACCGCCGTATTTGCGGGTAATGGTTGAGTCTGCCTGAGAAAATGCGTCAAATATGTCTGCCATCTCCTCTTTGCTCATGCCAATACCTGTGTCACTTACTTCAAAATAGATACGTTCTTTATCTTTGCTGCGGGAAGAAAGTTTTTTGACAAATACAGAGATTTCTCCATTTTCCGGAGTAAATTTCATCGCATTTGAGATTAGATTGAGCAATATTTCTTTGATTTTTGTTACATCGCCCAGAAGGTAGTTGTCAAATCCCGGATCCATATACATAGAGAGATTGATCTCTTTACTTTCTGCTTTTGGCATATAGACATCTACTGTATTTTCAAACTCTTCAACCGGTGAGAAAAGAATCTCTTCAATCTCTATTTTCTGGCTCTCAATTTTGGAGAGATCGAGGATATTGTTGATGATCTCCAGAAGATTGTTGGTACTTTTATCGATAATATCTACATATTCACGCTCTTCTTCTCCCAGTTTACTGTTTTTAAGCAGATCAGTAAATCCGATAATACCGTTAATAGGCGTACGGATTTCATGAGACATATTGGCAAGGAAAATACTTTTAGCAGCGTTGGCTCTTTCCGCTTTGCGTTTTTCAACAGCGATTTTATCGATACTTTGTTCCAGTATCTGATATGTTTTACCGATACCTTCTGTGGTACTGAGATCGATAGTGTCTTCAATAACAGCATGTTCAAGGGTCTTGTCAAGCAGTGTTTCCAGCCCTTTTGTCTGTACCAGAAACGGAATAAGTTGTTTATAGACAAAGAGCATATAAAGCGACAGGAAGAAGAGTCCTGCAAGAAGTACCAGTGCTGCTATTGCAAAGTTTTTCAGTTGATCTATCTGTGAAACCAACTCTTTGAAAATAACATTGCTTGCCTGATTGATAGTAAGAATTTTACCATTTTCAATCGAAAACCACTCCAGCGGAGAGAGAGGAACATTCTCACCTTTGAGAAGTGTCTCTTTGATGATTTCACTTTTTTTCAGTGCAGTTAAATAGGCAGAATTGTTTAAAATTTTGGAAATTCTTTTTTTGCTCTCCGGATCAAGTGAGGCAAAAGCAGGCGTAACACTACTGTTTGTAAAGAGGTTTTTCAGAAAAGTTTTATCAGCCTCTGTATGGTTTGCCAGAAGATTGGTTACGATGTCACGCTCATCGGCAATAGATTTCATCACTTTGATGGCACCAGTATAGTTTGAAGAGAGATTAGCAAGATGGTAATCTCCCATAGAGACGGGAATTGTATCGATTTTCTGAAGAATCAGTGAAAGAAGCTGATTAAAATAGCTGTACATTGGTTCAAAACCGATTTCGCCATTATCGGCTTTGGATCGTATAAGGTTGATTTTTTTTATTTCGGTAATCAGTTTAAATGCAATTTTATCATTACGTCCCGGTGCATTGAAGTTGATGACTCCGTTAATGGCACTGTTGGTATTTAATCGCTGCTCATCCAGCAATTTTTTAACTTTTTTTTCAGCTGTTCCTGAGATATGGATACTCTCAAGTCCACGCTCTGCTGAAAGGTTCATGAACAGTAATTTAAGCGCCTTTACCTGCATACTGTGCGTTTTGAGCTTTTGGTAACCAGTATAGTTCCGATACGCATCAAATGCAAAGTATGCACTTACTAAAGCCAATAATACTATCGGCACAATTGTTATAAAATTCAGATTACGCTTAATGTTCATAATTTTTTAATACTCCACTCTTATACCGGCATTGTTGAAAAATGCTCTTTATATCGTCTTGTCAAATGCAATAATGCCTGAAGCTTCATTTCAGCAGCATCCTTTTGATGTGCATCGCATACTTCCGCAAGTTCTTTTGTATAAGTAAGCATTTGATTAAAACGCAAAATCTCTGCTGAACTGGAGATTTTGATCAAGTTATACTTGATATTGTTATAATCTTCCAATTGGAGATATTCCTGCATCAATCCAACAGTTGCTATTGTATCATCAAGAAATTCTTCAATAAAGTCGAGTTCTTCCTCTTTGCTGAGCCCGAGATTTCCCAGTTGAGGCATCTCCAGTTTCTCTTCGGAAGTCACGTCGTTTTGATTTCGGGATTCTATATATTCTTCTGTTATATTCTGCTTAGCTTCTTCTTCTTTATTGTCCTTGTCAGGTTCTACTAAGTTTGTCTCTTTTTCATCGTCTTTTTCCGGTGCTATTGAAAAGATATTTTTGAGTGTTTCCTCAAAAGAGTTCTCTTCGTAAATGTGCAGTTTTTCCTGCTCTACAGAGATCTCTTTTACCTCTGGTTCTGTTTGCGGTGGTGTCTCTTCCGCTTCAGAAAGTGTTGCTGTTTTCTCTTCTTCTGTGTTATTGTTATAGAGTTTGAAACTGAAAAGTCCTGATTCTGTCTCCTGAGGCTGCTTTTTTTCTTCCACTTCAGCTTTATCTTCAGGAGTTTCCATATTTTGACGTAAAAGTGCCTGTAGTTTTTGACTGGCATCCTCTTTTTCATTGGATGCAACAGGTATTTCCTGATCAATCTCTTCTATGTCAGATTTGATTTGACTGATTAGTGAAGATTTTGTCTCTGAATCTGCAATAGTTTGCGTTGGTGCACTGGCATCCTCTTTTTCTTTTGTCTGATCCTCGCTAAATAGATTGAAAGAGAATATTTGCGGAGCATCTTCCTGCTTTGGGGTATCCTCTTGTGGTTGCGAGAGTGGTTCTTCTTCTTTCTGGACAAAAATATGCTCATCTTTTTCTTCTTCCACTTTTGGGAAGATAGTTTCTGCAACAGGTGTTTCTGTTGATGTTTGTGTCTGTGTCTCTTCGGAAACTTTTTCCTCATCTTTAAGCAGTTTGAAGGAGAAAATATCTTTTTCTACAGTGGTTTCATCCTCCACTTTTTCAGTCGATACTGTTTCGAGTGTAAAATCAGTTTTAAAGAGTGGCTGGTTCTCTTCTTCAATTTCTTTGGATACTTCTTCTTGTTGTTCGGAAGCGAAATCGATATGCATTTCATTTTTTGGTTCTTCTTCTACCGGAAAGTCCAGTGTAAATTTTGGTTCTTCATGTGTATCTGTTTCTGTTTCCGGACTATTTTCTTCAGTTTTAGACAAATCAAAGTCAATATGCACGGGAGCTTCTTCTTCACGCATCTCCGGCTCGGGAAAATTTAATTTGAAAGATGGTTCTTCAGGTTCATTTTCCGCAATTGAAAGTAAATCAGGGAAGTCAGGTTTTGTTTCCGAAACGTCTTCCTTCTCGGCAGTCTCTAAAAATGAATCTTCGGGAATGTCAAGTTTAAAGTCAAGAGGCGCAGGTTCTTGTTGTATTGCCGGTTCTGTTTTTTCTTCTATCTCATTCTCTTTTGGAGCAGGCATATCGAGATCTTTGGTTAAACTGTTGAGGCTGAATTCACTCTTTTTTGCAGAACGCTGGTCATGCACATCGCTTTGTGAAATATGAGTAAAGTTTTCATTGATCAGTTTGACACTGTAGATCATTCGCAATCCGTCGTATGTATGGTTCAAAAAGACCTCTTTAATGGTAATATCAACACATATTTCCGATCCGTTTTTTCTTGAGACATAGGCTTTTTTGTTGGCAGCACCGCTGTAAAGGACATAGTGAATCCAGGAGAAGTTTTCAAATTTATGGATAAACCCCTCTTTTTTGATAAAAAGGTCAGCAAAATCAGTATGCATCGATGTAAATTCGTCGATATTTTCATATCCTAAAAAAGTGAGTGTTTCGGCACTCATTCCGATAAATTTGAAGTCCTGATCATATAAAATCATTGTGCTATCCTTAAGGTTATGTAATATTTTTAATATTTTGAGCAATATTCATACCAACAACTTTTGAAAGTTCTTCAACTGTTGCGTTTTGAATATTTTCAAATGTTTCAAAATATTGCAAAAGTTTTTTCAACGTAGCTTCACCGACCCCTTTTTTACGCAGGAGACTCACTGCCTGATCCGATTTACGTTTCTGTTTCTGATGAAAAGTGATGGCAAAGCGGTGGGCTTCATCCCTCAGACGCTGGATAAACTGTAACCGTTTGTCGTTGGGTGAAAGCTTCAATGAACCCTCTTTGGTATAGAGGATATCATATGCTTTTCCTTTCGCACGCATCGCTTTGGCATCACGTTTTTCTTTTGCAATTGCAACAATATCGACATATACGCCATTTTTCTGAATGATTTTTTCTGCCAACTTGCGCAAAGTCTCTCCTCCGTCAAGTACAAAGAGGTCTGGTGGAGGATTTTTGTCAAAACTTTCTACCCGTCTGCTGATAAGTTCCTTCATCTGGGCATATTCGTCTTTTGCATTGAGATTGTAGTGTCTGTATGCCTCTTTGACAAAACCCTCTTCCCATTTGACCATTGCACCCACTGTTGCGCTTCCCATCATATGGGAGTTATCAAAAACCTCTATAGAATAGGGCATGTTTTGCAGATGTAATAGCGTTTTCAACTCTTCATGAAGTGTAAGAGGATGCTTTTGGACTTCGAGTCGTAAAAGTTCCCTGGCATTGTTGTATGCTAGTTCTGTTAATCTTCGTTTTTCTCCTTTTTGTGGTATTTTGATCTCGGTTTTGATCTTGAATTTCTGACGCAGAAATGTTTCAATCAATGTCTGCTCTTCAAAAGAGTCATAGATGAGTACTTCTTTGATTTTATAAGGAAGCTCTTTTTGGTAGTAACCTAGTAACAGACGTTTGTAAAGTTCCGCTTTGTCAAAGCCTGTAGATGATTTAAAAATCGTATGAGTGGAGGAGGTCACTTTGCCGTTTCGGATAAAAATCATCACCCCGCAGGCACGCTCTTTGGCAATATCGATTGCGAAAATATCATAATCTTCGAGTTTTGCAAGGTCAATATGCGAAAGGGTTTGTGCAGCTTTGAGTTTTTCAAGCCGGTCACGCATACGTGCAGCTTCTTCAAAAAGAAGGTTTTCACTGTAAAAGAGCATCTTCTCTTCTACCTTTTTGATGAGAGCAGTGCGGTTTTTCAGGTATCCCATCGCTTCATGAACAATCTTGGCATACGCTTCTTTGCTTACTTTCCCTTCGCATGGAGCAAGACATTTTCCAATCTGGTAAAAGAGACATGCTTTATTGCCTTTGATGCATCCCTTTTTCTGTACCAGTTTACAGGTGTCGTAGATTGCATCCAGAATCTCTCTGGCACTTTGGGAGTAGGGACCGAAGTATTTGATATTTTTCCCTTTTACTACTTTACGGGTGATTTCAAAACGGGGAAAATCTTCGTCAAGATTAACGTAGATATAGGGATAGGTCTTATCATCACGCAGGAGGATGTTGTATTTTGGTTTTAGTTGCTTAATCAGAGAGTTTTCAAGTATCAGTGCATCATGTTCGCTTTTGACGACGATATACTCCAGCCGGACAGTCTCTGTGAGCATTTTGTAGATACGCCCGCTGCTGTTTGGCGCAGGTGCGAGTTTGGGGGTAAAACGAAAATAACTCTTTACACGTTTTCTGAGACTTTTTGCTTTTCCTATATAAAGAAGACGCCCTTCTTTGTTGAAATATTGATAAACGCCGGGTTGGTCGGGCAGAGAGTGGATCTTTTCAAGTAGCTGCATTTTTACGAATCTCTTCTTTGATCTCCTGAAAGAGTTGTTTTAGTTTAGGGTTGGTGGCGAAGTTGTAAAATCTGCCGGTTGCACGCTCTTTATAGGTAAATTTGGTTTCGGGAGGGGGTGGCGGATCGAAGTTTATTTTGTTAGTAACAAAGGCTTTTATATCGGTGACATCAATATTTTGACAATCAGGATCAATATCTTTAATTTTTTTTAAT
>CAZYZD010000033.1:0-20535 GCA_964651755.1 uncultured Sulfurospirillum sp. | reverse complement strand
TTTTTATCCTCCCTGTGTTATACTCCAAAATGCTGAAACTTATACGCAATGATCCGTTAATCCGTCGTTTATCACTGGTACAATTTATCTCATATTTTGGAAGCTGGTTTTCCAATGTAGCCATCTATACACTTATATTGCAATTTGGCGTCGATCCTTTTACCAATGCACTGGTTGTCAGTATGTATGCACTTCCCGCTTTTTTGGCACCTTTAAATGGTGCCATCGTAGATAAATTTGAATTCAAACGTTTTATGCTCATTTTGCTCTTTATAGAATTGTCTATGACACTTGCTTATCTCTTCATACACGATATTTCACAAGTTACACTTCTAATGTTTTTCATATTTATCCGCACAACTGCTTCTCTGCTCTTTTTTAATGCAGAAATGTCTATGCTCCCCCAACTTTTCAGTGGCGAAAAACTCAAAAATGTCAACCAGTTACACTCTGTAATTTGGTCAATTACCTATGCTTTAGGAATGGCTATAGGCGGTATAGCGGTTGATAGAATCGGGATTTATAATACTATTCTTATAGATGCCGTACTTTTTTGTATTGCTATCTATCTCTTTCACAGCATAAAGTTTTATATTAGGAAAAAGACAACGCAAAATATCCATACATTAATTCGGGAAGGTTTTCAATACCTTAAAAAGCATAAACTTTTACTACATCTTATTTTTTTACACAGTGCTGTCGCTTTTACAAGTTTTGATGCATTAATCAATCTTCTGACAGATATGCGCTATAAATACATAATCGCTATACCCCTTGCAATCGGTTGGCTAAATGGTACTCGTGCACTTGGTTTAATGGTTGGTCCATTAGTAATCGGTAAAATCGTCAAAACAAAAAATCTGCATCTCTTTTTTATTGGTCAGGGTATTATCATTCTGCTCTGGAGTCTGACAGAACACAACTTCTACTTGAGTCTATGCATGATGTTCCTTGTCGGTTTTTTTACTACTACTCTCTGGTCTTATACCTACACCCTGGTACAAACACATACAGAACCGGAATATCTTGGTCGTGTAGTCGCCTATAATGATATGATTTTTATGGTGGGAAGTATTATTGTTACACTCTTTACCGGAGCTGCCTTTAAAGCAGGTATCTCACTGGAAATCATTACAGCTATTCTGGGTATTGGATTTATTCTTTCAGGTTTTTATTTTCATTGGTTTCAAAAGAGTTATCACTATTTTCTGAAACAATAAACCGATAGACTTCAAAGCATATTTGAATATAATTTGACAAAAAAGGTTTTTTATATGAGTACTTTTGAGAATGTTTCGGTTAAAAAAGAAGTTAACAGTTATTTTGATGGCAAAGTTACCAGCAGAACAGTAATTTTTTCAGATGGAAGCAGGAAAAGTCTTGGGATTATGCTTCCTGGTGCATATGAATTTAGTACTGAAGATAAAGAGATCATGGAAATTCTCAGCGGTGACTTAATCGTTAAATTGCCCGGCAGTGATACATGGCAGCACTTTCAGGGAGGAGATCAGTTTGAAGTGCCTGCAAACAGTGCTTTTCAGCTTAAAGTAGCCGAATTAACTGATTACTGCTGTTCTTATATCAAAGAGTGATTTTATATCTAAAAGTATACACTTTTAAATAATTTCAGAAGAGAAGATTTAGTGATGCAGAATAAAATCATCAATCTTATTCTGCATCATCGGATCAACTTTTAAAACCACCTTCTCAGGATCTCCTAAAAGTTTCATTGCATCTTCTTTCTTCAATATTTTCCTACTCGCGATTCCTATCATCGCCATATCAAGATCTTTCTGCTTTTGTTTTGAGTAAATCATAACAATTATAATATCAGAAATTTTACTATTATTTAATACTATATGATGGGTATTTTCTGTTTGTATACTCACAAGGGACAAAAGTGTCTGCTTAGGATAAATGGTTACTGTGCCTCTTTGCATACTACCATCTTTATCTATTTCTATAACATGATCCGCTTTGATTTCAATAGGGATTTGCCAAAATTGCGGAGTACCGTCATGATATGGATAACTACCATAAAAATAGAGATACCATTTTCCAACCAACTTTTGAAGTACACTGTTTTCAACACCAACGACACAATTTTCCTTCGCTATCTCTTCTAAGGTGTAGCTTTGCGTTTTTATCCTTTCAAAATCTATCATAAGGTTTTTGATTTGCTCTCTATTTTGAGTAATCGTAAACATCTCTTTGTATCGAAGATGGCTTCTATATATTGCATCTGTACCATTCTTAGTATAACAAAAATCATAACTGCTAACTTGATTTTCGATACTCTTTTTAGCTGCAAAATAGATAGCAACACCTGCCTGAGACAACTCTTTAAAAACCTCTTTTATCTGGGGTGTTTGATAATCAGATGGCTTTTCAACTATAAAAACCATCTCTATCTGCATACCTTTGCATGCCAACTCTGAAAAAAGTGTTTTTAAAGATTTTTTACCTGGAACTTTAACTGTGAAAATATTATCTTCATCAGAAGACAAAGGCAACACCATTTTTACTGATTCATTTGGATGTGCATCCAAAAAGCGAATAAATTCCAGACATATCCGCTTACGATCACGTAAAAAATAATCTTGTTGACAGGAAAATTTTTCAAACATTTTATGAAATACGTGGAACTCGGTAAATATCATATGATGCATAATATTTGTATCAATAGCTTTTGAGTATTTCACATTAGAAAAAAATGTGTGAATATCTTTGATCTTTTGTGCATACTTTTTAAGATGATCAGCATTGAGTGTAGTATTTTTTTCCAATGCATAGACATTTTCTTTGGCTTCCATTCTCTGGGTTTCATTCAAAATGAGATAAAGTTGTTCTTTCTCCTGGAGTGTAAATTTCTTTTTGCTAAAAACTACTTTTTTGGCAACAGGTGTTTGTTTATTTTCATCACTGATACCAATTGCCAGCCCATAATAACTCTCATGAAATATCGGATTTACCGAGCTTGAAGCGAGAGAACTATTAAAAATAATATGTACAGAATCATATCTGTTTTCAAACATAAGAATAATCTGATTCTCTCTTTTTTTAATAATTCCTCTATATTCACCGCAATGCAATTTACTTTTTGAGGGATAAACTTTGATTGGAAAACCATCATGAAAGGTTAAGGATGAAATTTCAGCATACTCCACTTTATAATAGATCAAGTTATTCACATTGTGATTATCTTCTTCACTTTCACTGTGATTAAAAAGGTAAATATATCTATAAGAGAGATCAAAATCAAGCGACTCTTTTTGCAAATATACAATATATTCTTCTACTCTTTTCCTAAATGTTGAAATATCACTATCAAAGAAAAATCTCTTTGGAAAAGCTGGTTCATCTCTCATATAAAGCTGTGCAAGTTTATAAGCAGGATACTCTTTCTGCATATAAGGTCTGCTTGCACTCTTTTTCTTCAAAATTGCAGATAAAGCTTTTTTACGATGTTCTCGGTAATTTGGTTTATGTTGTAACAGATTCTGGTCAGAAAGCAATTCTACTAATTCCATTATATCACTATTGCAGATCAGTTCATAAATAATTTTTACTTTCAATCCTAGAAGTGCATTATTTTTTAACTGAATTGAGCGTTTTGTTTCCATACCGATATCCCATATAATTCTTAACCTGCTTCTATAATATCTTATTTTCATTACTTTTTCAATATTTGATTTTCAATCCCCATTTTATGGGAAAAATTACAATTCCAAATTGGACTATTGACAGAATAGAAAAACTCTACTAGGATATATAAAATTAAGAAAGGAGGTATTTATGACATTACATAAAAATATAAAACTACTTTATTCCAAACTTTATGAAAGATACCTCAATCAAATAGAAATTGGAATAATCTTTCCTCTTCTTATTTTATTGCTCATACCGGCATATGGCATAGAAAAGTTGATGGAAAATTTGTTGGGAATAACTGAATTATCTGGCGTATTTTTAAAAAATACAAACAAAGTAGAAAACTAACATGGTCGGAGTGACAGGATTTGAACCTGCGACCTCTACCACCCCAAGGTAGTGCGCTGACCAGACTGCGCTACACCCCGACACTTAGATCATAGATTATAGCACAAAAAAATCAAACTCTTATCAAACATAACTATTTTACAACTACTGTTTTAATATTACGTTTTCGCAGAAAAGATGCAAATTTCGGCTTATGTTTTTGAGTCCATCCACAATATTTGAAAGTAACAATCGAACCTACAGCAGGGGGATTTTTTCGTTCTTGATCTGAAAAGCCGGTACCAATACGAAAACGTGTTCCATCAAACATACGTACTGTTAAACTTCCCATCATATTTTTATATTTACCTTTTCCAGGGTTTATGGCTACTACTACCGCTTCTGCATCACTAAATCTTTTCACTTTTAAAATATTTCTACTTCTTCCCCTGAAGTAAGGAAGTTTTGGATTTTTAACAATAACACCTTCCCCTCCTTTTGCTATTACTTCCTCTAAAAATATCTGCAGCTTTTTATGAGAGTAACATTTTTTTTGTTCAATAATATGCACAAACTTGTTTGCGTGTGAATGAAACCACTTTCTTGCTTTAGCAATACGCTGACTAAAATTCCCCTCTGCATTGGGGACTTCAAAAATATTATATGTCACATTCTTCCATTTTGATGATGGCGTGGTATCAAGTACTATAGATTGTACCTCTTCATATTTACCTCTGCCGATCCAAAGTTCTCCATCCAAAGGAAACGAGGGAAAATTTTGTATAAAATAATCCGGTGTATTTATACGATATCCTCTTTTTGTAAAAAGATGCCGACCGTCCCAATATCCTCTGATACCATCAAGTTTTTCACTCATACACCAGCCTGATATATTTTGATCCCTGTATTGCATAGGTTTTTGAAGTTCAAAAGAGGATAAGAGTGTCAAAGAAAAGAGTAGATAAACAAGATATTTTTGCACATATTCTCCTTATTTATACAATATATATCGACATTTTTAGATTTCAAAGTCATTTTCGATAAAATAATCTTTGATATATAGGGGTTTTTATGAATTATGATCTATTGATAATAGGAAGTGGAGGAGCAGGCTTAACCGCTGCACTGGAAGCAAAAGCAAACAATGTAAATGCAGTAGTTGTAAGCGAGGGCTACCCTACTAGAAGCCAAACTTGTATGGCACAGGGCGGTATCAATGCTGCACTTGGAAATGTATCAGAAGATTCTGTTTCCGCACATATAGACGATACACTCAAAGCTTCGGGAGGTATCGCTTCAAAAAAAATGGTACAAGAACTTTGCAAAGATGCACCGGAAACTGTCTACTGGCTTGACAGTATTGGTGTACCATTTAGCAGAACAAAAGAGAATAAAATTGCACAACGCCGGCTTGGAGGAACTTCCGGCATCAGAGCTTGTTATTCACAGGACTATACAGGATTGAAAATACTGCATACACTTTATGACCAAGTACTGAAAGAGGAAATACCATTTTTAAATGAACGCTTTCTTCTTGATTTGTCAGTTCATGAAAACAGAATTAGTGGTGCATTTTTTTATAATATCCGCAACGGCAAAACAGAATATATCTCAGCAAAAAGCGTTATTATTGCAACCGGTGGGTATAGTGCAATCTATTATGGTTTTACAACCAATACCAACCAATCTACAGGAGATGGTATTGCTGCGGCACTTAGAGCAGGAGCAAAACTCTCCAATATGGAATTTATCCAGTTTCATCCAACAGGACTAAAAGATTCAGGTATATTGATCTCTGAAAGTGCAAGAGGTGCAGGAGGTAAACTTCTCAATAGTAAAAAAGAACGATTTGTTGACGAATTAAAACCAAGAGATCAGGTAAGTCGTGCCATCTGGCAAGAGATGCAAAAAGGGGAAAATATCTATCTGGATATCAGACACCTTGGTGAAACATTTATCGATGAAAATATCCCGCAGGAACGTAAACTCTGTCTCACATATGCTGGTATAGATCCTGTCTCGGAATTGATTCCTATTGCCCCTGTAGCACACTACAGTATGGGAGGTATTGCTGTTGATACCTCTTTAATGAGCAGTATAGAGGGACTCTTTGCAGTAGGAGAGTGTTCCAATGCGAAAGTACATGGAGCAAACAGGCTGGGAGGAAATTCATTACTTGAAATTATTACCTTCGGACGCAAAGCAGGCAAAAATGCCGCCCTCTTTGCACATAAATATCCCAATAATTCAACTCTTCCTGCTCAAGATAAAATGACAGAGGTAACAAATATTATTCACTCTCTGTTAGACAATCCTAATAGTGAAGACTTTTATGCAAAACGTAATGATTTAGGAAAACTTTTCTACAACAATGCAGGTATTATACGAGAAGCAGAAAAATTGGAAAATGCACTTCATGAAGTAGAAAAAATCGAAAACTTATTACCGCAAATGGGTGTTTTTGACAAAGGTTGCACTTATAATACCAATCTCATAGAGCGTATCAAGTTTTCTAATACACTTCTTCTGTCTAAATGTTTACTAAATGCAGCGCTAAAACGTAAGGAGAGCAGGGGAGCACACTACCGCAAAGGTTATCCTGAAACAAATCCGGAATTTGAAAAAGAGAGTATCACATCTATGAAAGAGAACAAAATCGTAACCGAATTTCAAAAGGTAACTTTATGAAAATCAAAGTTCAGAGATATTGCAAACACAGAGAACCAAATGCAGTAATGGCTCAGTATGATGTACCGTTGGAAGAGTGTACATTACTGGAAGCACTTTACTTCATCAAAGAGAAAATAGATCCAACACTCACTTTTAACAGCGGCTGCCGCAGTGAAGTATGCGGAAGTTGTGCTGTCAGAGTCAATGGACGCGAACAGTTGGCATGCGCATACAAAGTACATGAAGAGGATATTGTTGAACCTCTTTCAAAACTTCCTGTTTTAAAAGATCTTGTTGTTGACCACGAGATATCTCAGGCAAATCTCAAACAAGTTAAAAGCTGGATAAATAGTCCTGCAAAACCGGAAATCCTGACAATCGAAGATGAAAAGCGTATAGAGAAACAGACAGACTGTATCTTGTGTTCAAGTTGTTTCAGTGCCTGCCCTGTACTAGAAGTAGATCAGGCATTTCTGGGACCTTTTGCACTTACCAGAGCATACCGTTACACTAGTGACAAACGGTGTGAAAACGAAAAAGAGCGTATTGATGCTGTACAACAAAAGGGGATCTGGGACTGTACACTGTGCGGAGAGTGTACTGCAGTATGTCCACAAGGTATTGATCCCAAAAATGATATTCTTATGTTACGCAGTAAAAGTACACAATACGGATATAGCGATCCTGCATTTGCAGCTGGAGGCGATGATATGTTTGGCGGTGGATTTGATCCCGGATTTTAAATTACAAATTATGGAGGTATACAATGGCAAAAGAGCATAGTTTTGACATTACAGCGGAGTTTGATAAACAAGAGATGAAAAATGCCATAGATCAGGCACAAAGAGAAGTTTCAAATAGATATGACTTTAAAGGTTTGCCGGCTGAAATCGACTACAATGAAAAAGCAAAAACAATCACACTAATCAGTTCAACAGACAATAAAGTCGAGGCAATGAAAGATATAGTAATTTCAAAGATTATCAAAAGAGGTATCTCATCCAAAGCTGTTCATGAACATTCACGCGAACAGGTAGGTGGAGGAAAAACCAAACTGGTACTGGCAATAAGAGATGTCATTTCCAGTGACGATGCCAAAAAAATTGTCAAAGAGATTAAAGCTCTTAAACTAAAAGTTCAGGCACAGATTCGTGGCGATGAAGTACGTGTAACCGGAAAATCGATTGATGATCTTCAGACATGTATTCGTGCCATACGAGAAAAAGATATGGATATCCCACTCAATTTTACCAATTTGAAATAATCATGAGATTTATTCCAGAAGAGAAACTTCCTATCGAAAATACACCAAAGATGGAAGGTACCAGATGCAAATTTCTGGCATTTTCTATCTTTTTTGGGCTTACACTACTCCCTTTAGTAGCAGCACTATATATCTGGTATGAATATGATTGGATAATTGCCACAGGGATAGGACTCTTTTTATATCTGGTAAGTGCCATTATTGCAAGTAAATTAAGAGTTATTTCTGTCCCGGCAGATCAAAGAGAGAGGAATCTGTCCTCTTTGGATATAGCAAAGTGGTATGTCAAATACCACTTTTGCTATTGAATTATAATTACTTAGATAGGTAAAACTCTGATATTTTCATCCAGCTTATCTTTGAGTGTTGCTTCAATAGCATAGAGTGTACCTGTAGAGCTGCTTGCACATCCGCTGCATGCACCTAAATAACGAATATAAATATCAATATAGGATCCACTCTCTTTAATATCAAGTACTTCCATATTTCCACCGTCCATGATCAACATCTGACGGATATTTTCATCAAGAACCTCTTCTACTTTTTTAAGTTTTTGCACCAGTGTCATTTGTGCAAACGGTACCTCTGTACCGACACCTGCTGCAGAATCTGCCGCTGCTTTTACTTTTTCAGCTTCCATCTCTCCTCTTACCTCAGCCAAAATATCTACAAGATAATATTCACGCTCTTCATGACCGCCAGGTTTGATACATGACTTACAAAAAGCACCCGCTTTGGTATAATCCGTAATCTCTTCAACCGTTTTAAGATCATTTAATTTAATCACTTCACGTAGTGTACCAAGGCTTACACGTGCACATTCACATACAATTACTTCAGACTCGAAGCTCTCCATGTCAACACCCTTGTACTCTGCTGCGGCTTTTTTGATAACATCATATGCCATAACCGAACAGTGCATCTTTTGAGGTGGTACAGCTGGTGTATCAGGATTATCACGAAGTGCAGCTTCTACATCGATATTGGTAATTTTAACCGCTTCATCAACAGTTTTACCAATTGTCAACTCTGCCATTACATCTGAGCTCGCAATCGCAGTACCACATCCGAAACTTTTAAATTTTGCATCTATGATTTTATCTGTTTTAGGGTCTACAATCCAGTACAAACGTACTGCATCACCACAACTTTCAGCACCAAAATCAGCGACAATCAAACGACCGCCTTTTGCTTCTGCTTCTTCTTCTGTAATTTCACCCATATGGCGAGGATTGTTCATACGATCCTGTACATTCTGGCTATACTCATCCCAGATTGAACCGCCTATTAAACTATCAAATCCCATTTTATTTCCTTATTATTTCTTTATTTTTATAATGCACTCTGATGACTTTTAGGGGTATATGCATAAGAACTTGATATCCCTCTGAGCCTCTCAACCGCTTTTTTTACAACACCAATTGTATATTCGATCTCTTCTCTTGTCGTGTATCTACTGAGTGAAAAACGGATCGCCGTATGTGCCAAATCTTCCGCGGCACCGATCGCTTCCATGACTGGATTGGATTCAAGATCTTCACTTGCACAGGCACTTCCCGTACTTGCTGCTATACCTGCTTTATTCAGATCCCATAGCATCGCTTCACCTTCTATTCCTCTGAAACTGATCAGTATTGTATTGGAAACTCTTTTATTTCTGGGAGTTACAACAAACGTATCTTTTATTTTTAAAAGTTCATCTTCCAGCATGTCGCGTAACTCTTTCACATCATGCATCTCAAAATCCAGCGAATCTATCGCCTGTTCCATTGCTTTTCCCATACCGACAATTCCAGGTACATTCAATGTTCCGCTTCTAAGACCACCCATCTGTGAACCGCCATGAAAAAGTGGACTCAACTCTTTACCTTTTTTAATATAGAGCCCGCCAACACCTTTTGGTCCGTGAAATTTATGTGCAGAGAAAGTCAGATAATCTACATTAAATGCTTGCACATTAACCGGTACTTTCCCGATTGCCTGTACTGCATCCGTATGAAAAAGCGCACCATGCTCTTTACAGATTTCCCCAATCTCTTCTACCGGAAAAATTGCACCTGTTTCATTATTTACCCACATAACAGAAACCAGAGCAGTTTTATTTGTGATATTGTCACGAACTGTTTTCGCATCTATAATACCCTCTTCATTGATTGGAAGATAAGTCACCTTCACACCAAGCGACTCCATATGTTTAGCCGCAGCAATTACAGAAGGATGCTCTACTTCAGATACAATAATATGGTCTTTCCGTCCACTTATAATATAATCAAAATAGATACTTTTAAAAACCCAGTTGTTGCTTTCTGTCGCACATGATGTTATGACTACACTATCTTGTTTGGGAACATTAAGACCGGCATATATCTTTTCAAGTGCCAGTTTCAAATAAGGATGTGTTTCACTTCCAAAATCATGAAGTGAGTTTGGGTTACCATACATTTGACAGAAGAAAGGTTCCATCGCCAGTTTGACCTGCGGATCTACAATTGTTGTTGCATTATTGTCTAAATAGACTCTCATATTCTCTCCAGTATTTTTTAATCGGACTAATCTTGTCCTAATTGTACAATTTGTTTCTTTAAACGATACTTAGAAGCATTTTCTTCGTCTCAGCAAAATCAATATATTCATTTGGATCTTGTTTCAAAAATGCTTCCATCTCCTTTTTTTTAGCTATTGCTTCATCAAGTTCAGGATCACTTCCCTGTGTATAAGCCCCAATACGAATCAAAACTTCATTCTCTTTTAATAGCGAAAACATCCTTCGAAATTTCATAGCTGCTTCTTTATGCTTCTGATCTACTACATCATTCATCACACGTGAAGCTGAATTTAAAATATTGATCGGAGGATAAATTCCAAGATCTGTCATCTCTCGGCTAAGCACAATATGTCCATCCAAAATACTCCTGCTCTGATCAGCAATAGGATCACTCATATCATCCCCTTCGATCAAAACCGTAAAAAAAGCGGTAATAGAACCTTTCCCTTCCTCTTTTCCTGCCCGTTCCATCAGTTGTGCCAAAAGGGTTAGGGATGATGGAGGATATCCTTTGGAAGTGGGTGGTTCACCAAGAGCAAGCCCAATCTCACGCTGTGCCATCGCAAAACGTGTAACAGAATCCATGATAAACAATACATCACGCCCCTGCTCTTTAAAATACTCTGCCACACTCATTGCTGCAAATGCACCATATTTGCGCATTAACGATGAATCATCACTTGTTGCAACGACAATTACAGTATCGGTTAAATCACCACCAAGATTTTTGGCTATAAATTCGGGAATTTCTCTTCCCCTCTCCCCAATGAGCGCCACAACTTTTACAGGTGCCTGAGCACCCCTTACAATCATTCCCATCAAAGTTGATTTTCCAACACCACTTCCTGCAAAGATACCAACTTTCTGACCTGCACCGGTTGTCAAAAGCCCATCTATCGTTTTTACTCCGACACTAAAAGACTCTTCTATCAATCCTCTTTTCATCGCGTCGATTGGTGCTTTGATAATAGGCATCATTGTTCCGCCATATATTTCACCCTTGCCATCTTTGGGTTTCATGAGAGGATCGACAACCCTACCCAGCAATGCATCACTGACAGGTATAGAGAGTCCCTCTTCGTCTATGTAAGCCTTATCACCGATTTTAAGTCCCTCAACAAAACCAAAAGGAGAGACAAAAAAGGAGTTTTTCTTTAACTCTGTCACCATTCCAAGCCGTTCTTCACCTGAAAAGGAGATGATTTTGATAATATCACCGATACTTGGTTTTAGTCCGGAAATTTCGATAGTAGAAGCAGTGATGTTTTCTATTTCACCAAATCGTACAGAAACATCTACATGCTTTAATTTATCACGAAAAGAAGAGAGTTTCATCAGTACCTTATTGCGGGAGGGGTATTGATAAAATTTAAAAATTCACTACGGGTTTTCTGTTCTCGAAACATCCCGCGAAGCGCTGATGTAGTAGTGATAGAATTTACTTTTTCCACACCACGCATCTCCATACACATATGCCTTGCCTGAATCACAACCCCAACTCCCTTGGGTTTAATCACATCTGTAATAGCATCCGCAATTTGCTCTGTCATCTGCTCCTGAATCTGTAGTCTTCTGGCAAAAACTTCTACCATTCGCGGAATTTTAGAAAGTCCTACCACTTTTCCATCAGGAATATATGCTACATGTGCACGACCGATAATCGGCAAAAGATGGTGTTCACACATAGAGTAGAATTCTATATCGCGAATCAAAACCATCTCGTCATTACTGCTGGTAAAAAGAGCCTCGTTTAACACTTCTTTTGGATCCTGTTTATAACCTTTTGTCAAAAAATTAAAAGCTTTATAAACACGTTCCGGTGTTTTCAATAACCCTTCTCTGTCAGGATCTTCTCCAACAATTTCAAGCATATTTCTGATTGATTGTTCAAATTTTTCTTTATTTTCCATAGAAAAGATAATAGCTAATTTTTGGTTAAACTAGCGGTAAAAAAGATGGGCTATTGTACCTCCTAATATAATTGTTATACCAATCACTTCAGCAACGATAAAAGGTTTTGTAAAAACGGCAGCATACTCTTCACTCACTCTGTGCAAAACTTTCATGACTGGCTCCGTATAAATAAGATACCTCTAAATCGACAAAAAAGTCAAAAACATTATCTATAGCTTCTAAAAAGGAAAGAAAAATTATACTTACAAGTAAATTTGATATCTAAATAAACTTTCACCTCTTTTTTGTATAATTTGAAAAACTAAGAACTCTCTCCAAGGAATCACCCATAAACCTTCAAAATAAAGAGATTGATGCGATATTATCGGATAAGAAAAAACTTTTAACCGAGATCTATTTTGACCTGCAACGATATTATGAAAAAAAATATGGTCATGATACCCTTGTTTTGATGGAGATAGGTTCCTTTTTTGAAGTATATGAAGTCAATAACGATAAAGAACAGATAGGAAAAGCAAAAGAGATATCCGAACTACTCAATATCCAACTCACACGAAAAAACAAATCTATTCTGGAAAATTCTGTACAAAACCCTCTGCTAGCAGGGGTTCCTTCAGTTTCTGTAGAACGTTATCTTAACAGAATTATCCAAACCAAACGTTATACAGTTGTGTTAGTCAAACAAAAAGGTGAACCGCCTCATGTAAAACGTTATGTGGCAAATATCATCTCCCCCGGCACCAATTTTGACTATATCCAGGAAGCAAGTGAAAACAATGTTGCTTCATTGGTTATTGATCAGAATGCAGGTATATTTTCCATAGGATATAGTGCTATCGATGTCAGTACCGGTAAAACCCTTGTCAATGAAGTTCACGGCACCAGTGAAGACAAAACCTTTGCATTGGATGAAATTTTTACACTCCTGCAATCATACCAAACATCTGAAGTTTTACTAACATTTACGTCAGACCATATTGATAAAGATTGGGTACTTAGTTATTTGGAAATACCTGGAAATTACCACTACAGTTTCAATAAAAATCGTCTGAAAATAAGCTACCAAAACGAACTCTTTGCCAAAATATTTTTAATTAAGTCTTTTCTATCTCCTATCGAATACCTTGATCTTGAACGATATGCCTATGCCAGTGAATCTTTGGCACTTCTATGCGATTTCATTATAGAACATGATCCCACTTTGATAGAAAAAATGTATAAACCAAAATTTTTAACTGCAGAACGTTTTGTCTATCTGGGCAACAATGCACTTGAGCAACTTGGCATTATTTCCAGAAATAGCAGCGATAAAACACTTCTCTCCCTGATAGACCAGACATCTACTGCCATTGGAAAGCGGGTACTGAAAGAGAGACTTCTCAACCCTATCTGTGATCTACAGATGCTGGAAGAACGTTTTGCACTGACTGAAAAACTACTCAAAAACTACCAAGTTTTTGAAAATCTTCTCAAACAGATTTATGATCTTGAACGGATTTTACGCCGAATCAAACTCAAAAAACTACATCCTTTTGAACTTGCATATCTTTTCACATCTCTGGAATCAGTTCTGGCAATACTTCATGAAGAGACAAAACAGGATATTACCATCGATAAATCCCTGACAGAAGAGACCGCAGATTTTATTCATTACCTTTCACACACTTTTGATCTTGACCTGTGCGCTAAAGTATCCAAAAATCAAATCAGTGAAAATTTCTTTTATGAAGGTATCTATCCTGCAATAGATACACTAGTACATGAACAAAAAATGCAGCTATATAAAGTAGAAACTATTGCAAAGCATATTAATAAACTTTTTAATGGACAAAACAGCGAATATGCCATAGTAAACTATCTTGAAAGTGAAGGCTACCATATTACACTCACAAAAAACAGGTATGCTCTCATTGAAGATGAATTGCAAAATAGTTTCATCACTATCGATAATAAACACTACTTCTTTAAAGATTTTGCAGTTAAGAAATTAAAAAACTCTGTAAAAATCACCTCTGATCTATTTGAAGAGATCTCTTCAGCCTATATTGCAAATCAGGTAAAGATGATTGCTCTTGTCAAAAAACGCTACGACGAAACACTGGAAAATATTGAAAGCCGGTATGCTCTGCTGCTGGAACAGATTATTTCACATATCGGGGTTTTGGATGTCGCTATCAGCAATGCAAAATGTGCCACTCTCTATCGCTACACCAAACCACAGCTTCTGGAAAAATGTGATGAACCATTTTTCGAAGTAATAGGACTCAGGCATCCTATTATAGAATCCAGAGAAGAGAATGGAATATACGTTCCAAATGATATTTACCTAGGGAAAAAACGTAAAGATATCCAAACTGATCATATAACACTTTCTGCCAGTAAAAGAGAAGAGGTGAGGGGAGTTTTGCTCTATGGTATCAACTCTAGCGGGAAATCATCTCTGATGAAAGGTGTAGGTATCGCTGTTATTATGGCTCAGGCTGGTTTTTTTGTGCCTGCCACAGAACTTCGATTTACAATGTTTGATAAAATTTTTACACGTATAGTTTCCAAAGACAACCTCTATAAAGGTCTCTCTACTTTTGCTGTTGAAATGCTTGAATTAAAAAATATTTTCAATCGCGCAAACAGATACAGTCTCATTTTAGGTGATGAAATTTGCCACGGTACAGAAACCGAGTCTGCCCTGGCAATTGTGGCAAGTGCGGTCATAAGACTTCATGAACAGGGTGCTTTTTTTATATTTGCAACGCATCTTCATCAACTCACTACACTTAAAGAGATAGAAGAACTCAAAGCAATCATTTTTTTACATCTGGGCGTACAATATAATGAACTAGACGATACACTGGAATACAACCGTAAACTTGAAACAGGAAGCGGAAGTTCTCTCTATGGTCTGGAGTTTGCCAAATCACTTCATATGGACACTACATTTATCAAACAAGCATATGCACTGCGTAAAAAGATGAGCGGCGAATATAATGATTTGGAACTCTTGAAAAAACAGAAAAAAAGTAAATACAACAAAAGTATGTTTTTAACAAAGTGCGCGCTCTGTAATAAACCGGTAGAAGATGTGCATCATATTAAAGCACAAATGTTTGCGGACAAAGATGGGAATATTGATCATTTTCACCAAAATCATCGTTTCAATCTTATACCTCTGTGCAAAGAACACCACAAAAAAGTACATGAAGGTAAAATCTTCATCAGTGGTTTTGTGATGAGTGAAGAGGGATTAAAACTGCACTATGATGAGAAACTATAATCGTCTAACTCAGTTCATAACTGATCTCAAACTCTACTTCAGGAAAACTACTCTCAAGTAGCGACTCAATCTTTTGTATCTGCTGCTGTGCCCGAATTTCATTTGCTGTTAACATAATAATAGCAATAGAAGCTTCTTTAGGATATTCACCGCTAAGATCAAGTTGTGAAATATTAAACTTTTTAAGCCTCTCTTTAATCGCATTGAGTATTGCACGGCGTCCTTTCAAACTAGAAACAAATGCCATTTTCATATCAATGTAACCATTTAAAATTGTCATAATGTATTTTACAGTTTTTCACGTTATAATTAAACCAATTTATTAAAATACAAGGTTAAGCATATGCAAATAGAAGGTCTACTGGGTACACGTGCGGATATCATTATTGATATTGTTATGATAACTTCTGCACTGTTGCCTTTTCTTCTCATCTATGCCATATACCTTGCCAAAAAAGAGCAGTACGATCTTCATAAATGGATACAAATTACCCTTTTTATAGTTGTTAACCTACTGGTCATCGCACTTGAGGTAGATATCAGATACGGAGGTATCGATAAAATTATCGAACAAAGTAAATATTTCAACTCCAGTACTTTAGGTATTGTTTTTATTATTCATCTCGTTTTTGCTATATCTTCTACCCTCCTTTGGTTTTGGTTGATCATTATATCCGCAAAACGCTATCCGATACATTTCCGTTTTCCACATAAAAAATATGGCATGATTGTTTATATTGACATTGTTCTTACTGTTATCACTGGATGGATTTTATACGCTCTGGTTTTTGCTAACTAATTTTTTCACATTTTAGTGTTATAATTCACATAGATAACATAAAAAGGTGAATAACATGAAAAATATTTCTCTTTTACTTGCTTCTATGCTGGTATTGCTTCTTTTAAACGGCTGTACAGATAATGGAACAGGTGAAAATACTTATGATCAAAATCAGCCTCAACAAATACAAAGCACTATTCCTGCACAAGATGTTGGTATAGGTTCAGAATATGATTTGGCAGCTTTTATGTTTGCATACCCTCCTCTCAATAATCAAAATGCAGAAAAAGAGTTTTTAGTTACAACACAAAATGCTCAAGGTTTTTTTGAAACAGATAAAAGTTATATAAAAAGAGTTCAGGAAGGGTTAACTGATGATCTCGGAGATAAAATTATCAATATTTTTGAAAATAATAGTCTGATAGAACATGCTGTTGTAAACGAAACCAGAATTTCTGTTACTTTTTATCAAAATCAACTAGAAACAGGAACTGAGCAATACAGGAGATATTTCAGACTACATGAAGATATGTTCCGTTCTAACGAAGGTGCCTGTGTTTATAAAGATATCTGGGAAAACGGCTTAGATATTTCAGAGATTATCCCACTTCAGGCAAATCCAAATAGCGGCTCTGCACACTTTGCAAAAGTCTTACAAGTATACTGCGGAACACGTGAAGGAACAAAAATTGACAGATATTATGCAGATGGGTGGGGCATCATTGCCGAAGTTATTCAGTCGGCAACCGGAGAAACTGTCTATAGTGTATTTGATCAATCATCTTATAAAATGTATTAATATACAGAATACAGAGCTTCATCCTTGTTTGGTAGGCATGAAGCTCTTACGCAATTTACGCTTTTCTCTCTTTTACTTTATTTAAAAGACCTTCAAAAAACTCTTCAATCTCTTCAGCCGCCTGTTTGGCCATTTTTGTAACTTCATGCTCTTTTTCCTGAAATTCGTATGAAAGTTTTTTACGTTTTTCTTCCCATAGATCTTCTGCTTCCATCTTTGCAAGATGCGCTCTCAATGCAGCGATATCCATCTCTTCTTCCGCTTTTTCCGCAACTTTTTTTGTAAACTCCTGTGCACTCTCTTTTACTTTTTCAAGTTTTTCACGTGCTTCCAGAATATCCAGATTCGGTTTTAACTGATCCTTTTTCTCTTCTACACCAGATACCGTTTCTTTAAGCTTTTCACCTATTGAGGTGAAATTTTTCTTTAAATCTGCCCACAATTCTTTGGCATCTTCACTCAACTCATCCTGTACATCATCTACTTTTTCTTCCAGTTCATGAAGTACTTTTTTTGATTTTTCAACTATCTCTTTAAACTCTTGCATTTCGTGCTCCTTATAGTTTTTATAATAACATGATACTACTATTTGGAATGATTAAAATTTAAATTTTAAAATTAATTTTCCACAATTTTTACGCGAACTATACCGCTCCAGTCTCTTGCATTTATAGTATAGGTATTGTCTACCAAATCAATAAGCAGTGAAGCACTACCCAATCTTTCATATTTCCCAAATCCATCATGAACACCATACTTAAGATTCTGATCTATTTCATATGCTGATAATTTTAACTTTAATTGATTTTCATCTTTCAATACATAGTCATCATAAAGTATTTGGTTTACTACCTTTGTTTGTCCATCTTTTTTGTACTTATACACAGGTAAGGCACCACTATCATAAACTCTTTCACTGATAGCATCAGTAATACTCCATATCTCTTCAACATAAGGAGAATATACAAGACTTTCAAAAACAATTTCCCCGCTTCCATTCAGATATGATTCATGTATATCGTCTACTTTTGCTTCTGTCAGCGTGATTTGAACACGTTTATGCGGTAGTAAAAAAGTTGCAACATTTGCCCATGCACCATCATCTTTTTTCAAACCAAGATGTGTTTGATGAAAAAAGGTATGGGTTGGTACCTGACCATTATGTCTGGCTTCTGGACGTATTGTTTCAAAGTAAGTATCCTTCACTGCCTGATAGCCATCATTTGGAGTCGTAAGCATCAGCCAATCAAATGGTTCACCCGGTTTTGTTGAGCTTATTTCAGAAATAACAATATCCTTATAATATTTACTAGCCGCTTCTTCTCTCGGGTTATGCAAATACTGTTCTATCCACTGATAAGACATCTGTTCCACATCAATTGGCTGTTCCTGAATTGTATTGGCAAACTTAACAAGATCTTTATCACTGGCTAATTTATTGCCGCGTATCACACCTTCAAGTGTCTGCCATCTAAGAATTTTCTTTTCACTTGCCAGATGTTCTACATCTTTTTCTATAATCCACCGTGCAATAAGAGACCCCATACTGGCACTGATAAAATTGACATGATCTGCACCAGTTATTTTCATCACATGTTTTGCGTATTTGGCAATTATCAAAGCATAACGGGGTATTCCACCACCATACTCATGTGTTACTGCTTCTACCTCATCAATATCTTTTTGTGTGTAGTATGAAGGAGCTTTTTGTCCGTAATAGGGCGTAATAGTGATGACATTGGTAAAATTATTCGGATTATATGTCTGCAATGTATCAAAACCGGTCAATTCTACCAATCTGTTTAACATCGGATCATAAGCATCATATCCATACGTATTTTGATATGCGGTACCCTGATCGTCATAACCATGAATATATACTGTAACACTGTGCTCTTTTTGAACAGAAATCTTGGGTTCAGTTACTATTTCTGTTGTTTCTGTATCTTCTATCGGAACAATATTCTCTGCATCATTTTTTACTTGATTAAGTGAATCTTCTACTTCTTCGGAAGTAATAACTGCATTACCACTCTCTTCAATTGTATTATCCGAAGAGAGAGAGCTATTCTCACTTTGTGTTGGTTCTTTAGTGTTATTTTGGTTGTCTGTAAAAGTTGTATTGGTTTTAGATTCTTTTTGCGGCTCAGAACTACTACTGCCACATCCTGCAAAAAAAATTGTTAGAACAAAAAAAACAGATAGAAACTTCATGTCATAACCTTTTATTTTTTTAAGATTATAACATGAAATTAAAGATATTGAAAGTTTATTGGAATGTGTTACAGCTTCTTAAATCTCCAGTTTTAAGACCTCTGTAAAACCAACTCATACGTTGTTTGGATGAACCATGTGTAAAACTGTCAGGCATAACATATCCTGTAGTCTGTTTTTGGATTCTATCATCACCGATAGAACTTGCAGCATTAAGTGCTTCATCAATATCACCACGCTCTAAAATACCTTTCATCTTCTGTGCATGATGTGCCCAGACACCCGCATAACAATCCGCTTGCAGTTCTACTTTAACCTGCAATTTATTCTGCCCTGTTTTGCCGTAACTGCGCTGTTTTGCCATTTCAACTTTTTCCAATGTACCCTCAAGATTTTGAATATGATGTCCCACTTCATGTGCCAATACATATGCCTGGGCAAAGTCACCTGTCGCACCGAATTTTTCTCTTAACTCATCAAAAAAACCAAGATCTACATAAATCTTCTGATCATTTGGACAATAAAACGGTCCCATCTGCGCCTGTGCATATCCGCATCCACTTCTGGTACTACCTCGGTAAAGTACCATTTTAGGTGCTTTATAGCTATATCCTGCCTGACGAAATATCGTTGACCAGACATCTTCAGTATCTGCTAGTACAGTTGCCATAAAAGCAGCTTCTTCATCATCTTTTTGTAAAGCAGCTTTTGTTGTCGGAACAGCTGCTTTATTTCCAACCCCTAGTATCGAGAGAGGATTAAAACCGCTCATATAAGCAAAAACTCCTACTCCAAGCACCAATAATCCCAGTTTGCTTCGCAGCAAAGGTTTAACAATGGGATAAAGAAAAAAGAGTGTCTGCAAAGAAGGCATTTTAAACCCTTTCCCCATACTGCCGGAACTTGCACGTCTATCTTCTACATTGGAACTTTTACGTCTATCTTTCCACTTCATAATCAAATATCCTTAATAGTATTTCAGTTTATAGTAGCAAAAAAAATTTTGTATTTAACTCAAAGCACAAAACTCTCCCCGTTCCTTATCTTTATAAACATTGTTATAGATAAATATCTGTCCATTCATCGCCAAATATACCCC
>CAZYZD010000032.1:0-21349 GCA_964651755.1 uncultured Sulfurospirillum sp. | reverse complement strand
CTTTTCAATCAAACCTTTTCGTATAACTATGACAATAGGGCTTTTTATTATGTTTAGTATAATAATCCTGATGATACTCTTCTGCTTTATAAAAGGGATGTTCTGCAGCAGGAAGCAACTTGGTTATAACTTTTAATCCCTTTTTCCCCAGTATTTTAATCAACTTTTCTGCCACTTTTTTCTCGGCTTCATTATTATAAAAAATTGCAGAAAGATACTGACTCCCAATATCTGGTCCTTGTCCATTTACCTGTGTTGGATCATGAATTTCAAAGAAGAGTTTTGCAAGTGCCTCAAAATCGATTTTTGACGCATCATAAGTTACTTCGACCACTTCAAGGTGCCCTGTCTCAGTGTAACAAACATCCTGATACGTTGGATTCTCTTTATGCCCTCCCATATAACCACTCTCTACAGAAATAACACCAGGAAGTTTTTCAAAATGATACTCAACACCCCAAAAACAGCCACCTGCAAAATAAACTTTTTTGGTATTCTTATCTATTACTTTATCAGGTTCAAACTCAAGTGATATAGAGTTGACGCAATGTCTGGTATTTTTAGAGGTAAACTGTTCTCCCTCAAAAACATGACCAAGATGTGCACCACACTTTGCACACACAATCTCTGTTCTCCTACCATCTGCATCAGCTATCCGTTTAACTGCTCCTGGGATTTCATCATCAAAGCTTGGCCATCCACAACCGGAATCAAACTTGGAATCAGACTTGTAAAGAGGTGTTCCGCAACGTTTACATTTGTACGTTCCTTTTTCAAAAAATTTATCATACTTACCACTATATGGCATTTCTGTTCCTTTATGGACAATTACACGCTCTTCTTCAGGTGACAATTTTTTAAAAGTAGTATTTTGCGCCATTTTTTCCCCTCCGGCAAATAGAATTATACCGACAACTGTCAGCAACAAAAACATTAAACCATTTTTTTTCATAATGTAACCTTTCCTTTGAAAAAAAAGTAATATATCTTTTTTATGTGTAGTTTTTATGTAAAAGTGTTTATAATCTCGTCTTTATAATCATATAGGAGATATTTATGAAACAAAGCACTTTTAAAGAAAAATATCCAGTATGGACACTGGAATTAAATAAAAATGAAATTAAACAACAAAATGTACCAGAAATTTTAGCATATTTCAAAGAAAAAATCGAAGCGCATCCTATCGCTGCCTATATTGCTACTTTTGATCATTATGCACATACAAAAGGTCATGGCGGGGAGATCAACCCAGAGATAAAAGATATGCAAAACATTATTTTCTGTTTTGGTCCTGAAATACCAAATACAAAAGTTGCTGCAGTCAGACCAAGATCTATAGCAGTATGTGAACTTGAAGACAAATTTGTTATTGAGTTTATGGAAGCACCTGCTGAAAAAGCACATGATACTATGGAAGGCTGGGCAAAAGCACTTAAAACAAATTAAGGGAAATATTCCCTTAATTTACCACTACCTTGACAAATTTTGCTAAAATACCTTCAAACATAAGGAGTCTATATGGCTGTTGACTTAGTTACCTCTCATGATCCACATTTTCAAAAACCTACTTATAAAAGCACTAAACTGGAAAAACGTGCACCTCTGGTAGCAACCGGACTCTCTCTGATTCTCGCTATTATCAAACTGACAGTAGGTATTATGAGTGGCTCGGTGGCACTTCTCGCTTCAGCAGTTGATTCCATTATGGATATGTTTGTTTCGGTATTTAATTTTCTGGCAATCCGTCTTTCGGATAGAAGTCCTGATGATCAGTTTCCTTTTGGCTATGGTAAAATAGAAGCATTGGCAGCCACACTTGAAGGTCTCGTAGTAATGGGATCAGGTTTCTTTATCTTGTATGAATCTATTCAAAAATTTATCCATAAAGAGAGTATGACACATATTCCACTCTCTGTTGCAGTGATGCTTATTTCCATCACTATTGTGGGTGGTCTGGTAGCCTTTTTAGCCTATGTCGTCAAAAAAACAAACAATATGGTCATCAAGGCAGATCTTCTTCATTACAAGACTGATCTTTACAGTAACGGTGCTGTTCTTCTTTCTCTAGCTATTATCTATTTTACAGATTGGTATTGGGTTGATATTTTATTTGGCGGCGCTATCGGTATTTATATTATCAAAGAAGCTTATGAACTGGTAGAAGAAGGAACACGTGTTTTACTGGATGTCTCTCTTCCGGAAGAGGAAGTAGCAAAGATTATCGATATCGTGAAAAACGATCCCGACGTTACAGACTTTCATTTTCTCAAAACCCGCTATGCCGGAAAATATAAATTTGTAGAAATTCATCTTGTTCTTACTCCTGATATATTGCTACTTCATGCACATCGTATTGCAGACTCCATCGAAGAGAAAATCAAGGAAATTGACCCTGAAAGCCAATGGCATATCATTATCCATCTTGATCCTTATGATGATTCAGACATGCACAGCAAATAAAATAGGGAGAAGGTTAACTCTTTAACCTTCTCCCTTGGCTTCTATTCAATATATTCAGATGCACCTCTAAAACCTATAGCAGGATCTTTAAAACCTGGTCCATAGTTTAATTTTGCAGCACTTACACCCACTAATTCTTCATCACCTTTTGATGCAGAACCTCCTCTGCAAACCACAGCAAATGGATCTACATCACCTGTTACACCAATCAAATTTAAAGTATCGGTCGCACCACTGGTATTAGATCCATCAAAATATTTTCCTATACCATAGAGAGAGTGTAAAGGAGCGTTTTCTCCTTCCAATATAGGAAGCCACCATCTTGGTGTATCACTTCCTAACATATTGTACTCTACCATCCCTGCAGCACCACCCAAAAAACGATTTTCTATAGAAAACATTCCTTTTGTCCATTCTGCCAGATTTCCTGCTAGATCATAAACTCTTACTCTGTAATCTTCTGGAACATATAAATCTTTACCAAGTACATTATTTTGAATTACAAAATATCTACGATCCTGCGTATCATATTTTTTTCCCTGATAAAGTTTCCCTTTTCCTATTTCACCACTATTCCAGTTAGCCTGGTTGTTTATGACAAGCTTTACTACTTGCATCCACTGCTTTTCTGTAGGCAACGAGACATGCCATGGGCTATCTTTAATTTGTGAATATTCCATAGCAATTACGGCTTCAACCGGACTATAAGATCCCGTTGCATTCCCTTCATCTGTGAATAAAATACGATTTACATGAACATTTAAAACAGAAGAGAGTGGCTTAGTCGTATATGTTGTATCATTAATATCCAACTGAGTGTCAAAAAGTTTTGTTTCCGGATTATAAACGAGAAAATTATTACGTATTACATCATGAACATTTAACATATTAAGTCCAGTAACCGTTTCATTGGTTTCTCTGGCTTCAAATTTTGCCAACCAAAAACCACTTTCGTCAATACCGTCACCATCAACATCAAAGCCGCCAGGTATATAGACATAATTATTGGCAACCATTTCTCTGCCATCACGCGTTTCATAAATCCATGATTGTTTACCAGAAGGGGTTATTTTTTGCCCATTGCTATCATAAAGTGTACTTCTGTCTTCCCCGCAACCACTATAAAAAAGTAATCCAGCCGTGAATATGGAGAGCTTGAGATATCTGTTCATAAACTATTCCTTACTGATGTATTATCGCTTCAATACGACGATTTAATGCACGTCCCTCTTTTGTTTCATTATTTGCTATAGGATTCAAAGGACCTTTTCCTACAGCTTTAATACGATGTCCTGAAATACCCAAAGAGATTAAAGCTTTTTTAACAGCATTGGCACGTCTTTGAGAAAGCAGCATATTCTTTTTCAAATAACCGCTACTATCTGTATAACCTTCAATAGTCACTGTCACATGAGGCATTCTTTCAAGATATTTGGCAAAATCTCTAATTACTTGTACTGATCCTGGTGTCAATTCAGATGAATTTGTTTTAAAATGTACTTCCAATCTTTTTTTTACACCACAGCCGGACTTATTGACAATAAAACCCTTCGGAGTATTGGGACACTTATCAACATTATCTACTACGCCATCTTTATCACTATCGATCACAACAATTTTTTCAGGAGCTTTCTTAGGAGCAACTTTGCGTACTTTTTTCACTGTTACAGGACAGCCATTTAAATCAACTTTTGTTCCCAGAGGTGTATTTGGACACAAATCATCTGCATTTAAAACACCATCCTGATCCTCATCGGGAATCTCTTTTTCAACATGAAAAGGCATTGAAACACCAATCAGCAACGTAAATTCATCTTTTTCATCATTTCTATTTTTATCAAAAATACGAATCGCTTTAAATTCAGTTACCAGACTAAAATTCTGATTTACTGGAAATTTTAATCCCGCTCCAGCTTCTCCAAAGAACTGATTTTCAAATCCTTTCCTTGATCCATTGACATACTCAAATCCAATCCCTGCGAACATATATGGATTGACATAATATTCATCACTCACTTCTAATTCATAATGACCACCAAAAGCAATCTGCCAAAGCGAATCAACACTACCTGCTTTTTCATCAATATTTATATAAGAAAAATCTATACGAGGTCTGACAGCATAACCGAGATCAGCAACTCCATCAATTGCGAAAGTTCCTTTGTTAAAATTTGACCCATCATCATTATTAATGGCAGTTAAACCAGTTTTTAAAGTCAAATCAAAATTAATTGTTTCTGAAAATAAAGAATTTTGAAGGCAAAGCAGTGCAATAGATGAGCAAAGAATTTTTTTCATTTGATTGTTCCTTCAGGTATAAAATGACAATAATTTTATCACATTTTATACAGAAGTAAATTATTATATAATTTATAAATCTTCTCTAAGATATATATAATTATTTATCTAAATTGTGCTCAATTAAACTAAGTACCTTTTGAATCTGGTCTTTCTCAAGCTTTCCTGCATGTTGAAAAATAAGTTTACCCTCTTTGTCAAAAACCAAAATATCTGAATCATCATCCGCCAATGCCCATTTTTTCACAAGAACTTTCTTTTTGTCTCTTACATAAATTGCATTGGGATATTTTTTCTGTTTGGCTTTCAATTTCGCCTCTATCGCAAAATTCGGCATCCATGTTGCCGCCATATTGACAATTGCTACAGAGGTGTACTTATCATGTGGAAATTCTCGCTCTTTCAAAGCCTCGCTGAATGCTTCATTGAGATCCTTTTTATCCGGATCTACATAAAAAAGAACATATACTTTACCTTTTAGCATTTTTGAATCCCAGGGAGTACCATCAACCTTTCCGCCATATTTTCCTTCAATGACGACAGAAGGCGGTGTTTGACCTAAGGTAAGCGCATATGTTGAAGATAACATCAGTGAAAACAAAAGAAAAGTTTTTTTCACTTCTTATCCTTTTTTTGCCATATTATAACCAAATTAAACAAATATTCCAACCTCTTTTAAATATTCTTCTCTTTTTTATATTTAACTCTTAACTTGATACACATCAATATAATAAATAAGTGAAAAAAGTATAATAGAAAGAAATTAGGGGGCATTGTTATGGACACTACTTTTGACATGTTTATAGAGACTATCGTTCCTCACAATGAGCTGATCATTTCCCGTACCGACCTCAAAGGTATCATTACCTACGTTAACGAAACTTTTGCAGAAATCTCGGGTTATACACCGGATGAACTGGTCGGTAAACCACACAATATCGTACGTCACCCCGACATGCCAAAATCAGTCTACGAAGATCTTTGGAAAAGTATCAAAGAGAACGAAAGCTGGAGTGGCTATGTCAAAAACCTGCGCAAAGATAAGGGATACTACTGGGTATATGCCCACATTTCAGGCGTCTACAAAGATGGTGAACTGGTTGAATACAAATCTATTCGTGAGCCGGTTGCAAGGGACAAAAAGATAGAGATGCAGCGACTTTATGACAAGATGCGTCAAAAGGAAGAAAACAGCTGCAGGGTAGTACTTTACACGACCTGTGACAAAGCAAAAGAGCTGGAGGGTTAAACCACCCTCTTCTCTTTCTTCTCACTCACACTTAAAAGTGCCGGAAGCAGCACAATATCTACTACAAAAGCAATAATAAGCGCTATTGCTGTAACAATACCAAAGTTAAAATTCGGTGTAAATTTACTTCCCATAAACATGGCAAATGCAACACTTAGGATCACTGTTGTAAACATGATTGCCTGCCCTGCATATTTGAGCACATAATCAAATGCTTCTTCAATACTCATGTTTTTCTTTCTAGCCTCAAAATATTTAACCAGGAAATGGATTGTATCGTCCACCGCTACACCAAGGATGATGGCACCACTGACTGCTACGCCAAGATCAATGTTAATCCCCAGCCATCCCATCACTCCAAGCACCAGGGCAATCGGTAAAATATTGGGTATCAGGAACACCCATATAAGACGCAGGTTTCTAAAGATTAAAAACATGACAATACTTACCAGAACAATAGCAATTGACATCGAATAGATCAGCGTATCTGTCACATCTTTTTGCATATGTGCAAACATTTTTGTCTGCCCGTTCACCGCAGCTTTATAGGGCGTATTTTCCCACCACTTTTCTGCCCAGTCTATCATTTCCAGATCTTTGCTTGTATCGACAATATTTACCTGTGCAGTTACCCGCAAAAGCCGCTCTTCAATATCCATTTTGTCGTTAATCTCCATTCCCTGCGGCAAAGAGAGAGAATAGAGCAGCAGATACTGGGCGACAAGATTTTGATCTTTTGGGATTGTATAATGTTGATTTAACACAAGGTTAAACCGCTTAATCACATCCATCAAAGAACTCATATGGCGAATATCATGATAATGCGCCTGATACTCTGTATAAAAACGCTGTACAGTCTCTAAAAACTTTGGATCTTTGATACCATTTTTCCTGCCGCTGTCCACTACAATTTCATATGCCATAGGACCTGTAAGATTTTCCTGCAAAAAATCGGTCGATTTTCTGATCTCCACTTCCTTGTCAAAATAACGAATCGTATTGCTATCAACTTTCACTTTGAAAAGTCCGATTGCCAGAAGAGAAAAAATAGCAAGTGTCACCAGAATAATTTTTTTATCATGAGAAACAATGAAATGTCCATACCCAAAATTTTCTATCCATGATTTCTGCTTCTTCTGTTTCAATGCCCTGATCTCTTTTTTCAAAAGCAGTAATACTGAAGGCATCCAGAAAACACTAATCAAAAATGCCAGTATTGCACCGGAAGCAGTAGCAATACCCAATGTTCTAACCGGTACTACATGGCTGATACCCAACGACGCAAATCCAATAGCTGTTGTTAAAGAAGTGAGAAAAATAGGCAGCATATTCTTTTGCATACTGATATAGACTGCTTCTTTGGTACTTTTCCCTTCTCTTCGATACATCAACCAAACAATATAAACATGTACTGCATCAGCAATTCCTATGGCTACAATAAAGACAGGAATATTTGCCGTAAAGTTGTTTAGTTTATATCCCAGCAAAACCTGAATGGAAAGCACAGTTAAAAAGGTAAAAACCACAACACCCATCGGTATCAAAGCCCCGCTGACACGTCTGAAAAGCGCATACAAGAGTACCAGTACTGTAAAGATTACCAGGGGTGTAAAAGTTCCCCCGTCATTTTGGGCGATAGTTACAAAGGATGTATTAAGCGGTGGTCCGCCATTTAACCAAAACCTGTACCCCGTCTCTTTTCTGAGCGGTTTTAAAATCTCTTCCAGTTCTGCCATTATTGCAAAACTCTTATCGCCATCATCGTTTACTTTAGGCGTAAGACGTGCAATAATCATCGTCGTTTTCCCATCTTTGGATATAAAAGAACCTATCATATCACGATCATTCAGTGCTATCTCTTTCTGTTTTTGCAGATATCCGGGATCGGGATTATCGATATTTTGAATAAAATCTTCTACCAGAACATCATCTCTATCTTCAGGATTTACATGAACATGCTGAAAATTTGTCAGGGAATCCACTCTGGCGATATGGTGCATACGCCACATCTTTTGGGTAATAGTATCTATGGTTTGAAGTGCCCTGGGTGTAAAAATTCCCTCTTCATCACGAAATGCCACTGTAATTGCCGTATCATTACCAAATATTTGACGAAATGCGTCATAATCTTTAATAAGTTTGGAATCTTCATCAAACCAAATCCGATAATCACCTTCAAATGCCAGATGTTTCAGATTAACAGAAAGCGCCAGCACCAGTAAAGGTATAGCAAACGCAATCAACCACTTAAAGCGATCTAAAAAATCAATATATTTTTTCATCATTTTTTCCTTAGAAATAGTAGCTTACTGCTAATTTTATATGGTCTAACTCATGAAATAAAGAGTTTGCATCTGGGGAGAGATGCTGATACTGAAACTCTGTCTTGAACTTATCCAAAACTCTTGTGTCATATTTTAAAAAATAGATCTTTTCATGATTATCCAGATCAAAATCCACACCTGCCAGTATCTCGGAACCAGCTGTATCATTGAAGGAAAACCTTCCGCCAAAATAGAGATCATTTTGAAAAAGTACCCCAAGTTCACGGGCACTAAATTTTGTATCATTAAACTGATAGTAACCATAATACTCTACCAAAAGTCCTAGGTCTTTTTTTTCCAGGATACCATAGAGAGTATGCTCCAGACCAAGTCCCACATGCAGATAATCACTTACCTGAACATCATCGCTTATTGCATAAGCACCCTCAGCTTTATAGATTGTATCTTCTAAAATCAGTGTTGTATATGCCATCAGTTTATTCACCCAGTAGGCATACTGACGCAGTTTACTGCTCTCATATTCATAACCAAAATAGCGCTGATTATCATATCCTGCTTCATACATAAAGGCATAGTCAATCTGTATCTCTTCCCCTGAACCGCTATATCTGACAAACAGAGAAGGACGATTATCATACTGGAGCATAAGATCACTATTGTAGGGAAGCGGTAAAAAATTAAAAACCGAAGCACTCTCCTGAAACTTTTGATCTTCCTCTTTCAGTCGTAAAAGAATTGAAAATTCACTATTGTCAAAAAATCTCGTCCATGATATATTCCAGACACCCAGTTTTTTATCATAATCAAACGGATCATCGAGTGCATCTTTGGTATTGAAAACATCGACAAGGTTGTAAACCTCCAACGCACCCCAAAATAGTGTATTGCGCCCCAGCAAAAGCTCTGAATCTTCAAAATTGTATTTATAGTAAAACTCAGAAAAATCTACATACCGTCTCTCCTGGTCATCTTTATCCCAAACTCCTTTGAATTTAAGTTTAAATTCTCCATCACCTGCTGTTTTTTTGGCTTCAAACTCCCCGCGAAGCGCAAAAGCATTGTCTCTTTTGTCATAAAGATCGTGTTCAAAATAGTCTGCTTCAAAACCTAAATTGCCTTTATATTCTACCTCTGCAAAAAGAGGTAAAACAAACAGTATGGGAAATAGTAACTTTTGCATAGCTACTGCTTTAAAACGCGTTTATTAAAATGTTTATCGCTTAAACCTGCTTTGACTTTGTCATCTACCCATATCAACATTGTCTCTTTATCGTTTTGATGGTTTTTCATGTCAATCTTCCCTACTCTCCAGATACCATCGATCTTTTTATAGTCTGAAAAAGTAGCTGTTTTCAGAAGCGCCCCTTTACGATCATAATATTCCACTTTTTGTACAAGAAAAGTATCTTTATCTACCCATGTAATCTGCTTCGTGTAACCTGAAAGTCTATCTTTTGGAATACGCTCCCCCTTATAACAGGTTTTATCACCACATGGCACCTCTACAGTTTCACCGGGATAGGTATACTTCTCTACTTCCTGTGAAGAGATATCTTCATAACTAAATTCACTCCCCATAAATGAACCTGTTTTATTCCGGCTGGAAATACGTTTAATACGTTTAAGCGCCGGCAAATAAAGCCACTGGTCATCATCTTTGTTGATATGCTGATAAGTCAATAGCTTTGTTCCTTTCACATCCGCAGGTGATAAAAACTCCATCAATGATTTATCTCCACCCTTCTTCTCCAGTGTTGCACCCCTCATGTCACGAATTGTCTTTTGTCCCGCTGCATTGATCATGACCATCTGCATTGTTGAAATCGAGCTTTCAAATCCACTTACTGCTTCATCAGATTTTTTGGCAACCTCATAACCACTTATCGCAAATAAATTGGCTGTCAAAACCAGGCTTGCCATTAAAATTTTTTTCATAAATCAATTCTCCTCTATAAATTTTTTCAATGTATCTATATATTTTTTAAACGCTTTTTTTCCAACATCAGTAATATGTACAATCGTTTTGGGACGCTTGCCTTCAAAAGTTTTCTCAATTCTTACATACCCCTCTTTCTCCAGTTTTGTCAGATGACTGGAAAGATTGCCGTCTGTAACCTCCAAATACTCTTTGAGTGCTTTAAAAGGCAGCTCTTCATTCGATATCAGAAGCGACATCAGCTTTGAACGGATATTTTGGTGCAAAAGTGGATCAAACACTACACTACATCCTCTTTGAGTTTTCTACCCATCAAAACAGGTACCACCCCCAAAACAGCAAAACTTACACCTTGTGAAAAGTAGAACCATACCGAATCCACACTTCCCAGATTTTCCATAAAATAACTCACACTTAGCAAAACCATTGCTGCTCCCATCGAGAGATAACCTGCTGCTGTAAAGAGTTTTATATTTAACACATATCCCACTACATAGTGTCCAAATCCGCACAGAAACATCCATAACACAAATAAGGGAATAATCAAATCATATTTTGCCAGTAATGCCGAAAGCGCTATTGCAAAAAAAGTAAGCAGTGTAAAAGTGGTGGCAATAAAACGCTGTTTTCTGGTACAACTCTCAATATCATAGTTTTTGTTGACTTTTTTGGTTAAAAACCCTTCTATCATAAATCCTACACTCATACATATCACTGAAAAAACTGTACCCCACATCACTGATATTTTCATCAAAGAGGGCATCACAAATGTCATAACAGAACCGATAACACCCCATACAATGAGTGCATTATAGTTATATGGAAAGAAAGAATCTTTATCTACCAAAACTGACTTGATTGCACTTAAATGTTGCAGCGCCTCGTCTTTTTCACTCATATATTTTCCTTTGCAAATTACTTTGTAATGCAAAGTATATAGTAAAAGAAGATTTTTGTCAAGAATTTCAATTAAAATCACTTATATACTAACATATCCGCTGCAGTAAAACCCAAATGCCTCCCAGTGCAAAAAGAGAAGAGCATAAGCGATATAGCGCAGTTTATACCGCATACAACTCCCTACCCGTTTAAAAAGCATAAAAAGGATAATCAAAACAAGCAATGAAACAGGAAAAGAAGGTATCGACAAGAAAGGAGTGAGAAGAAAATAGAAAAATCCAAAAAGTGCTTTTTTAAAAGAAATACCCAAATAAAGAAAAACAACAACGCTAAGTACAAAAGAGAGGAGAAAACCTCCGCCGAAGTGTTTCCAGTCAACAGTATGTAAAAATCGTTTAAACATCAATGGCAGTGAAGTTTCAATGTATATTTCGGATTTTCAAAATATGTTGGATAGCGTACACTTGTAAAAAACTTTTTCTTCTCTCCAGGTGCAAGATTTTCTGCTACATCCTCTTCCACAGTTACTGAACTTACCTTATTACCAACATCACCCATAAAATCAAGTGATTTAGTTGGCGTAAAATAAGAAGAAGCCCTGCGACCGCGGGGATTATTTGATACTCGTATTTCCAAAGTGCAATAGCCAACTTCATATTTGCCGACATTTTGCAAAACACCACGAACAATCACACTCTCATGTGCTAAGTCTTTTTGCGTTGTATATGTCAATATTTTGACTTTTTTAGTGTACTTGTCCAAAACGATCATAGAAATTACTGTTGCAGAAACTGTTAATAAAAAAGAGGAAAATATCATTGCAACCATTGTTTTAAGATTTTTTTCACGAATAGAAAGAAGTGTAAGAATCAAAAAAAGTAAAAGGAAAATTGCTCCAACAATCCAGTGGATAATCGTCATGTGCATCATCAAAAACACTCCACACTTTGACTTATATAATATCCTTTTTCAAGTTTAAAGTGATCAAATACTATTTTATATACCATCTCTTCCCCCTTAGGAAGTTTTTTATCTATTTTTAAAACCTGTTTACGCATTGGTTTCAACCGATAGAGCAACTCTTTGTATTTATTCTCCTCTTTTCGTAAAATATCTACAAATACACGACATCCCGCCATATCTACTCTACCAAGATTTTTAATTTTTCCAAAAACAATAAGATTTTTTGCAAACGGAAGCTCTGTACTATTTTTATCTACCAACAATACTTTACGAACTGTCTGATCAAGTCCATATTTCATACCAAATGGACCAATAATCATTATAGTCAAAACTATCAAAATCATAAAAAGAGAGGTTCTTGGTTTAGTGCCTGCCAATACAATGGCAAGCAACAAAAACCCGATCAATATACCTAGCAACCAACCATAGGCAATATAATCATATGTAGTCAAATGATGAAGATAATCAAGTATCCTCGCTTTGATTTGTACCGGATGCATGGCTTTTTCTCATCTTTTTCTCTGTGATGCCACTCAAGCCAAATCTTCTCTGGAGTTCCTGCTTGATGCGGTCTGGATCGATATTTTTCTCTCCTAAAGCTACAAGCACATGAAATGCCAAGTCCGCTGCTTCATAAACAATATCTTTATGATTGTTATCTTTAACAGCAAAACAAAACTCCCCCGCCTCCTCTACTACTTTTTTCAAGATTGTATTTTCACCTTTGTGAAAGAGAGATGCCACATAAGAATTTTCAGGATCAGCCTTTTTACGCTCTTGAATCACGTGATAAACCTTGTCAATAACACCATAATTCTGGGTGACAGATTCATCTGCTTCACTGACAATTTCCTGTGTATCCAGTTTTGTAAAGAAACAGGATCTTCGTCCAGTATGACATGCAGCACCACCTACCTGTTCGATTTTTAACAAAACTGTATCATTATCACAATCAACATAAATCTCTTTTACATTCTGAATATTACCGCTGCTCTCACCCTTCATCCAGATTCGTTGCTTACTTCTGGAAAAATAGTGTGCTTTCCCTGTTTCAAGTGTCAGAGAAAGTGCTTCTTTATCCATATAGGCGAGCATCAGCACCTCATTTGTCTCATAATCCTGTGCAATGACCGGAATAAGTGAACTTTTATCCCAGTCAATTTTATTTACAATTTTCTCGTTTTGCATTATTGACTTACTGATGTTGTTTTTTCTTTATCTTTGGCATCTATCCAGATATTTGGTACCGATCCGCCAGGTGTCAGGAATATTTTAGAATCTTTATTTACTCTAAGTGCTTCATTAAATTGTCCCTGCACTTCAATCTGTTTCAGACGCAACATTTCAGGAGTTAAACTTTTTCCGATTTCAGTATTTTCATAAGCTTTTGCATCTGCTTCGATTTTTATAGCATCGGCTGCACCTTGCGCACGAATTTTTCTTGCATCTGCATCACCCTGTGCAAGTGCTGCTTTTTTCTCAGCTTCCTGCTTTGCACGTTCAACTTCAAGTTTGACACGATCAGCTTCTTGTTTTGCAATTTGTACACGTTCTATCTGCTCTACAATTTTTGGAGGGAGAATGATTTCACGCAAATTCACTGTTGCTAACTCAACAGGATGACCCTTTTTCTTTTCAATCTGTTCTTCAATTCCCTGCCTGATTTGTGTTGCAATTTCATTTCTTTTAACAGGTAACTCTTCTGCTTTATATTGACCAATCACACTACGCACAACATCACGTACAATTGGGTTAATAATCTTCTCTTCCCATGAAAAACCATATGTCGCTATTGTCTGGGGTGCAGTTGCCGGTCGTAGTCTGTACTGAACAGTAATATCGATGGAAATCAATAAACCACGTTTATCAAGTGCTGTAATAGGAGAAGCATTTCTAACCCCTGTCTCACGACCAAAAGCAATATTGTCACTCGGTTTAGTTGTATAATTAATGCTTCTTACTTTAGTATCAACAATTTTTACTGTTTGTATAAACGGTAAAAAGATATGAAAACCAGGTCCAAGTGGTTCTGGTTCATACTTACCTGCTGTAGCTTTAATACCAACCTGACCTGATTCAATAATCACAAATGGTTTTGCAATTACAAACAAAACTACAAGCGCCATTATCAAATATAACAGTCCTGTTTTTTTGCTAAAGTCTTTTAAAAAGTCTGGAGGTGTAGGCTTACCGGATCCGGAATTTCCTCCAGTTCCTTTATTTCCTCCACCCTTTTTGTTAAAATAATCATTTAAATCTGCTGGCATTCTTTTTTCCTTAATTTATATATGTTAAATGTTGAATATACTTTTCATTTTTTCCTGCAACAACATCAAAATATGCTGTTTGCAGTTTCTCTGTAATCTTCCCTCTGCTTCCTGAACCGATCACTCTTGCATCTACTTCACGAATGGGGGTTACTTCTGCCGCAGTTCCTGTTAAAAAAGCTTCATCTGCTATGTAAATCTCTTCTCTGGTGATTCTTCTTCTTATGACCTCTATCCCCATATCTTCAGCCAAGTCAATTACTGTCTGCTGCGTAATCGATTCAAGTGAATTATCGTTTGGAGGAGAAATAAGTTTTCCATCTCTAACCATGAAAAAACACGCACCGCTTGCTTCTGCTATATATCCCTGATCGTCTCTCAGCAACGCTTCATCATACCCTGCTTCCACTGCCTCAAATTTAGCCATTTGTGAGTTAAGATAATTTGCCACAGCCTTTGCTTTTCCCATACCTGAAGTGTTTGGTGTACGTGTCATAGACGATATTTTCAATCGAATCCCTTTTTTCAATCCCTCTTCTCCAAGATAAGCACCCCATTTCCAGGCTGCTATACTTACCTGTACAGGAGCATCTTTATGATAAAGCCCCATAACGCCATAACCCAAATAGACCAATGGTCTGATATAGGCACCATCATAAAGTTCATTTTTCTGCAATAATTCTATCTGTGCCTGATTTAGTTCCTCCAATGTAAACGGTACATTCATCAGTGTCATTTTTGAGGAATTTAAAAGTCTTCTGGTATGTTCTTCAAGTTTAAATATTGCACATCTGCCATCAACTGTTTTATATGCTTTGGTACCTTCTATCGCACCATTGCCATAATGCAGCGTATGTGTCAATACATGCACTCTGGCATCATCCCAGGGTACAAATTTTCCATCCATCCAGATATACGTCGCTTTCTCCATTCTCCGTCCTATATATTTTTAGTTTTGATTATATCGAAAATAGTTAATAAAGCCCTATTCTGCAAGTAACTGTAAATTTTCTGCACATAACTTTTGCCATTCGCTATCTTTGACTATTTCACCACATTTAGTAAAATATTTCTTAGCATCTTCTGTTTTATGCAAATCCATACTCAACTCACCAGCCAGATAAAGAACCTCCGCTTTTTGAATATCCGACATTTTTTTATTCACAAGTTTTAAAACATAGTTAAGAGCTTTTTGATATTTACCGGCTTTTTTAAGAGCATGTGCATATATTATCTCTATTTTAGGAGAATAAGCGGATATACCAAATCTTTTTTGGAGATCAATCACCTTTTTTGCATAATTGAGTTCAAGCATTAAATCTTTTCTTGCTTGTGCATAACGTACTACCTTCATAAAAAGATCAACATTTTTGATATTGTTTGGATATCTTTGTTCAATCTCTTTTACAGTCTTTAGCATTAGATCATCATATTCTCTGAGATTATAGTATGCGTTTGCAATATCATACAATATATCATCATATTTATTCTCTCCAAGAATACGTGAAAGCTTCAATACATCATTTCCTGATAAAATCACTTTTTTGTTTTTATCAAGTTTTTTGTAAAGTTTTGTCATTAAATAGAGCCATTTAAGCTTTTCATGAAGATTATCAGAACTAATATGCTTCTGCCCTAACGTAAATGCCTTATCAAACAAGCCAAGATTTATTTCACACTTAAAAAGTGTTTCTTCATGCTTTTTACCTACTGTTATATTGTAATCCTGCATTATTTTTAATACTAAATCACACTTGTTATCATCCAATGTTTCAAGCAAAAGTTTATCAGCACTCTCTTGTACATATTTATCCAGTTTGTACTGTTTTAATTTATTTTCCAACTGAAGAACATTCTGATATTTTTGCATCTGCATAAGTATTTTTACTTTCTCTTCAAGTGCTTTTTTTTGTATATCCGGGTCTGAATATTTGGCAAGAATCTCATCGATAAACTGTAATTTTTTTGTAGCATTACTATCACTTTGCATAATCATTAATGTATCAAGATGTCTGAGAACAAATTTTTTGTATTTGCCTTTTGGATAGATCTTTAAATAACGATTATATAACATTAAAGCTCTTTTACTATTACCTTTTGCCTCTTCCCAAAATGCCATACTTTTGAGTAAATCTTCACTAAATTTATCATCTTTAATTTTTTCAAGATGTTGCGCAATATCTAATGCCATATCATATTGTTCCGCATCTGCAAATCTTTTTGCCAATTTATACGTTTCATTATAGTATTCCAGTATGAACTCTGGATTACTTTTTAAAACTTTTTCAAATATTTTTTTGGCTTTTGACGACTCTTTAAAATCCAAATAAGTATTAGCTATCCGTAATGCTGCCAATGACGCAGTATCAAGATCTTTAGTTGCATACAAAACATCCTTATATATTCTAAGTGCTTCTTTTCGCCTTTTTTTCTGTTTATAAATTGTATCAGCATATGCAATTTGTGCTTGTTGCGTAAATTTATTGTTGCTAAAACCACTTGTCAATAAATTTAAATATTTTTCTGCCTTTTTTAATCTGCCTTTTCCCAGATAACTTTCAACAATATATTTGTGTACTTCAGGTATATGTTTATTAGAAGGATTATCTTCTATCCATTGTTGTGCATCTCTTAACAAATCTTCATACAGCGATCTATTCTTTTTCGCTAATTTACTTTCACTTCGAATGCGATACAACGCAATTTCGCTGGCAAAGGAATCATGGTGCATAGACATATATTGTTTAACAACTTTTAAAACATCATTATATTTTTTCTGTTTATAAAGTTTTTTTATTTTTGCAATATATATGGCACCTTTTTTATTTTTAACAGGTTCTCCATTAAGATCCAGCGCTCCTATATAGGGTGCAGATTTTTCCATATACTTCACTGGAAAATTAAATCTAGTTTTCCCCTTATCAACTAATATATCAGGTTGTTTTCTTGCACCAATAATAGCCCAATGACGATATCTCTTATTTTTAGTTACAACAATTTTATCTATCAACTTATCATCAATCGGAATAATTTGAACAAAACGTTTTGCTTTAAATATTATTTCATTATCCTGAAAAATAATATCAAAGTATGTATCACTACGAACATGCTTATCCAAAATAATCGGACTTTGTAACTTACATCTTACAATATTTGCAAAACCTTCCCCATACTCAGTAGTACACTTAATAGGTTTTTTGTCAATAAGATGGTAAACATCTACACTTTGATTCGGTTCTTCATAACGATTCAGGATAAGCTGTGCACTATAAAGATTAAAAGAGAAAAGAATTAAATATACAAAATATTTCATACGATCATTATAACATATGAAAATAAGTTAGAAGCGATAAGTGAGGATATCAAAGAAGGAGGAACTCTCCATCTTTGATAATATATTTTGATTTAAAAACCACTTGCTTTTACATAAGCAGTGATCATATCCAGTAGAGGACTTACCAGAATTGTTGCCATCAATGTCATGAAAGCAGCAAAACCAATGATAGTCTTCAATGGAGTAGAAGCATTTTTCATATAAATAGTACTATCTACCGATTGTGGTTCTCTGAGGAACATATATACTATCAGTTTTAGATAGTAATAAACAGAGATAGCACTGTTAAGTGCCATAATCAACGCCAGTATAATAAAACCTGAATTGATAGCCGAACTCATAAGATAAATTTTACCCCAGAAAAGAGAAAAAGGCGGTACTCCGGCAAGAGACAACATAAACATACCCATAATCACAGCATTTACAGGCATAAATTTTACCATACCTGAAAATTTTTCATATGGATGATCATATCTGCTATGCCATACACCTTTTTGTTTATGTCTTGATACCCATAACATTGTAAAGGCTCCAAGATTGGTAAAAGTGAAAAGTATCCAGTAGAGGAACAATGCACTGTTTGCCTGTGTAGTTCCAATCAAAATAGCAGACATTGCAAAACCTGCATGGCTGATTGAACTGTATGCAAGCATTCTTTTGACAGACTCCTGCACCAATGCCATAATATTTGTCGCAGTCATCGTTACTACGGCAACAATCCAAAGGATATGCTGTACCCATACGATATCGGCATGAACAAATATCTCGAACATTCTCATAGCAACAACAAAACCGGCGATTTTAGGGACAATTGACATATATCCTGCAAGTGCAGCACTTGCACCCTCATAAACATCCGGTACCCATGTCTGAAATGGCACCATAGAAAGTTTAAAACCAAGAGATGCAATCATAAAAACAACAGCAGCCAGTACTGCAGCAATAGGCTCAAAGTTTCTTGCAATCAAAACCTCTTTGATTTTATGCAATTCAACACTTCCAGTTAAAGCATATAAAATCAGAATTGCAAAGACAAAGAAACCTGCTGCAAGCGCACCCATTGTAAAGTATTTGATTGCTGCTTCAAAACTCTTTTGTCTGTTGTGCATTGCTATCAGTGTATAAAGCGCCAGACTTGATGTTTCAAGCCCTACAAAGATGAGAATCAAGTTGTCGCTTGTTACCATAAAGATAAAACCTGCAATCATAAAGAGGAAAAGCGCAAAAAACTCAGGATAGGAAAACTCATGAAATCGCTTCGATGTCAACGCCAGAGGTATAAAAAGCGCTGAAGCGATCAATATAATACCCTCTCCCAGTTTCGCAATACCATCAATCAATATTGCATCAAAAAAGCCTCTTTCATTTCCTGTATAGCCAAACGCAGCACCAAGCGCTAATAATATAAACAACTCACTGATCATGACATAAAAACTTTTGGAGAGATCTTCCTTGACAAGATCAATCACAAGTATTGCCAGTCCACCGAGGATAATAATAATCATCGGTATCAGTGACGTCATATTCAACGCAGCATAATCGATTGAAATTGGATCTAACATTACTTAGCCTCCTTGATGCTATTTGCCTGCACAAAAAGTTCTTTTGCTTCTTTAGTAACAGCTTTATGTTCCATATTGACAATCATGTGTTTTACACTATTGTCGATTGGATCAAGCACTGGTTTAGGATAAATACCCAAAAGTGCAACCAAAGCAACTAAAGGAACCAGAGCCGTCAACTCCTGTGCAGTCAAATCTTTTAAATTTTTATTTTTAGGGTTTGTAAGCTCACCGAAAAATGATTTCTTGTAGAGGCTTAACATATAAACGGCACCGATAATAATACCTGTACCCGCAAGTGCAGTCATAAGTGGTGATATTCTGTAAAAGCCAAGCAATGACAAAAACTCACCAACAAAACCAATAGTTAACGGTAAACCAACTGAAGCCATCATCATAATACCAAATATTGTCGCGTATTTTGGCATAACAGATGCTAGTCCACCAAACTGATCCATCATTTTGGTATGTGTTCTGTCATATATCACACCGACAAGCATAAACAGAGCACCACTGACAATACCGTGACTCAACATTAGGAAAAGTGAACCTGTGATACCTTCAGAATTCATCGCAAATGTACCTAGTACAATAATACCCATATGAGAAATTGAACTATACGCAATCACCTGTTTCATATCTTCCTGGGCAAATGCTATCATCGCTGTATAGATAACCATGATAATCGCAAGAATCGCTATCGGCGTAATAAAATAAACTGATGCATCCGGGAACATAGGCAAAGAGAATCTAACAAAACCATACGTACCCATTTTCAACAGTACAGCTGCCAGGATGACAGAACCGACAGTCGGTGCCTGACCATGCGCATAAGGAAGCCAGGTATGAAACGGAACCATTGGTACTTTGATTGCGAAACCAAAGAAAAATGCTGCAAAAAGCCAAAGCTGTGTTGTGAAATCCATCTGCATAGCCTGCCAGTCAGGAATTGCAAAACTCCATACACCTGTTGTCTGATGATGCAAATATGCCATATAAAGAATACCTACCAGCATCAAAAGTGATCCGGCAAAAGTATAAAGGAAAAACTTCACTGCTGCATAGATTCTGAGTTTTGCACCCCATGCACCGATGATATAAAGCATCGGAACTAGTGACAACTCCCAGAAAATATAGAATAATATAACATCCAGTGAAGCAAATACACCAACCATTGTCATCTCAAGAAAGAGAATCGTGATCATCATATTTTTAAGATCTTCTTTAACAGTCAACCCAATAACAGAGATCATTGTCATAAATGTACTCAAAATGATCAGGAAAAGAGAGATACCGTCAATTCCCAGAAAGTAACTGATACCAAAATCCTTGATCATAGGTATTTGTTCTACAAACTGGTAACCTGGGTTTGCGCTGTCAAACATAATCCAAAGTAACAATGACAAAATGAATTCGATAGTTGTTACAGCAATACCGTAAGCTCTAATCGCCTTCGCTTCTATCATAAATCCGAAAATACCAGCTACAGCCGGAAAAAATATCAAAAGTGTTAGTAATGATTCCATTCATGCGCTCCTTACATACCCGGTTTATATAATAATGCTGCCGCGAGCAATACCACAAAACCAAGTGCCATCCATTTTAAGTTTGTAGACAAGTTACCAGTTTGCATTGCTCTTGCCTTATCACCACTTTTGTAGATAAATCCAGCAATGAAGTCAACAGTCGCATCTACAATTCTCATATCAATTTTCTTCCATGCATACTTCGAAAGCTTTGCATACGGTTTACAAATTGCCCTGTCATAAAAATCAGGTATATAATATTGATTTATCAGGACATCGTAAACACCAAGTTTTTTGAAGAAATCATCAAAGTTTCCTTTTGAAAACTTCACAACTGCCAAGGCAATACCGCTGATAGCGATTCCAAGTGTCACAACCAACAGGAATATAAACACACCTCCAGAAACATGCGGTTCATATTCAGGTAACAGTTGTGTTACATAATGCATAAACGAATGTTCAAAGAAACCGGATACTACTGCTAAAATTGCCAGTGGTATCATTGCACCAATTACATATGGATATGCTTCATGAGGATGTTTACCCTCTTTTTTGTATTTTTCTTCACC
>CAZYZD010000031.1:0-21706 GCA_964651755.1 uncultured Sulfurospirillum sp. | reverse complement strand
GGCATGGGGAACAATGGGAAAAATCGTTGCATCTTGGATTATCTCACCTCTTCTTGGCGGAATAATAGCAGCGGCTTTTCTCTTTGCAATCAAAAAAACTATCGTTTTTAAAGAGGACAAAATCAAAGCAGCACAAAAATGGGTTCCTGTTTATGTAGCTATAATGACTTGGGTTTTTATTACTTATTTAATGTTAAAGGGGCTTAAAAAAATCTGGCCTAGTATTGTCTCTTTTGTCAATGAACATATTGCGGTAATTCTTCCTGTTACGAAAAAACCAACACTTCTGACTGCACTCCTCACAGGTGCAATTATTGGTATTATTGTCTTTATCCTGGTAAAAAGATCTGTTTCTAAAAGTGGTCTCCTTGATAACAGCAGAAAAAGTATCAATACCCTATTTACTATTCCACTTATCTTTGCAGCAGCACTTCTCAGTTTTGCACACGGTGCAAATGACGTTGCCAATGCGATTGGACCACTTGCCGCTATCAGCGATGCTGTCACCAGCGGCGGTATCTCCGCAAAAGCAGGTATTCCATTCTGGGTAATGGCTGTCGGTGCTGTCGGTATCTCTCTTGGACTGGCACTTTATGGTCCAAAACTGATTAAAACTGTAGGTTCTGAAATCACTGACCTGGATCAGATGCGTGCTTTTTCCATCGCTATTGCAGCTGCTATTACGGTTATTATTGCATCTCAATTAGGTCTTCCTGTCAGTTCCACACATATTGCAGTAGGTGGCGTATTTGGTGTCGGTTTTCTGAGAGAATGGCTCGATACTACCGATGAAAAAAGTATTGTTGAACAAAGAGAAACCGCAATTAGAGAACTAGAAAAAACACTTCATGCTTATCAGCATGAACTGGAAACACTGGAAGCAAAAGAGAGTAAAAAGAAAAATGACTATCAGCGTATAGTCGAACTCTATAAATTGACAGATGAACTTGAAGATAAAATAAAAACAGATAAAAAACAGTTAAAAACTGCACTTAAAACAAAATATGTCAAAAGAGATGCAGTGAAAAAAATTGTCGCAGCATGGATCATCACAGTTCCGGCAGCAGCCATTATCTCAGCACTGATCTTTTATATGATCAAAGGAATGTCCATAGCAGGTTAAGGGCTTTCTCCCTTAACTTGAAGTACCTAGAGGTAAATACTCCTGAGAATGACTGTCATAGTATGTGATCCCGCCACTTGCGATATCATAATGCCAGGCATTTAAAAAGAGTTTCCCCGCTTCCACACGCTCTTTGACAGCAGGATATGTCAGTAGGTTTTCCATCTGCATTACTGCTGAAATTTTCTCTGTAGCTTCCAGAGTATCCTCTTTTGGAGTATTGTCAGGTAAATGTGTTGTGGCAAAATTTTTCGCTCCACTTCCAAGCTCCAGCCATTTTTTAACATGAACTAGTGCAGGATTCGCCAATTTCTCTTCCGAATAGTACAAAGAAGCAATTGCCCCGCATTGAGAATGACCACAAACAATAATATCTTCCACTTCCAATACACTCACTGCATACTCTATGGCAGCAGCAGTTGCATGAAAATCTTCATCCGGTTTATAAGGTGGTACAAAATTTCCGATATTTCGCATTACAAATAGATCACCGGGACCTGTATCTGTTATGAGATTCGGCAATACACGGGAATCACAACACCCGATAAACAGAATTTTGGGATTTTGCCCATGCTCAGCCAAAGTTACAAACTTATGCTCATACTCTTTATATTTGTCTTGTCTAAACTGCTCGCTTCCGGCAATCACATCATGTATATTCATATATCCTCCTTTTTAAGATAACTCCAGCATATAGAGTTTTTTTCTTTCTGACGAACTGGCAATATTTGCCTGCATACGGTATTTTGTAACAGTTCTGCGCCCCAGCTTGATACCGAACTTCTCTTCTACCTTTGCCAAAATTTTGTTATCGCTTAACGGTTTTTTACGATCTTCGTTTTTAATGACCTCTTTGATAAAAGCTTTGATTTCGGTATTGGAGGTTTCACCATCAGCGCCAAGCCCTGTAGAGAAAAAACTTTTTATAGGGAAAATACCCCTCTCACATGAAAGATATTTATTGGCAATCGCCCGGGATATAGTAGAGTGATGGTGCCCAAGATCTCCGGCAAGATCATCGAGTTTCATAGGTTTGATCGCTCCGCCGGTAAAAAAGTCATACTGATAATCCACTATCGTCAGTGCAATTTTTGTCAATGTTGCTTTACGCATCTCCAGCGCATCTACCATCGCTTTGGCATCTTTGATTTTTTCTCTGACAAATTCAAATTTTGCATCAACATTGCCAAGATCAAAATCGACACTGGGATAGTAGGAATCATTAAGCCGGACTTTCAGCTGTCCGTTGATATTTTCGACAAAAATATCGGGAATAATCTGTATCTCTTCCTGCTGAAATTCAATCGCAGGGGGATGCTGAAACTTTTTAATAATACGTACCGCTTCCTGAAATGCCGGATTTTTCTGATACTTCTCAATATTTTCAAAATCTTCAATAATCATCTTTGCACACTGGTATACATCATCGGGAAGATCATATTCATGAAGTTGAAACAGAAATGATTCCAGCAAATCTACAGCCCCCACGCCTGTTGGTTCAAGATAGATAAATTTTTTACGAACCTGTTCGATATCTTCAACACTTTCACCGATCTCTTTGGCAAACTTCCTGATATCCACATCAAAGTATCCATTAGGATTGATATGATCAATAATCGCATAGGCAATTTTCTGCGATTTTTTGGTCAGAAAAAGCGGCGGTTCTATCTGTTTTGTCAAAACATCATAAAGCGACTCACGGGAGAACTGCATCGCTTCGATCTCATTGCTCAGCGCATTTTTGCGATATTCGGATTTCTCTCTTTTTTTGGAACGGGAAGTAATTTCATTACCCGATACCACTTCAACAAAAGGATTCTCTTTTGCCATCTCGTCAAGTGTCTCTTTCAAAGAAGAGATATCCGCCTGTAAAATCGGCAGCCAGCCGCGTAATGTCTGGGAAAGCTTATGCTTGGCAGCAACATTATGGCGAAGTTTCATATTTTAAAATCCTCACCAAGATAGTGTTTGCGCACCAAATCATTTTCTGCAATCTCGGATGCACTGCCGTATGCCAGCAACTCACCGCTTTTGATCACATAGGCACGGTCACAGATAGAGAGGGTTTCACGGACATTGTGGTCGGTAATCAATACACCGATTCCCAGCTTTTTCAAGTCATTGATAATCTCCTGAATATCATTGACAGCGATGGGATCAACACCCGCAAAAGGTTCATCAAGCAGTAAAAAGTTAGGTTCAATGGCAAGAGACCTTGCAATCTCACAACGACGGCGTTCACCACCACTTAACGAAAGCCCGATACGATCCCGGATATGGGTAATATTGAAAATTTCCAGCAGACGCTCAACACGCTTTTCCTGTTCATACTTATCCGGCGTTGCAATCTCAGCCGCAAGCAGAATATTTTCTTCAACTGTAAGCTCTTTGAAAATACTGGACTCCTGGGGCAGATAGCCTACCCCTTTTTGCGCACGTACATGAAGCGGAGACTTTGTCACATCATGTTCATCCAGATAGACTTTTCCGTCAGTGGGAGGAATCAGACCGCAAATCATGTAAAAAGTAGTTGTCTTCCCCGCACCATTGGGACCTAGCAGACCTACTACCTCTCCGCTATGCACATCAAGAGAGAAATCTTTGATAATTTTGTGTTTTTTTATAATCTTTGAAAGATGTTCCGCTCTTAATGTATGACTCATTTATCTAATCCTGTATCTTCTTTTTTCTCCCTCGGGAATAATTTCTACGGTAATGAAATCAAAACCGTATGCCTCCAAAATTTTTTCTAACTTTTCATCTGCCCACTCGATAAAATGATATCCCTCTTTTTCCAGATTCTCAAGCAATCCGCTCTCAAGAAATTTGGCAACACCTTCGTTGTAGATATCGTAGTGGTATATTTTATCATCATAAATATTCATAATAGAAAAAGTAGGTGAAGTTGCCTCTTCTGAAATCCCAAGCATTTTGACAAAAGCTTTTACCAGTGTCGTTTTACCGCTTGCAAGATCTCCTTTGAGAAGAACGATCCCCCCGTCTGGCAGTAATTTCTTAATTTTTAAAACTACTTCTTCTATTTCATCTATTGATTTTATCATAATTTACAGCAAATTGGAAGTTTTTACAATATTTTTTAGATGTTTTTTTGCGAGCCCCGAATCTATCGACTCTGCCGCCATCTCAATTCCTTCTTGCATATCCCTGGCTTTACCATCAACAACAAATGCCATTGCTGCATTTAAGAGAACGATATCACGTTTTGCTCCCTTTTCTCCTTCAAAAATCTTAAGTGTAATCTCTGCATTTTCAACTGCATTACCGCCTTTGATAGCTTTGAGGGGAGCAAGCTTGAAACCATATTCCTCAGGATCTATAATAAAATCATTTGCTTTGCCATCCTCCAGCTTTGTGGCATAGGTGATATCACAGATACTAATCTCATCCATCCCGTCCCTGCTACTGACTGCTACGGCACTTTTGGTATCCAAAAGACTAAGCGCTGTTACAATTCTCTCCAAAAAAGCATCGCTGAATACCCCGATAAGATACTTTTTACTGCCTGCCGGATTGGTAAGTGGTCCTAAAATATTGAAAATCGTTCGGTGGGAGAGCGATTTTCGAATCGGCATGATGTGCTTCATCGCCGGATGGTGGTTAATCGCAAACATAAAAGTAAAACCGACCTCTTCAAGCATTTTTACTTGTTGTTTTGGAGTAAGATTCAGATTGATACCTAAAGCTTCGAGCATATCGGCAGAACCGGAATTGCTGGTAATAGCGCGGTTACCGTGCTTTGCCACAACACTCCCCATAGAAGAGAGTATAAGCGCTACTGTAGAGGAGATGTTAAAACTCCCGCTCTTATCCCCTCCGGTTCCAACAACATCGATGAGCTTTTCACGCAGATTCTCATCCAAATCGAGTTTGATCGAATGACTTCGCATCACATCCACCGCCGCAGCAATCTCTTCGGCACTCTCCCCTCTTTCATAAAGCGCTACCAAATAGGCTTTTGCCTCCTCTGGAGCCATCTCACCCCTAAACATCTTTTCAAACTTTGCTTTCGCCTCTTCAAACATTACAGCTCCTTGACATATTCATCTTTTTTACTTTTGGGAATCGACTTGGTTACAGGAATCTGCAACACTTCATATCGCACAGTTTTATCCAGATAGGCAATCTCGATGATATCTCCTACCTTGACATCTTTGGCAGGTTTGACCACTTTGCCGTTTATCGAAACAACACCCGATTTACACATATCTTCCGAAATGGCACGACGTTTGGTAATATTGACACTATTCATAAACTTATCTATACGCATATCTACCTTTTATATGGAAATTTGGCATTCATTTTAGTAAAAACTTGTATAATTTCCTATAAAAATTTTGAAACAGATTGCAGACTTTTTCTTTCTCTGTGACAAGAGGCTCAAACCATCGGGAGAATTTGTCCTCGAAAGAAAAAGTCCTATGCTACGATAAGGATTATATTTCATGAAAAAAAATATCAAAAAAGCAGTTCTCGCATACAGCGGAGGTCTTGATACCAGTATCATTTTAAAGTGGCTTCAGGATGAGTACAACTGCGAAGTAGTTACCTTTACAGCGGATTTGGGACAGGGAGAAGAGGTCGAACCCGCACGCCAAAAAGCGCTCGATCTTGGCATCAAACCCGAAAATATTTTCATCCTGGATTTACGGGAAGAATTTGTCAAAGATTTTGTATTTCCTATGTTTCGTGCAAATGCCATTTATGAAGGCGAATACCTTCTTGGCACCTCCATCGCACGACCGTTAATTTCCAAAAAACAGATCGAGATTGCACACAAAACCGGAGCCGATGCCGTCAGCCACGGCGCTACGGGAAAAGGAAACGACCAGGTGCGTTTTGAGCTGGGATACCTTGCCCTTGATCCGGATATCGCAGTCATCGCACCATGGCGTGAATGGGATCTAAACTCTCGCGAAAAACTGCTGGCTTATGCCAAAGAACATGGCATAAAGATCGAAAAGAAGGGAAAATCCTCCCCTTACTCTATGGATGCCAACCTCCTGCACATCTCTTACGAGGGTCAAATCCTTGAAGATCCGGCTCGTGAGCCCGAAGAGGATATGTGGCTTTGGACAACATCACCGGAAAAAGCACCCGATCAACCCGAATATATCACCATCAGCTACAAAAACGGCGATCCTTACGCCATCAACGGCGAAGAGATGACTCCTGCCACACTGCTTAAAACCCTCAACGACTACGGTAACAAACATGGTATAGGACGTATCGATATCGTCGAAAACCGCTATGTGGGAATGAAAGCCAGAGGATGTTACGAAACACCGGGCGGAACGATCATGCTAAAAGCCCACCGCGCTATCGAGTCAATCACTCTTGACCGCGAAGAGGCGCATCTCAAAGATGAACTGATGCCCCGCTACGCCAAACTGATCTACAACGGCTACTGGTGGTCACCTGAACGCGAAATGCTCCAGGCTGCCATCGACAAAACCCAGGAAAACGTCAATGGTGAAGTGCGTCTGAAACTCTACAAAGGAAACGTCACGGTAGTCGGCAGAAGTTCACCAAACTCCCTCTACTCCGAAGAACACTCGACCTTTGAAGAGGATGAAGTTTACAACCAAAAAGATGCCGAAGGCTTCATCCGTCTGAATGCGCTTCGCTTTGTGATTGAGGGCAAAAAGCAGCCACAAAGAGTCAAAAAGATGTTTGGGGAGGAGTAACCTTCCCCAAATACTATAACTTTAAAAAGAGATAAAGCCTCTATTGCTCTCTCTTGAACAATATCTCAAAAACCACCCCGTCATGATCATTTGAAACACTTATCTTGCCACCCATATACTCTTCGATGATCATTTTTGTCATGTAAAGCCCAAGACCCGTTCCCTCATTTTCATCTTTTGTTGAAAAATAGGGTTCGAAAATCAGATCCATAAGACTGGTATCTATACCTCCGCCATTATTTTTGATACTTAATTTGACAAAACCATTAAACTCATACAAAGAGATAGTAATCTTTCTGTTTTGGATATCTTTTCGCAAGAGCGCATCTTTTGCATTGTTGATAATATTTAAAATTGCCTGGGTAAATTCATTTTGGTATCCCTCGATAATAACCCTTGATGAAATACGGCTTTCTATTGAAATATGTTCATGATCTAAAACCGGCTGAAGCAAATAGATAACATGCTCGATAGTATCGTTTAGACAAAACTCTTTTTTCTCCCTGTCCGGTTTAAAAAAGTTTTTAAAATCTTCCGTCAGCTTCTGCATCTCCTGAATCTGAGTCTTTGCATCACGATAAAACTTTTCGATACCTTTATCATCCAGTTCACCTTTTTGATGATTCAGATAAAGCATCTGATTGATCAAAGAGAGATTATTCAGCGGCTGTTTCCACTGATGTGTTATAAGTGAAAGCATCTCTCCCATCTGCGCAAGTCGCGACTGAAAAAACATCATTCTATCTTTTTCTCTGTTTTTTTTAACTTCATGTCTGACTTTATCTTCAAGTGATTTGTTAAAAAGTAAAAGTTTTTTAAGCGCCATATTTTTCTCAATAAAAAGCACCCCTATAATCAACACTATCAAAATATGCGCCAATATGTAGAAATTGAGATTGATCAAGTTGGTGCGTTCATCATAAACTGAAAAAGGTCCTATATGATGGTTTGAAGTATAAATCGCAATAAGCGTAATTACGATAATGGAAAAGAGTGCGCAGATATTACCGTGCTTATAAGAGAGCAGCATTACCAGCGGAACAATCGTAATACTGAAAAGAACAGAAGTATTTTCTACAGGGATGAGATAAATAAAGGCATAACAAATTACGCCAAATAACAAAGCAATAAAGAGCAATTTGGAGTAATCTATCTGTTTATAATTATGATAAAAATAGAGTAAAAACGGTGTCAGAAGCAGCTGCCCCATGATATTTCCAAACCACCATGAAAAGAAAATAAGAAAAATTTTGGAAACAGAGATAATTCCGGAACTGTAAAGCACCAAAGTACCCCAAAAAGCACTGAAAGGCTGAAGTATAAATATCACAACACCAATCAGTATATAAACATCTCTGACCGTACGCAGCCGTGTATCAAAATGCAGCTTCTTTTTAAGCAGATACCAGGCAATCAGTGCCTCAGCACTGTTACTGAGTGCAATGAAAAAAGAAGGCAGAAGTGAAAAATCCTGTGCAAGTGCCAGCAAAAACTGTCCCGCAAAGATACCGGGGATAACTCTTTTACCATACAGTAAAACAGCAGCGAGAGCAAAACCTTCCGGGAAAAAAACAGAGATTGTAACGATCATACTGTCAATCGTATAATAAAAACTCAACTTTCCCGTTACATAATAGATAAGTGCTATCAAAAATGCAGGCAATATTGACATTAAAACCGGTGAAGAGCTATGCTGTCTCAAAATAATGCCTATATATACTTAATATTTGTCTCTGTTAAAAAGCACTGTATTGATTGTAGATCATATTTTCTAAAAAGAAGATAAAAATAAATCCAAACATATAAAGTATTGAAAAAAAATAGACAAATTATCAAAATATGTAATACACTGCTGATACATACGGAAAAAGTAACTCTCTACAGCATCCCTTCATCTGCAAAACTGAAATAACCCGTATGAGAGATGATCACATGATCGAGTAAATCTATACCAACCAGTTTTGCCACCTCTTTGAGTCTCTCTGTAATCTGAATATCTGCATGACTAGCTCTGAGTGTACCTGAGGGATGATTATGCGCGACAATGATTGAAGCTGCCCTGTCTGCAATCGCATCGGCAAAAACTTCTCTCGGATGCACGATACTCTGCGTCAGTGTCCCGATAAAAACTGTTCTGACATTGATAATATGCGAAGCACCATCAAGTGTCATAACCAGAAAATGCTCCTGTTTTTTATCCCGGAATTCATGAAGTGTTTCATAGACCATCTTTGCTGAGATAATCCGCCGGGGATTGGGTGTAAGCAGTCGTTTGGAGAGTTCAATTGCAGAGAGAATCTGAGAAGCCTTGGCAACACCCAGCCCGTGAATATTGCACAGTTTGTCAACACTCAGATCATCAAACTCATTTTCAAGCAAGGTTGTCACTTCACGGGAGAGTTTGCGAACATCTTTCCCCTGCACTCCGGAACCAAGCAGTACTGCCATAAGCTCCTCGTTTTTCAGAGCCTTGACACCTTTTTGCAAAAGCTTTTCACGCGGTTTTTCATGAGTATGTAAGTCATGTATCGTTTTCATATGTTTCTCCTTCTGAGAAACATAGTATAATAAATTTTTACCTTTATGACTATTTTTATTTCATTATGAAATAAAATTTTACGTAACTACCATCTCTTCTTTCATCATACCGGCTTCCACCAGAAACGGGGAATGGATATAATCGATCTTTTTAACACGATCATATTTTGCAAAAGAGAGATAGAGGATATCTTTAGCTCTGGTAACTGCCACATAAAAGAGTCTTCGCTCCTCTTCGATATCGCCGCCGTTTTTACTCATAAGCTTTCGATTGGGAAAACGTCCATCCATCAGATCGACAATATAAACTTCTTTGAACTCTAGTCCCTTGGATGCATGAATACTTAAAAGATTGACACCTTCACCCTCTGTCAACTCACCCCCGCCAAGCGTCAGTGCATTGATAAAACGGTATTTGTCTTTATAAGGCTTTGTGAGATCCTGAAGCAGCAGTGCCTTTCTTTTGATATTGGTTAACGCCTCTTTTTTCATCTCTTCATCGACTGTACCATCTTTGAGCTGCGCCCTTTTGGTTGCCAGCCGCTCTGCTATCAGACCAAAAAGCTGAGAATTGGTAATACTGCGCACAATCTGGGACGGGGACTCCAGAAAGATGGTCGAATTGACATAGAGATAAAAAGCATGAAGATAGGTTGCAAGATCTTTATTGATCTTGGAGTGTTTCAGAATCGGATTTTTCAAAAACTTCTCTTCAAATCCCATCTTTTTAAAACGCGCCGCACTCTCCTCTTCGATAATCTCGTCAAAAAGCCCCAGCTGATGGTTGACAATCCCGCGTTTAAAAGGATTTTTCTTCTCTTTTGGATTGATTATCCCTTCCAGAATATTCCCGTCCCCTACTTTGTAAAGGGCATCGAAAATATCTTTGGCAAAAACACCGCCAACACCTTTGGCATACTCGAAAATATGCACAAAACTCATCAAATCCCTCGGATTGATCAAAATTGTAAACATATCGAGCATCGCTTTAACCTCTTTGGCATCAAAGAAACTTGTGCCGCCCTTACGTTTGGAGTTGATGCCAAGCTCTCTCAAATGCGCTTCAATACCGTCTGCACTGGCATTATTTCTAAAAATGACAGCAATATCTTCATGAGGAGTTTTAGACTCTTTTATTTTCTGTGCAATACCTGAATACTGATCAAAAAGCTCTTCAAAAATCATCAATCTTGGAGGAGGAAAATTCCCTTCACGTGTCACTTCCAGTTTTTTGGGATAGATTCGGGGATTTTTCTCTATCACCTTGTTTGCGAGAGAGAGTATCTTCCCGCTTGAACGGTAGTTTTTATTAAGGGAAAAGACATTGGCATTTTCAAAACGATCCGCAAAGGAACCGATAATGTTAATATCCGCGCCGTTAAAACCATAGATACTCTGATCATAGTCCCCTACACAAAAAAGCGACTCTCTCTGAAACCCGTCAATCAAAGATCCCTGAAGCTGGTTCGTATCCTGATACTCATCTACCAGAATCTCCTGAAACTTCACTCCTTCTTCATCAAGATAAGTTTTGAAATCGATCAGAAGATCGTTAAAATCCACATAGCCAAAACGCTTTTTAAGCTCTTTAAACTCTTCATAGATATCTTCATAAATCTCTGCATAGAGTGCATGATCCGGCGCCTGCCGGGACATCCACTCGCCGAAACTCTCCTGACATACCATATTTTGATACAAAGAGTGCATATCGTACAGGTGTCCTGCCGAATAGGGTACTACTTTGGAATCAAAATAGGAAAAGTTACGCTTCTCATGAATACTACGCAGTACCATTTTCAACTCTTTGGGCTGCTTAAGTACAATCTTCCTGCCGCTGGCTTTGAGCAGTTTATAACTGATGGCATGAAATGTACCTGCCTGTATCTTTTTGGCGACTTTCTCGTCAAAATAACGCCCTACCCGCTCCACCATCTCTGCCGAGGCTTTGTTTGTAAATGTTAAAAGCAGCAAATCCTGGGGTTGCACACCTTTACTCAGCAGATAGCCGATACGCGCAACAATAGTCGATGTCTTTCCTGTCCCCGCAGAGGCAATAATAAGGTTGTTTCCGTACGGAGCAGTCGCCGCAGCATACTGCTCCTCATTTAGTTTTGAAAGTGGCATGAAGTTCTTTTTGTTAAGATTGGATAAATTGTAAGATTTTGGATTCTATGGCATCTTTTTCAACCACATCTTTGTGTACGATCTCTTTGTCAAAGAGTGCCTTAACACGCGGCGTAATCTCGATACCAAGTCTTTCAGAGATCTCCTGCAACGCTTCAAGATCACTCTTCTTTTCGTTGTTTTCACTGATCGCCATCAGCATTGTCGGTGCAAACTTCGTCCACTCCGCAGTGGAACAGATCACCATAGGCAGAGATTTCTCTTTGAGATTTTCATAAGCTTTAAGACAGGTGGCGGTATGCGGATCCATCACATATCCTTTATCTGCATAACGTTTGATCACTTTTTGTCCATACGCATCGTCGCTGTCAATCGCTGCAAAATCTTCCTGTAACGCACTCAACTCTTCCGCTGTCAGTGTATAAAAGTTATTTTCGTTGAGACTATCCATCAGCGCTTTGGTACGCTGGGCACCGAATTTATCAAACAAAACACGCTCAACATTGGAAGATTTGAGAATATCCATCGCCGGAGAGTTGGTCAGGATCAATTTTTTACCGCGAATATCGTACTCCCCTTTGTTAATCAACTCTGCAAGTACATTGTTTGCGTTGGAAGTAATCAGAATCTTTTCAACAGGCAAGCCCATCTTTTTGGCATAGTAAGCGCCAAGTGCATTTCCGAAGTTACCGCTTGGAACAGTGATATAAATCTTTTCGCCATTTTGTACAGTACCATTTTCAAGTAGTGCCAGATAGGAACGGATATGGTAGATAATCTGAAAAATGATACGCCCGAAATTAACAGAATTTGCTGCAGAAAGGGAGATATGACTCTTTTTAAGCTGCTCTTTGAAAGTATCCGATGCAAGCAGACTTTTAAGCGCGCTCTGGGCATCGTCAAAGTTTCCTTTAATACCGATTACTTTAAGATTTCCAGCCTCTTCTGTCACCATCTGAAGACGCTGTACATCACTGGTACCACCGTCCGGATAGAGACAGGCAACCTGTATATTCTCTTTGTTTGCAAAAGCTTCCAGTGTTGCCGGTCCCGTATCTCCACTGGTTGCCGCAAGAATCAGATATTTTTTATCAATCTTTTTGGCAAGATCGGAGAGAATATGCCCAAAAGGCTGCAATGCCATATCTTTGAAAGCCCGGGTAGGTCCATGATAGAGTTCATTGACAAAAAGATCCTCTTCAATCCTGACAACAGGTGTCGTATCTTCCGGATCATCAAACTTTTTATATAAATCCAATGCTTCATGAAGTACACTCTCTTCAATATCTATCTCAAACATTTTAAGAATATTATATGCCAGTGCAGCATAGGGAAGAGACTTATTCTCTTCCAGAAAAGCGGCATCGATAGAAGGCAGATATTTTGGTACATACAATCCGCCGAAACTGGCACTTGGATTTAAAATCGCTTCTGAAAAAGGAACTTCTGCTTTAAATCCCTCTTTATTTCCTCTTGTTTCTATAAAATTCAATTTTCCTCCTTCTTGATCACGGTACCGATTCCTTCACTTGTAAACAGTTCCAGCAATATAGAGTGTTCGATACGCCCGTCAATAATATGCGCTTTTTCAACACCACCATGAATCGCTTCCAGGCAGGCATCCACTTTGGGAATCATACCTCCGTGAATTGTACCGTTTTCTTTGAGTTGATTTACTTCTTTTTGCGTTAATGTAGAGAATAGTTTTTTTTCATTATCCAAAACACCTAGTGTATCTGTCAGAAAAAGTACTTTTTTCGCACCAATCGCTATGGCAATTTTACTTGCAGCCAAATCTGCATTGATATTGAATCCAGGTTCGCCTATGGCATTTCCCGCCGCAATAGGTGCAATCACTGGAATAAACTTCTCCTCAATCAAATCAAGAACGATTTTATTATCAATATCTGTAATCGTACCGGTATATCCGAAACGTACCACATCTTTAGGCTCCGCTTTGATAAAATTGGCATCTTTCCCACTAATACCAATCGCCTTTGCACCATAATGGTTCAGAAGAGAAGTGATCTCTTTGTTGATACTCCCGCTAAGTACCATCTCTACCACTTCCATATTCTCTTTTGTAGTGACTCTCTGTCCATCTTCAAAAGAGGTTTCTATACCCAGCTGCTCAAGGGTTGTATTGATCTTTTTTCCACCGCCATGTACAATGACCGGTTTCAATCCCAATAAAAAGAGAAATGCGATATCTCGGGCAAATTTCTCTTTGAGTTTTGGATCAGTCTGTGCTGCTCCACCATATTTGATTACAACAATCTGATCACGAAACATTTTAATAAAAGGAAAAGCATCAATCAGTGTTCTGACAGTATCGATCTTTTTTTGCATGGATGAAAGTTCCTGAATTTTTAGGAGATTTTATCAAAATTAACTATATATTTCTTTACACTCTCGACAATTCTCGGCGAGAGTTCGATTTCAAGGGCTAAAATCGAAAGATCTATTCTAAACTGCTCCATCTTTACAGCATCTTTTTGTGTCGTTAAAATAGTATCGGCATTATATTCGCGCAATATTTTGGCAAGCTCCCGTTCCTGAAACTGGTAATGATCCGGGAAAAATACACGTTCAATGAAAGGAGGAACAAACTTTTCAAGTCTCTCCGGTTTGGAGATGGCTGTAACAAGAACCATCCTCTCACCTCGGTTCAAAATCTCTACCTTTCTGGTAAAGTCTACATTTTCCACAGCAGTTAGATCAGCTTTTCGATACAAAGAGGAAGGTTCGCGAAAAGGACCGCTGGGCAGACACAATTCATTCTGAAAAACGATAGAAGGTTTTAACAAAATATCAAATTTTTCAATTCCTGTTTTACTGAATCCATCATCCAAAATTACTGCTGTTGCGCCAAGTTCCTTCGCTTTGTAAATCCCTTTGACACGATCCTCACTGACTATAACACTTGCATGCGGCAGCGATTTTGCCAAAAGCATCGCTTCATCACCACTTTTGTCAACATCACTCATGATAACACCATTTTGGCTGACAACAATCAAACCTCTGGATTTACGACCATATCCCCTTAGAACAATCGCAATATCCGCCATTTCGCGCAACTCTTTTGCCAGAGCAATCGTAAAGGGTGTTTTACCACTCCCACCGACAATCAGATTACCGACACTAATGACAGGAATCCCATAGTTCACAGGGTGTACCAATTTACGTTTGAGTACCACATAACTACAATACAGCAGTGACAATGGATATAAAAGAAAAGAGATAAATTTTTGAAATCTGTTTGGGTGAAAGAGATAACTCTCTACCCAAAAATAGATACGATGTTTCACCCTCTGCTAGCCGAAATCTCTTTGATTTGCTCACAAATATACTTTACATCATCATCAGTAAGACCTGTATAGCAAGGTAAAGAGAGAATTTGTTGATAGTTCGTCAACGCTGCAGGAAAATCATTTACCCGCAAAGAGTACTTTTGTTTATAATAGGTCAGAAGATGAAGAGGTACAAAGTGTAATCCTGTATAGATTCCTTTCTCTTTAAGTGTCCGTGCAAAATCATCTCTGTTCTTGTCAACTTTGATAATATAGAGACTATATGTATGTTCTCTGATATTTTGAGGCAACGAGATATGTGCAACACCGGATAACTCTTTGTTGTAAAGTTCCGCTATTTCCCGTCTGCGTTGAATCTGTTCATCCGCTTTCTGAAGCTGTGCAATACAAAATGCCGAATCCAGTTCACTGCTTTCATAGCCGATACCAATATCAACTACATCATAAACATAACCGATATTGCCATATTTGTCCCACTCTTTGGCTTCGATTGCATGATGACGAATCAGTTTGGCACGCTCAAATATCGCTTCATCATCTGTAGCAATAACACCTGCATTGGCAATACTGCTTTTCATTTTGGAACTAAAACCGAAAGTTGTTATGGCAGATCCCGTTGTACCGATCTTTTCACCTTTATAAGTACTGCCAAGTGCCATTGAAGCATCATCGATTACATGAATACCATATTCATTGGCAATTTCATAAATTGCATCCATATCACTGCTTTGTCCTCCGACATGAGTAACAATAACAGCCTTCAGTTTTTTATGGTAATGTTTTTCAAGTGCTTCTCTCAGCTTTTTGGGATCCATATTGAAACTGTCCGGTTCAATATCCACAAAAATCGGCTCAGCATCGAAATGACGTACGGCCTCAGGTACAGCAGGATGGGCATTGACAGAACAGAGGATTTTATCACCGCGCTTGAGTTCCAGTGCAAACATACTCAGATGCATTGCTCCGCTCCAGCTTGATGTAGCAACTGCATATTTACAACCGACATACTCACATATCAAATCTTCCAGCTCCTCTATTTTAGAAGCACCTTTGAGGGACAAAACCTCCTGAATCAGATTTTTTTCATTCTGATCGATAGAGGGTAAATAAAACGGGATCTCTTTCATACAACTTCTCCTTATAATTTAATATCTCTTGGATACTGTAGATCATGTCCAACTGTACGCGATGTCAACTTCGCTACAATCGGAGGGTTATGTTTAAACTGGTTTTGGTAGATACGGCGGATAATCATTTCAACCATCTCGCTATCATATCCTTTGGCAAGCAACTCATCACGACTGAGCCGCTCCTCCGTAAAAGCTTTCAAAGCACTATCAAGTGCCTCCACAGAGTAGAGACCAATCTCTTCATCAACTCCGTATTTTACACTTTCTCCAGAAGGAAATACTTCATCTGCTCCCAGAAATTTTGAAAACTCAACTATTTCACTCTCATAGAGATCGCCTACAGGATTTAAGGCACATGCCAAATCCCCATGAGAAGTTCCCACTCCAAGCAGCAGCGCACTTTTACTTTTGGCACCAAGTACCAGCGCACGTTCATAAGATGCCATATCATAAAGAATTGCCATCTCTACTCTGGAGATAAAAGCTTTTTTACGCTTTTCATCTGCCTCTTTTAAAAGAGGATACGCTCCTGCTACGGCATTTGCCGATACAGACATATAACGAATATCTTTTTGCATGCAAAATGACTTCAATATATCAGAGACTGATTCCTGCACCTCATCCGTATCTTTGACAAGTGTAAGCAACCTATTGCCAAAAGCCTCTTTTGCCAGGATAGCCACGACTATACTCTCAACACTTCCATCCAATAGCAGAACACCGCCATTGAGTCCTGTTTTGAAAGTCTCTTCTTTGAGAAACTGAATCAGATACTCTTTAATCCGCCTGTATTTTTGTGACATACTACCTCGATACGCTCTATTTTAGGAATTTTCAATCCAAATTGTGACTATATAGGTAAAATTATATTAATTTAGAGCTTAATATATACTTTTATATTTACAAAAAGGGATTAAGTTATCTATAAATTAAACTATTTAAAAATAATTTACGTATTATAAATTTTCAGTAATTTTTTATTTGTAACTTGTTTTTTAATGTAGATTTTATAATCAGAGGCAGTGCCTGCAAACACGCCTCTGAGCCGCTAATGTTTCACAGCAGATGCCATATCCCACATCGGCAGGAAAATTCCAAGTGCAAGCATCAAAACCATACCGGCAATAAAACCAATCAATATAGGTTCGATATAAGCAGAAAGATTTTCAATGATATCATTAAATCTGTTAGCATAATAATCACTCACCTTTTCCAGCATTTTATCGAGTGCACCACCTGATTCACCCGCTTTGATCATCTGGATCAGCATCCCTTCAAACAAACCGGTTGCCTCAAATGCTTCTGTCAGGTTTGATCCACGCTCTACTGCCACTTTTACCGATGCCAGCTTATCTTTTATCTCTTCATTGTCTATCGTAATAACCGCCGTATCCAGCGCCTCTGCGATAGGAATACCCGCCCTGACCAGTTCTGTAAAAATCAGCATAAACCGGCTCATCGAGGCAAAAAATATCACATTACCGATAAGATAAACCTTCAAAATATATTTATCTATTTTTCGTTTGTAATCATCATTTGTTTTATAGAGAAATTTATGATACGCCACCGTACCTATAATTGCCATTAAAATATAAAGTCCATAGGTATTGAGAGCATGTTCAAGAAAAAGTAATACTTTGGTAGGAGCAGGAAGATCTGCTCCCAGCTTTTCAAAAATCTCTTTAAATTTAGGCACAACATACATCATCAAAATCGTAAATGCCACTGCAATCGCAATAATCACCGTCGTAGGATAACGCAATGCCGATTTCAGTTTTTTGGCATTTTCCATCATCTCTTCCAAAACTTCGGAAAGTTTTGTCAGAGATTCTGACATATTACCTGTATTTTCACCCAGTTCTATCATTGCGATTGTAATATCACCTACCTGATATTTGTATGGCATCATCGCTTCTGTCAAACTTTTACCGGCATTTAAATCCTCATCTACCTGTTCAAAAATTGCCTTCAAATCTTTATCTACTGTTGCTTTGGTTACTTCACGGATACTATCATGAATAGAGATACCGGCATTGGTCATAACTGCCAGTTGCCGGATAGCGGATATCAGTGCTTCCACTTTAATCTTCTTCTTGCTCATCGCACCAAAAATACTCTCTTTAAAATCAGAAAACCTTGCCTCAAGCGGTGCTGAAACTTCATATGCCTTAAGTACCGTACCGTTTGGAATACGCGCTTTTGTCATCAAAATAGCATCTTTACGACTCATCGCTTTAACAAGTTCTGTACCCCGTTTACGCTGTTGAATATAATTTACTTCAAAATACTTCATGATTTCGCTACCCTGTATACTTCTTCTATTGTGGTTTTGCCATTTGCAGCACGAATAGCTGCATCCTGAAACATAGAAATAAAACCATTTTCATCTGCATATTTTGCAATATCCTCTTTGGAAGCACCTCTTGCAATCATACTTTGAATCGTATCATCCACCACCAGTACTTCCGAAATCATCTCCCTGCCTGCATAACCGGTATTGTTACACTTATCGCACCCTTTGGCTTTATAAAACTGATAATTGGCAGGAATCACTGACTTGATTCCCTCCAGCATATCATCCGGAATCTCTGTTTTTACTTTACAATGGGGACATACTTTACGAATCAATCTCTGTGCCTGGATCGCCACTAACGCCCCACTAATCAAATAAGCTTCAATCCCCATATCCACAATTCTTGTAATCGCACTGACAGCATCATTTGTATGAAGTGTGGAAAAGACAAGGTGCCCGGTTAAAGAGGCTTCAATAGCAATTTTCAACGTCTCCTTATCCCTGACCTCACCAATCATGATAATATCCGGATCCTGTCTCAAAATAGAACGTAACGCAGTAGCAAAAGTAAGGTTTGCTTTGGTATTGACCTGTACCTGCTGAATCAAATTCATCTGATACTCTACTGGATCTTCTACGGTAATCATCTTCTTTTTTACATCTTTGATAGCATTCATACCGGCATAAAGTGTTGTTGTTTTACCACTTCCCGTCGGACCAGTAACAAAGATAATCCCATAAGGCGCGGACATTGCATTTCTAAATTTTTTATAATTCTCAGGATGCATTCCCAGCTCTTCGAGTTTAATCATAACTTTTGATTTATCCAAAATTCTCAGTACAATCGACTCACCGGTCATTATCGGCAGTGTGGAAATCCTGAAATCATAATGCTTTTCCATAACAGTAGCAGAAAAACGCCCATCCTGAGGCTTTCTTTTCTCTGCAATATCCAGATTCGCCAGCAATTTGATTCTTGAACTAAGTGGAGGATAGATATCTCTGTCAAATACAAAAATCTCTTTTAACATACCATCGATTCTTGAACGTACTATACAACTTGTCTCTGTCGGTTCAATATGAATATCACTACCACCGCTGATAATAGAAGTTTTCAAAATCAGTTCAATCAATTTCAGAATACCCGAACTCTCCTCAACATCTCCGGGACCTTTTGCCGTAAACTCCTGCCGGATATCGGCAATCAAATCTTTAACACTTTCACTGATTTCAATATTGTGCAGATGTTTGTCTATCTGCTCCGGATTGGCAATAGCAATTTTAATCAATTTATTACGAAAAATTCTATGCAACTGCTCCTGTAAAGAGATATCAAACGGATCTTTTGCCGCAATGTAGATATTGATATCATCCTCTTTATAAGGCAAAATTCCAAGTTTACTTAGTCTTTGATAACCCGCTTTGGCACCCAATGCATAATTTACTTCCTGCGAATAGAGATCCACAAAATCAGTTTTAGTATTTTTTGCAAAGAGCTCCAGAAATTTATCTAAGTCAATCGTAAAATTTTCATAGATATCATGCAGCAAAATCAGACCATTTTTAAAAGCTTCAACCAGAAGGATATTGAGTGTCTCGGTGGTTACAAGTTTGCGCTTGATTAAAATAGATCCTAAATCATCGCCACTCTCTTCCAGTTCCTCTTCAATTTCCAATAGCGTCTGCTGTGAAATAATCTTATTTTCATATAAAAAATCAACGACGCTTAATGCTCTTCTCTCTTTCATGACACCTTCTTTTAACTCGATTTTATCTTCTGTAAATATTTGGATATTTTAGGAGAACTGTATGTTTTTAAATAAGCATTCAAAACATTGATGGCATCCTGTTTTTTGCCCATTTTCATCTTTGTTTTTGCAAACATAATCCAACTTTCTGCACTCTTTTGGTCTACTTCATTTGCAATTAACGACCATTTTAGTGCTTTATCATACTTTTTTGCAAAATAGTATTTTTTTGCAATATCCAGTGCATACTTGATACTGTTCGTTGCATAAAACTTTTTTTTCAACCATTTAAGAGATTTTGCTTTGGGTGCTTTGTGGCGAATTTCAACTGACGTAATTTCTATAGTATGTTTTTTCATTTTCTGTTTCGATTCTAAAGCAGCTGGTTGGGAAGCATTCTTTGAGGCTGTACTCTGTTCCAAAACCTGAAGTTGCTGAAGATCCTTTTCTACCAAATCATCTACAGGATCATTCTCCAATACATTCAAACTGATAACATTGCCGTTTAATTCTTCTTCCACACTCCCCAATGAGAGAGACTTCTCCTTAAAATATGGCAAAGAAGAGAGTGAAAAATCACTTACCTGATGCAGACTATGATAAATAAGAAAAAGAGAAACAGCAATAATCAACCCCAATAGCATTATAAATTTATGCACAAATGCTTTATCGTCAAATATGCTCTGATTTCTATCTGTAATGTGACTTATTCTCATAGTCTTTTCCCCTCTGTATTAGTATTTTATTTTTTCATACCCTAGATCTTTTAAAGATACAGGATGCGGATCAATACGTCTTGTTTTGATGATATGCGGTGTAATAATTACGATCAACTCTTCTCTAATCTCACTTACTTTCTTTTGCTGAAAAGCATATCCAAGCAATGGAATGTTGCCAAGAATCGGCACTTTGCTTGTTTCTACACCTTTTTTGGAACTGATCAAGCCACCAAGAATCACTTTTTCACCGTCACGTAATTTAACAACAGAAGAGATCTGTTTTTTCATCAAATCAGGCGGTAATCTTCTAACACCTGATTCATCTGTCTTTACTCTTGATTTAACCGAACTGATAGATGGATTGATCTTCAGGATTATCTCATCATCATCAGTAATTTCAGGTGTAATATCGAGTAATATCCCGGCAAATACCGACTTTACAATTTCATTGTTAAAAGTCTCTGTTGCAGCATTGCTCCCTGTTTGTCTGGAACTTGAAGAGAGCTTATAATAAAGCTGATCTCCCGAACTGAAAACTGCCGGCTGATTATTCAGCGTAACTACTTTCGGATTGGAAATAGCAGTTACATCTCCCTGTGTTTTCAAAAACTTTACGACATCAGTAATACCTGTATTTCCACTCAACCTGATAAAAGTAGCATGTGCAGAAGGATTATTGTCTCCGAATTCTTCAATTTTATCATTGGATAACTCTTTGAGATTATTGGTATTTAAGATTTCATAAGCCATCTGCATATTTTGCAATTTATAAATTTCTCCCCAGTTGACACCTGTTTGCCTGGAGTTATCAAGTGTTACAGAAAGCATCTTTACATCAATTAAAACCTGTCGATGTAACCGTTTCATCATCTGATGAATATAGGCAGAAACACGGTTGATCTGCTCTGAGGTACCGGTAACAGTCACAAGTCCTGCCTCACGATTGATAATCGGTTTAACTTTGGATTTCTCTTCTGTTGCATTGAGAATACTGGTGATCTCCGCTTCCATATTT
>CAZYZD010000030.1:0-21860 GCA_964651755.1 uncultured Sulfurospirillum sp. | reverse complement strand
CTCTTTATCAATATCAAAAAAATCTCCGGTGACTCTATGCAGTTTTGTAAAGACCTGCTTTCAGAAAAAGGGATCGCCGTCGTTCCTGGTGTCGGTTTTGGAAGCGAAGGGTATTTCAGATTCTCTTTTGCTACTTCCGAAGATCAGATCAGAGAGGGAATTGCACGTATCCGGGATTTCTGCAAAACATACAAATAAAACTCACTTAGTCTTATTTATCTGCCCTCTGTGGGCAGGTAAAAATCTTTATAGTTGCATTTTTACTTCACTTTTGTAAAGATTTTTCATCATCCGCCGATATTTTCGCCAGAACCAAACTATATCGAAGGGGTTTTGGCACATGAATCAACGAAGAGATTTCTTAAAAAAGAGTATCATTCTGGGAACAGGAATGACACTTGCACCATATGAACTTTTCGGATTATCTATACCGGTTGACAAAGAGATCAAACTCTACAATGCCCATACCGGAGAACATTTGAAAGCAACTTACTGGTCAAAAGATCACTATGTACAAAGTGAACTCGAACGTATCAACTATTTTCTGCGTGATTTTCGTACAGGTGATGTCCAGAAAATGGATGTCAAACTGCTTGACCTGCTCTATGCTATCCAACTTATCCGCGATACTGAAAAACCTTTTAAAGTACTTTCAGGCTACCGTTCACCAAAAACCAATGCACTTCTGCGTAAAAAAAGTGAAGGTGTCGCCAAAAACAGTTTTCATCTCAAAGCACAGGCAATCGACATCAATCTCCCCGGTACAGAACTCAGAGACCTTAAAAAACTGGCAACATTCCTGCGTCGCGGAGGGGTAGGATACTACCCAAGAAGTGGATTTATGCACATAGACACAGGACCTATACGCTACTGGGCACGAGGATAAACCATTTTGCCAAGTGTACCTTATACGACTAAAAAGTCAGAGAAGATTGTATCAGAGTGTATGGTTATGTATCTGTCTAACTTTCTCTTCAGTAACTTATGCTATAATCACCGCCAAATTCACACGGAAGGTGGTGATATTATATGCCAGGAATCGTTGTAAAACCTAACGAATCATTCGAAGAGGCTTACAGAAAGTTTAAAAAGCAAACTGACAGAAACTTGATCGTTACTGAAAAAAGAGCGAGAAAATTCTTCGAGACAGGAACTGAGAAGCGTAAAAAACAAAAAATCGCTGCGAAGAAAAAAATGCTTAAAAAACTTTATATCCTCAGACGTTACGAGTCTAGATTATAAAAAAGAGCCGGTAACACTTTACCGGCTTTTACCTCTTCTATTTTCTTTTAATATTTCAGAATAATACAAAAATTACCTTTTTATGCTACAATCCTTTTTCAAAATCAACCAATAGAAGGAACAACAATGAAAAAAATCATACTGGGCATACTTGCTTTGCTTGTTATCGCCGGCGGTACGTTTTACATTTTAAATGCCAAAAACAACTATGACAGTACAAAATACAGTGCTTCAGTAGAGCCTGCACCACTGCAAATCGGCTCAGAAATAGACTTTACCCTTCCTGATCAATTTGACAAGGCTCATCCTTTCGAAGCAGGTACAAAAACACTTATCATGACATTTGCCAAGGGAAGTTCCCATATCGTGAGAAACTTTCTCAAAGAGCAGCCTGAAGACTTTTTGCTGATGCATGAAGCAAACTATATTGCAGATATCCATCCTATGCCGGTTGTCATCCGAAATGCATTTGCCATGCCTGATCTGAAAAAAAGCAACTATCCGGTTCTGTTGATTTATGAAGAGAAAATCTCAAAAATGTTTAAAAATCCTGCACATGAAGATGAGATCATGATTGTGACACTTGAAAACAAAAAAGTCAAAGCAATTGATTTTGTCCAGGATGCCGAAGGTCTTAAAGCCAAACTTCAGTAACTACTTCAATATGTCTCTCCGGAAAGAAAACTTGTTTTCCGGACAGACATAAAACTATCATCATTCTTTCATTAACCTATTATTAATTGTTATTTATCTTTAGTTAATCCTGTTAGTTTATACTTCTCTTATCAAAAATACTGACAGAAGGAACATATATATGAAAAAATTTTTGGCAATGACTTCACTGTTTATGGTTGCATTAAGCGCTAACGCAGTTGATTTCAAATTGGCTGATCCCAATCCAAAACATGTTGCACCGACAAGTGCAACTGAAGTACTATCATTTCATGAAGGTATCAAAGATGTGGTCAAAAGTGTTGTAAATATTTCTACAACCAAAAACATACCAACTAGAACATATTCACCCTATTATCCCTACCCTGCTCCGACACCGCACAGTAAAAGACCAAACTCACTTGGCTCGGGCGTCATCTTAACAGAAGACGGATATATCGTCACAAACAATCATGTGATTGAAAATGCCGATGATATTACTGTAATTTTACCGGATTCAAAAGAGGAATATAAAGCCAAACTAATCGGAACAGACAAAGAGAGCGATCTGGCAGTTATCAAAATAGAGGCAAAAGGGTTAACTCCCATTAAACTTGCCAATGCAGATTCTCTGAGAGTCGGAGATGTAGTTTTTGCTGTTGGAAATCCATTTGGTGTAGGAGAGAGTGTTACCCAGGGCATCATCTCAGCGCTGAATAAAAACCGTGTAGGTATTAATCAGTATGAAAACTTTATCCAAACCGATGCTTCGATCAATCCCGGAAACTCAGGCGGTGCTCTGGTAGACAGCCGTGGCGCGCTGATAGGTATCAACTCCGTTATCATCTCCAGAAGCGGAGGAAATAACGGTATCGGATTTGCCATTCCCGTAGATATGGTACAAAATGTCACCAAACATCTGATCGAATCAGGAAAAGTCACCAGAGGTTATATCGGTGTCAGTATTTCAGATGTTACAAAAGAGTACAAAAGTGTATATAACCATAAAAAAGGTGCCATTATTCTCAGTGTGGAACCAAATTCACCGGCACAAAAAGCGGGACTTAAAAGAGGTGATCTAGTCTTTGATATCAACGGAAAGTCTATCCGCAATGCAACTGAACTCAAACAGCGTATTGCAACCCATAAACCAAATCAGAAGATATCTCTTGGCATCGAACGCGACAAAAAAGATATTAAAATTTCTGCGGTACTCTCTTCCAGAGAATTACTGGAATTTGACAAAAACACCGAAGAGATTTTCAAGGGTATGCGTATCGTTTCCCTCTCCGGACAAATTCGCTACCAGTACCGTATACCGCCTTACATCGAAGGGGTTCTGATTGAAGATATCAAACCTATGTCCAAGGCAGAAAAGGTAGGCTTTCAAGCAGGAGATGTTATAATTCAGATAGAAGATGACACTATCAATTCCATCACCGATTTGCAAAAAGCATTGAAAAAATATAAAAAACAGCCGAAAAGGATTTATGTCAACCGTTACGGTACAATCCTGATGCTGGTAATCAAATAAAGGAGTCCCTTATGATCAAGGTATTGATGATAGAAGATGATCCCGAACTGGCACAGATCATCATCAAGTATCTGGCGAAATTTGACATCGATGTCACCAATGCCGAAGATCCCTATATAGGACTTTCCAAATTAGAAATAGGAAAATATGATCTCCTGATCCTGGATCTTACCCTGCCGGGGATGGATGGGCTGGAGCTTTTACAGCGTATCCGTAAAGTTTCCGATATTCCTGTTATCATCTCTTCGGCACGCGATGATATTGTCGATAAAGTCGTAGGACTGGAACGCGGTGCGGATGACTACCTGCCAAAACCTTACAATCCAAGAGAGTTGGAAGCCCGTATCAAATCTATCCTGCGACGACATAACAGAGTTGAAGAGAAAAAGGCACAGCAGGAGAAGATTTTCGAAGTCAATGAAGAGGGAATGATGATCACCTTTAAAGGCGAACCTCTCTCTCTTACACCGGCAGAATTCGATATACTCAATGCCCTGATCAAACATAAAAACGGGGTTGTTTCGCGTGCAGATATCATTTATCAAAGTGATTTCATCAATGACGACAGCAGCTATAAAAATGTAGATGTTATGGTTTCCAAGATCCGAAGTAAAATCGCGAAATATGATCCGGATCATACGTATATCAAATCGGTCAGAGGTGTAGGATATCAACTCCTCTGCCCTCCTCAAAAGAGTTAAATGCGCAATACATCGATCATCGCGTTTATCAATATGATCTTTGTGATTGCATTTGTCAGTGTCATCAGTACATTTTTGCTCTTTGACAAAATGGAAAAAGAGCGCTACGCCGAACAGGAACAACAACGGTATAGTCTCATTGCCGATGCTTTCCTTTCAGGATTACAATTCCTGCCAAATGACAAAGATCTTCAAAAACGATACAAACACTTCAATGTCAAACTTATAGATGATCCAAAAGAGCGGCTGGATATTATTCAGCATGCCAAACTGCTTTATATTAAAAATACTGTTTTCGGACGTGTGCGTATTTACGAAAAGGGAAAAGATCACTATATATATGTACAGAGTCTGGGATATAATCTTATGTTAAAAGATTTGCAGCCTCGTCCCTATAAACGTAAAATTGCACTGCTGCTGCTGGCACTTTTCAGCGGTGTTCTAACCTTTATCTATACTATACTCCGTAAAAAGCTCTCTCCACTTAAAGAACTTGATCAGGAAGTACAAAAATTTGCAAAGGGTGAGCTGGATCTTAACATCAAAGATTATGGTAATGATGAAATTGGAAAAATCGCAGCCACATTTAAAAAAGCAGTCAACTCTATCAAAGAGCAGATGGAATCTAAAAACCTCTTTATGCGAAATATGATGCATGAACTGAAAACACCCATCACTAAAGGACGTATTCTGGCAGAAAGTATCGACGATTTTGAAGATAAAGCACTCCTGATAAAGTCATTTGAACGTATGAATGAGATAATCACAGAACTTGCACAGGTTGAAAAACTCACTTCCCGTAATATTACACTGCATCCTCAGATTATCTCTTTCGATGCATTGATTGAAAAAGCGAAAAAACTGCTTTTATGCGAAGGGGACTGTATTGTCAAAGAGTACAATAACTTCCGCATCACTGTTGATCCAAACCATTTTGCAATTGTCTTGAAAAACCTCATAGATAATGCCGTGAAATTCAGCCCTGACCATAAAGCGATCATCAGAGCTACCCCCAAAAAGATTACCGTACTTTCAAAAGGGGAACCTTTAAAACATGATATCTCTTACTACACTGAACCTTTTTCACAGGAAGAGAAAAAAAATAATGGTTTTGGACTGGGGCTTTATATTGTCAACTCTATCCTCAATATACACGGTGCCAAACTACAGTATCGGTATGAAGAGGGCTACAATATCTTTGAGATTGTGTTATAATAAACACAGATTAGCAAAAAGGTATCTCTATGCAAATACTTTTAACAGATATTCTCTGGTGGCACTGGCTGATTTTCGGACTGATTTTGGTCGTTGCTGAAATCATTGTTCCCTCTTTTGTTGTCATCTGGTTTGGTATTGCGGCTATTGTAGTAGCTGTTTTGGACTGGATATTCGATATGCATTTTAGCAGTCAACTTTTTTGGTGGATTCTTTTCTCTGTCTCTTTTTTATATATCTGGTTCAAAGTATACAAACCCGCTACCAAAACAAAAGTGGGAGAAGATGATGAAGGTATGGGTACCAAAGGTATTGTTATCGAAACAATCAAACCTTTAGGACGGGGACGTGTAAAATTTGAAGTTCCTATTCTGGGAAGCAGTGAATGGGTCGTCACAGCCGACGAAGAGATTGAAAAAGGTACACAGGTAATCAGTGTGGAAACATTGGGCAATATGATCAAAGTCAAAAAAGCAATTTAAGGAGTCATCATGAATATTGAAGTATTACTGGTATTATTATTTGTTGTTTTAATTACACTCTTTTCAGGAATCAAAATCGTACCACAGGGTGAAGAATGGGTAGTAGAAAGACTTGGAAAATACAATACAACACTGCGGGCCGGACTCAATATCATCATCCCCTATATCGATAAAATACGTCAGAAAATCTCGACAAGAGATATTATTCTGGATATCGATCAACAGGAAGTAATCACTAAAGACAATGCAGTAATTTTAACCAATGCCGTCGCATTTATACGTGTTACTGACCCCAAAAGAGCTTTATACGGTGTCGAAGATTTCAGACTTGCTATCCAGAACCTCATAACAACGACACTTCGGTCTATTATCGGCGAAATGAAACTTGACGAAGCACTCTCAAACAGAGATATCATCAAATCAAAACTGAAAGAACAAATTATCGACGATGTTGCAGACTGGGGTATTACTGTCAAATCTGTAGAGATTCAGGATATCACACCATCCGGATCAATGCAGCAGGCGATGGAGCAGCAGGCAGCAGCAGAGAGGGAAAGAAGAGCCATAGAAACAAGAGCAGAAGGTAATAAAAATGCCATGATTTTAGAAGCAGAGGGTAAATTACAGGCTGCCCGAAAAGAGGCGGAAGCCCAGGTGGCACTTTCAGAAGCTTCCGCCCAGGCGATTAAAAATGTTTCCGAAGCAATTACAGATAAAGAGTTGCCAACAATGTTTTTACTTGGAGATCGTTATATCAATACACTTGAGAAAATGTCCGAATCACCAAACAGCAAATTTGTCGTCTATCCTGCAGATTTACAGGCTGCAATTCAAGGACTTTTGGGAAGTTTGAAAAAATAGAAAAAAGAGAGCCCGGGGGAAAGCTCTCTTTAGTTGTACTTTATTTGACTTGCATGGCAACTTTGTCATTTCTCAGACCATATCTTGCCCGAAGTTGTGCCAGCAACTGGTTCCAGTTTACAGGACGTACTTTCCGCATAATCGAACGATATGTCTCAGGTGACCATTTGACAAACAGCATTGGATCAAGCCATTTATAGAGATAACGTACTTCATAATGCAAATGAGGACCGGTACTTCTGCCTGTATTTCCTGTAAATGCTACAAGATCTCCTTTAGAAACATAATCGCCTGCTTTTACAGCATAACGTGAAAGATGCCCATACCCTGTTTTAAAACCAAACGGATGGTTTATCAACAAAAACTTACCATACCCGCCTTTCTTTTTTGCATACTCTACAACTCCGTCTGCTGGAGCATAAACAGGAGTACCTACATCTGCCGCAATATCCAACCCAAAGTGAAAGATTCTTTCACCTACAAAAATAGGATGCATACGGTAGCCAAATTTGTCGGTAATCCTTTTGTACTCTTTCAACGGCATCCCTGTTGGAATACTCTCATTTAAAAGAGATAACTCTGCTACTGAAAGTTTGGCAGCTTTTACATTTTCCAGACTCTTCTCTTTGGCACGCGCTACACGATTGTCAAAAGCATCTTGGACTGACGGTTCAAGACCGATAATCTTTTCAATATCAGAAAGCTGCTCATTCATCAATTTCAATTCCAGCTCTTTATGTGAAATGTGTTTTTCCAAAGAACTTTTTGTATTTTGCAATTTACCGTTTTCAGTCAGTAAAAACTGCTGAATCTCTTTATATTCCTGCGTTTTTTTATCCAGTGTATCAACCTGGGAAGAGAGTATTTTAATAAAAACTGCACCCCCTATAAATAAGAGTACAACTGCCAACACAACCCAGATTGCCAGACGACGTATCAGTTCATGAACAGTATACTGCTTAGAACCGCGTACATCACTGATGGTGATCATTAATTTGTTTCGCATAACTCCTCCTGACTACAGAGAGTTTGTAAATCAGATAATAATGTTTCAAGCACCACTGCACTCTCTTTGTGAGGTACCTGACATGTTCCGGCATCTCTGTGTCCGCCACCCTTGAACTGACTGACAATCTGATAAATATTATGATCGTTACTTTTATGGAAAATAGACTTTCCAAGTGCAAAAACACTATTTCTATTTTCGACACCATTGATTACATGAATTGAAGCAGACACTTCCGGGAAAAGTGCATAGACCATATAACGGTTTCCAGGGTAAATCACATCTTCTTTTCTTAAATCAATTACCGCTACATCACCTTCAATACGTGTACAACGCTTTAACTGCGCGACAAACGCATCATGATATTGTGCACATAACGATATACGCTCCGCTACATCTTCATCCTTTAATACCTCATCAATACTTTTTTCAAGACAAAGGTACGGTAATTTCTGCATTAAAGCGTAGTTTGAAATACGGAAATTTTTAAAACGCCCCAAGCCAGTACGAGGATCTGTCAAAAAGATCAATTTATCCCATCCCTCCGGATGCAATACTTCCTCTTTTGTAAATGCGGCCGACTTGGATTTATTGGCAGCTTCTACCAAAGCATAAAGTGACTCACCAAATACCTCTTTTCCCCCATAATACTCATAAACTACTTCTGATACAGAACCAGCATCTGTAAAGAGTGCATGATTTTTATTCAGTTTCATTTTATCTGGTGTTTCAAGTTTATGATCAAATGCCATAAAAGCATTCTCAACATAAGGCAGATTGGTAACAATATCATTTTCACCTACTGCAATATTTCCTTCCTGAATCTCTTTGGGATGCGCAAAAAGGATCTCATCTACAAGATCAAGTTTCAACAACAGTGCCGTACTGACAATGCCGTCAAAATTACTTCGTGTAACTAATCTATATCTTTTTTGTTCCTGTTGTTTTTCCATAACACTTTCCTTATATTTCATTCATAGGTACACGCAAACGCTGTCCCACATAAATATTGTTTGGATTTTTAATCAAATCCGGATTTGCTTTTAGTATTCTGTCATAATCCAAAGCGCGACCGTACGCTCTTTTTGCGATTTTAGAAAGGGTATCACCACTTCGTACAATCACTACACGCATTTCACTTTCTCTGGTGGATACCTCTTTTTGAATCGAAGCAGTATAGTTCGATTTTTTATCTTTTTTACTATTCATAGTCTCTACGATATTGCCTATCTCTTTGGAAAGATTTGCAAGATCATCATAGGTATTTGCACTCTTTTTAACAACAACTTTATTGTAATGATCCACTTTTTTACTACTTTCAGCCACTTTTGCTTTCACATTATCAGCATCCTTGATCTCTGATGGCAGGGTAGTTTCTGACTCCTCTACTTCATCCACTTCTGCAAGATCCAGTGCTGCCACCAATTCATCCGCACTTTCAGATGTATCAGATAATGACTCCTGTGATGACTGCTCCTTTTGCACACTAGTTAAAGAAGTTTTCTGTCCATTTTGCATCTGCATCATTAACATTTTGACAATTTCCTGCATCTCTTCCTGCGTATACATTTTCTGCTTTGGTGCTTCCTGCACTTGCGGTATAGTTTTTTCGTTACTCTGTGACGCCAGAGGCTCCTGTACAGGAGTTACAATACCCTCTTTTTGCATATACCGATATCCAAAAAAGCCCATAAATCCTACAATACCCATCAATACTACCACTGTTAGAAATTGTATAAGTTTAGAAAGGAAACCACTCTCTTTTCTACTCTTTTTCTCTGTTTGCTCCGATCCATACGACATAAAATCGTCTTCAATTCTTTCTCTTTTAGTAAACATCTCTACCCCCTTATTTTACATTTTCTTTTTGTACTACAGTCGTCAAACCCAACAACTTCCATCCCTGAAAACCACTACGATAATAGTACATCTTCTCTGCCGGATAACCATACTTCAACATACCGTCTATCAAACGATGGGACTGATCACACCAGACACCGTTACAAAAAATTGCCAACTCTTTCGCTTTTGAAAAATCCCAGCTGCCATCTTTGGCTACTTTCATTCCCAACAGGCGAAATACTTTTGAAATCATCTTTTTATCTCCTGATTCCATAACAGAATAAGGGATATTGATAGCGGAAGGAATTGTCTCCAGTTCATACCAGCTTTTCAATCTAGCATCTATCACAAGACCTTTACCGGAATTGACTTTCTCTTTCAGAAAATTTGCCATCTCTACTTCTGCAATTGTCTTAATATTTTTATTGACTTGCGTTGGATGAATACAAAATGGAGGACAAGCTCTTGATGTCTTTGTATAATCATCTGTCAAACGATTTGTCGTATCCTGGATACGCGCTACTTTTACTTTCTGCCCCATATGATTTACATACAAATACGGAATATCTTCTGTTATCTTTACCAGTACTTCATCTTCACCGGCACGAAGGCTGCTTCCCAGCAATCCCACTAAAACCATAACTGTTATCAATACTTTTTTTCTCATCTCTTTTTCCTTAATAATCCACAACAACTTCACTTAAATGTACAGCCTTGTTCATCTCTTTGAGCAATACGGGATTCCCTTTGACGATAATACTTAACTCTTTTTTACCAGGCTTCTCTTTCAGATAAAGTGGTTTGAGTTTTTCCCAGATACCATCTACTTTCTGCAGCTGTGCAATAATATCTGCATTGGCAGGCTTTGGTATCTTCAAAGAGGTGTCACCCTGCATCAGCACATCCAGTGCTTTGTCAAACTGCGCTACACTTTCATGAAGTTTGTTACTGTTTTTCTGAGGCGCTACTTTTGCCAGAATCAACAGTTTCTCTTTTGTCATCTTCTGAGTCAACATCCTTTGCCTGCCTGCTATATCGACAATATTTAAGCGTGCTTTTTCCATAAAACTCTTTTTCCCGCCACTCTTTTTGAAAAGTTGTACCAAATGGTGTGATTTTTTCAATAATGACTCATTATGTTTCACAACATAAGCAAGTGCCTTTTTATCTCGCTTGTCACTCTTTATAATCTTTTTGATATTTTCGGCAAAAGGTTCCCATGCACTATTTACCTCCTTGAGATAAGCAATAATTTTTGGATCTTTTGTGGCTTCAATATCAAGGGATATATCGCCTTTTGCAAATCCTTTCAATGTTTTATCATAAAGAGCATATGCTTTTTGGAGTCTCTTTTTATTTTCTGCTTTATCAATATTGAGTGAAACCAGCAATGCAAGTTTGGTCATCTTTTGTGTCAGCATACGCTGTTTTCCGGAAAGATTAACCAAATGATTCTCTTTGTTCTTAGTCTGCATAAAGTTATTGACTAAAGAGGAGAGCTGTAATGCCTGCTTCTCTCTCTGAATCGATTTTTCAAACTTTTTCACAGCTTTATTCATCTCTATAAGCAAAATATCCAATTTTGCAATTGTCTTTTTCAAAACTTTTGGATCTTTCACTGCTGTTGCAAATGCTGGATGAATATCTTTCCAAAGTTTTTCTCCCTTTTTCAACTGTTTTTTGATCGCAGGGAGTTTGGTTCCGGTAAGTCCCAGTTTTTTATCACCTTTTTGCAAGCCTCGTAAAATTGTTTCAAATTCACTGGCAGTAGCTTTGAGATCTGCCCGATTGGCTTTTGTATCAATCCCCTGGGAAATCAAAAGCAAATCTTTCGCCATTCTCTGTGTCAGCATACGCTCTTTTCCGCTTAGATTGATAGCCTGAGCTCTTTTGGAAGTCTGTTCTTTTGTCTCAGATACATACATCGTAACAGCTTTATGCATCTCTTTTAAAAGAGTCAGATTTTGCTTTTCCAAACGCTTATAGGTATTTAAATCTGCCTTGCCGGCAATCACTTTCCGGATATCAGCATCAAAAGAGTTCCACAATTTCATAACTTTTTTAAGCTGCACCTGAACTACCGGATCCTGACAAGGTTTTAACTTCAGTGATTTCTCTCCATGAATCAAACCATTTAGTGTTTTATCAAAAAGCGCTCTGCTTTTTTTCAGCTTCTCAATATTCTCTTTTGTATCAATTCCAGCTTTGACCAATAAAGCTTCCTTGGTCATTCTCTGCGTCAACATCCTCTGTTTTCCAGCAAGATTGATACTAACAGCCAACTCTTTGGTAGTCAATGCAAATGCACTTGCAGGAATCAAAACAGCAAGTATCCATATGATTAATATACTTCTCTTCATGAATACCCCCTACCCTTTTGGTTTGATCGTTGTCAAACCAAGAATCTGCCAAAACTGCATACCGCCACGGTAGTAAAGAATCTTCTCTTTCGGATATCCCAGTGCAATCAAATGTTTCATCGCAGTGACACCTTGCTGACACCACGGACCGTTGTCAAATACCAGCAGTGTCTGTGCATCGTCAAAATGCCAGCCGTCATCCTCTTTATCCGCACCAAATATCGTAAAAATCTTTTCAATATAAAGGCTCTCTTTTCCCCCGCCCAAAATAGAAAAAGGAACATTCAACGCTCCTGGAATTGTCCCGTTCTGATACCATTTTGGCATTCTCGCATCGATTAACATCCCCTCGTTTTCACTTACTTTATCTTTGATAAAATTGATTACCTCTATTTCAGAAACTGTTTTTACCCCTTTAATCGGCTCAAAAGGCTGAATATTAAAAGGAGGCGTCGCTCTTGATGTTTTGGTATAACTGTTTCGCAATTTATGGGAAGTATCCTGGATTCTCTCTATCCTGATATTTTCTCCATTTACATCCACATCTACATAGGGCAACCCTTCAATGATATTCACTTCCCTACCATATAATATACCTATACTGCACAGTAGCAACAGTAGATATTTATATATCGAATATCTCTCTCTACTCTCCATTTTTTTCCTTTCTATTGTTACATTCTACTGGGACTATAATCGTCCGGGAAGCATATTTTTTTAATGCATTAACAAAAAATAAAAACGGTCGATCTAGTATCACAAGTCATGTACGTTACGAGGAAAAATAAATGGCATTCTTTACAAAGAAAAAAAGCAAACAACAATATTTCAGTACAGCAACGATTATTACCAGAGGTACTTACTCTAAAGGTGATTTTATTGGTGACGATTCTATCCATATAGATGGTACGATATACGGTGACGTAAAAGTCAATAATGTTGTTATCATCGGTGAAACCGGAAGAATCAATGGAAATATCAAAGCAAAACAAGTAATATCCAGCGGTATTTGTCAGGGAAATATTCTCTGTGATTCACTGGAGCTTCTTGAAAGTTCACAAAGTCTGAGTCAGATTAAAGCAAACAAGATCTTGCTCAAAGGAGCACTCAAGGGAAAAATTGTATGCGGAGGTCTTTTTATTCATGAACATGCCGTTGCAGATGCGGAGATAGAGGCAAAAAATGTCTCAGCAGGAGGGAAAATCAAAGGAAATATTGTTTGTAAACAACTTAAAATTCTAAATACAGGATACCTGAAAGGAAATATATTTGCTGACCGTATCCTCAATGAGGGAGGACATGTGGAAGGATTCATCGGCAGATATTCCGAACTGGTAAAAGAAAATCCACAGTTACAAGAGTATGCGCATATTTTCAACTCTTCAAACGAAACTATGCTACTAGGACACAGTGACTACTATGTCAATGTCAAAGAGGAGATTGAAAAAAGCACCAGTGCAAGTGAACAGGAGTGTCTGGAAGCAGAGATCTGCATCGAAGCCTGAAAAAGAAGGGGAACTTTTCCCTCCTTTTTTAGTATTTTCACTCTGCAAAAAAGTTACGATATCTCTTTGATATCCCATAATGCATGAAGTATCAACCGCACAGCAGACTCATACCCTTCCGATTTCTCCTCTACTTCAGGAAACCCCTTTTGCGTTAAAAGCATCTGATACAATACATTCTCTTCTTTTCCAGCAAAAACAATTTTTTCAGGTAAGTAGAGTTTACAGAGAAACCATAACATCAAAAAACCACTGCTGTACCTATTGAGACAATTGCGGCTAAAACTCTCAAAATCACTCTCTTTACTGGCGATGAACTCTTCAACAATAACACCAATCAATTCCGACAGTTTTGTAAGAGGTACTACATGAAAGATCAATCTCGCCGGCTTTTGTCTCTGCGTATATTCTGTTCCTAAAAACACCCTTGCCGCTTTGACTACCGGACCAAAAAGATTTGTACGAAGTCCTACCAGCCCAATATCTTCATGATGGTGCCTGCCGCACCCTTTCAGACAACCGCTAAAACCGACACTTATATTTTTTTCAGCCAAAAGTTTTAAAGGGATATAACTTGTTTCACTTTTAATTTCCCATAGCGACAAAGCGCAGTACCGGCTGCCTGCACAGGCAGTAACTCTGGCAAAATTATTTGATTGAGCAAAAGGAGATGATGGTTCTTTCAATCCAAGAAGATAGATATTTTGATCTACACCCAGTCGAATCTCCAGATGCTCTTTCTGTGCATACGCTGCGATATTGCCCAACTCTGTAATATCAATTTTTCCAAATTGACTTTGGTAGCGATAACCATATCTGCCATCTGCCAATCTTGTATAACTGTTTTGTACACTGTTTTCTATTTCAAGAGAACCTGATTGCTGTAATTCAAAAGGATAAAACTCAGCAATTTTTTGCCGAAATAGCATAATACCAATCTCACTCAACAGATGAAAAAGTCTGGTTTTTGCCCGGGAACCTCTTAGACCATACTCTTTATAAGCCTTGATTACAGCATAAAACATCTCTACACTGTTATGAGGTTCTACAAAAATATCCACATCTCTGGCAGCTTCGGAGTTTTTACCGCCAACATATACATTAAATCCCCAAACATTCTCTTTTTTTGCCAGAGCAAAACAGAGATCATTACCAAAAAAGTGAAAGTTGCTTTTTTGTGTTGCAGAGATTGCCGTATTGAATTTCCGGGGGATCATCCCCATCCACTCTTTCTGCGCCAAAAAAAGTTTTTGCATCTTCTCTATATAAGGATAAACCTCAAATTTACTGCTCTCATCTACTCCGTCAAAAGGATCGGTTACTATATTTCTGAAATTGTCTGTAAGTGTTTGCAGTGTTGTAAACCCCTTTGACTGCAACAATTTCCAGATTTTCAGTACATTGTTCGCACATAAGCCGTGTAATTCAATCTGGGATCGTGCTGTCAGAAGCAGTTCGCCGTCGTATATTTGGACAATTTTTCCCAACTCTTCCAGAGCTTGCGGACTTATTCTTCCTCCTGTTATGCGTACACGTATCATAAAATTTTCAGGACGTAGTTTGATATTGTAAATACCATAATTTTTCAAATAAAAACGATCAGCTTCTGTAAGATTTTCAAAATCAAGCTGATCTATTTTAGTATGGAAATCAAAAGGAGAGAACTCAGACTTGAGCTTTTCAATCTTATTTAGTTTCATAAGATAATTGTACTAAGAGTCGTTTTAAAGATCACCGTTAAGATAGAGATAAATTGTATCATGATCACGAAAAAGGATACAAAAACGCCCTTTCTCACTTTTATCGGTATCCAATATCTGATGCATATAGATATATGGAGATTTTTGAATAACATCTACCATCTCGGCATCTACTTGTGTCACTATTTCCGGCAGATCATTAAAATCGATTTTTTTGCATCTTGCAGCTTAACCTCTACTTTTGGAGGGGTTGGGAAATGGGAGGATTACCACTTGCCGACAGAAGTTTTATACTTCTGTCATACAGTTAAAATTTGTTTTTGAGATCACCGTTATAGACAATGTCTTTAACATCTATTGTATCATCATTAAGCATTGCGGGTACAGTATCTGCTGCTTCAAGTTTTTTGATTTCTGCATCGAGTTCTTCCTGATAACTCATCATCATATCTGCGGTAATAACATGAGGTGCTTGCTGAATTTTGGTTAATTTTGCAATTTCCTCTTCTACGCCCTCACCTTCAATTGTTACGATAATCTTACCCATCGATGCGTCTCCAAAGTGATAGTCGCAAAGCTCACTCTTCTCACACCACTCTTTTACTTTCTCAAAATTTTCCTGTCTACATTGTATTACAATACTTGAGATATTCATATCTGTTCCTTTTCTAAGTTTAATATATTATTCTATTTCAATTTCCACATTAAAACTGTGCTGTCGTCACTTCCTGAAAAAAGTGTTGTTTCATCTTTGAAAATAATTGCATTAAGCGTACTCTTTTGCCCTTTTAAAAGTGCTATTTTCTCTTTTGTATCAACTTTATAAATAGAAATATAATTTTGTTCATCCATAGCAAACGCAACTCGTTTGGCACTCGGACTCAAAGCAGTCGCATAAATAAGAAAACTTCCCTGAATAAAATCACCTTTACCCGTTTTTAAGTCATAAATAGAGCCACGTCTGTCTTGTCCTGCTCCAACAACTATATCTTTTTTGATATCCACTTTATAGACATTATCTTTATTGATACCCTGAAGATCTTTAATCAATTTCCCATCTTTAACATAAATAACTGAGATAACACCGCTTTCACAGCCAAAAGCTGCTTTTTCTTTCTCCGTATCAAGCGCAAAATCGGAAAACTTGGAAGGACTTAACTGCTCTTTATAAATCTCTTTTTTGTTCTTAATATCATACAATGCAGCTTCATTGCTGAGATATCCCAGTAAGATATGATCTTTATCGATAAATCGCGCTTTAATCAGAGGTTTATGATCTTTATCATTAATCAATTGTACTGTTTTATTGTGATCATGTATCCAGAGATTGGAGTAGCCACCTATACCACTGTCACTAAGCAAAAGATATCTTCCATCAGTATAATCTACACTGAAAACTGTTGCAGAAACCGTTTCGCCCGTAAAATCTTTGATATCAGGTATTTTTATCTCTTTAACAAACTTTTTAGCTTCATAATCATAAACTTGCAAACGCCCGCTATCTGTTCCGATAATAAGATGATTTTCATGAAGTACCAGATCTTTTGCTGTACCATTAACTTCAATCTGCTGCACCGGAGTATAGACATTTTCAGCAAACAGCGCAATACAAATACCCAATAGCCCTGTTATAATTTTTTTTAACATTTTAATTCCTCTTCAATCAAAGAGACAATCTCTTCAGCAATAGACTCTTCATCCAAATTAGACTTAACACCATACATATCACTTTCTGAAGCAAAAAAAGTTTCAAACTTTTCATGTATTTGTAGTTTCTTAATCAAACTCTGAAGTTTGTCTTCACCAAGTGCTTCTTGCACCCGTTCTGTTACATATATCAAAAAATTGTATTCATCTGGTTCAAAAACATCAAATTCATCGGAATCTACGTCATCATAATTTTCATCAACAACCACTAAATCTCTAATATCATATACCGGTTCCGTAATCTTTGCAATGAGATTTGGATAGTTTTTTTCTAAGCTCATATTGCCTCCTCCTGTTTTAATTCCAATCCAGTATAAGAGATTGCCATTGTTGGACAACGACCAAAACAGTAACCGCATCCTGTACATAAATCCATATCTATTACAGGGTTAAACATACCATTAAAGAGTATAGCATCATCTATACAGGGCTCTTTACATGCAAAACAGATAACACCATTATGCGCTACACAGGATTGGGGAGTAATTATAAACTTAGCATTTATTTTTTCACTTGTGTGCGCATTTTCAAGACTAAGTACCCCTGGTTCACATGCAATAGCACATGCTTCACAAAAAGTACAGCCTTTCTTAGTAAAATTGAGCATCGGTGTACCATCGGCACGTATGACTATAATCTTTTCTTCACATACTTTTGTACATGTTTTATCATCGCACCCGATACATAATGTAGTAAATTTTGCTTCATCCAATCCATATGGTGGTCGGATTATATGTTCTTTTTCTTGTTGAGCCACATTTTCTATCGGCTTTTTAAAAGCCGTCAGAAAGTCACGACGGCTCGCCACTATTCGACACCCTCATTGATAACATCAAGAAGATTTGATTTATGTTTTTCATCCGGATTTCTATAATCAGGCGTAAAATTATTTTTTACCAATGGATCAATCTGTGCCTGCGGTGCATGACACTGAGAACAGTTATAGCGTCCCTGATAAAGTTTGGCTTCCTGGCGCGCTACTATTTTAATATCACTGGTATTAGATATTTCAACACCCTCTTTAATCATTTTTCCACTTGCATCAATCTTCGTCATTGGTCTGAAGTTTGTAAAATGGGAAGGTGGAATAGGCGTTGCCGACATACTCGGTGCAATATCAGGCATATGACATCCAAGACATGCATTATTCTTTTTAGTAATAGGTAATAATCCATCAACACTATGAGGAATCATCGGCGGTGCATTTTCAAATGCTCTGTCAAATCTTTTCGATGTACCCGGTGCGGCAGCTGTATATTTTGCTTCTACAGGTTTTGTGTTATCTTCTGAATAGAGATTGGTTTTTCTAAGCCCTAAAGACTCTTCCGAAACAGTACCTTTAGCACTACCACTGCTTGAAACAGCTGTTTGCGCAGGAGTGACATCAGCCAGTGTCGGTGTATCTTCCTTTACAGGAACATCTACAACTACCACTTCGGGAATCGGTTCTGCCTGCGTTGCCGGTGCAACACTTTTAACACTTTTTGCAACTCCGACTGTTCCGGCTTTAATCTGCTCCGCCAGTGCATTGACTCTCTCCATATCCATCGCTTGTGACGGGATAACAGCTACTACTCCTAATAATACCAACCTATAACACAACTTTTGTATCATCATCAATCCTTATAAAAACTTTCTACAAAAAGATAACACACTATCTCTTTATAGAAAATTTTAAAAAAGAAGGAGTTTTATTACTCCCTCTTTCTGACTATTGTACGTCTACACCTTCATTGATTACATCAATAAGATTTGATTTTTTAGCACCATCTTTACTTGTAAAATCCGGTGTAAAGTTATTTTTCACCAACGGATCAATCTGAGCCTGTGGTGCATGACACTGAGAACAGTTGAATCTACCCTGATAGAGTTTATTTTGCTTATGCACAACTGTTTTAATATCTGAAGTATTGGAAACTACCTTACCCTCTTTAATGACTTCACCATTTTTACCAATTTTAGTTTTTGGTCTGAATGAAGCAAAGTGAGACGGTGGAATTGGTGTTGCTTTCATACTAGGCGCAACATCCGGCATATGACATCCAAGACAAGCATTGTTGTTTTTTGTAATAGGAAGCAATCCATCCACACTATGTGGGATCATTGGAGGTGCATTTTCAAATGCTCTGTCAAATCTCTTTGAAGTTCCCGGTGCTGCTGCAGTATACTTCGCCTCTACCGGTTTTGTATTGTCTTCTGAATAGAGATTGGTTTTTCTAAGTCCTAAAGACTCTTCCGAAACTGTATTTCCAGCTCCAGCAGCACAGCCAACGGCAACAATCGCTACCAGTGACAATAAGCCAATCCATGATTTTTTTATCTTCATAGTTTACTCTCCTTTATTTTTCACTTATATAGTTTCTGATGCTGAATCCAAGTGCATCATCATCACACACATCTACGCATCTTCCGCAATTTGTGCATTCCGCCATTGAGACGGGTTCACTGCGTTTTCCGATCATATTTAAAACCTGTACTTCAGGGCAGACATTTTTACACTTCATACAAAGTGTACAGTTATCACTGTTATGTTTAACACGGATAAGATTAAACTTTCCAATCATCGAATGCACTCCGCCAAGTGGACAAATATGCCCGCACCAGCCATTTTTAAGTACAAACAGATCAAAAAGAAAAATCGATACCAGAAGTCCAGCTCCCGCACCGAAACCAAAAATCACACCACGATTCATAATCGTAATGGGACTGATAATCTCAAATGCTGCCAGCCCGCTAATAAATGAAACAATCAAAGCCAGTGCCAGCATATAATAACGAATATTGCGACTTACCCACACTTTACGCTCGATCTTATCCAGATAAAGTACCCGTCTGAGCCAATTTGCCAGATCAGTCACCATATTTACCGGACAAACCCAGCTGCAAAAAGCACGACCGCCTATAACCCCATAAAAGAGTGCAATAAGAACAGCTCCAACCAGTACATTCATACCAACCGTTGCTCCAGCAGCCATCATTTGCAAAACTGCAAAAGGATCACTTAACGGTACAGTTCCAAACAATGATGAACTTGAGAGGTTACCTGTCAGGATATTCCAGCCATATACATTTCCTGCAAAATATAAAAACAGAAGTGTTAATTGCGTAATTCGTCTTAATATAAGATATTTATAATTACTCCACTTCATCTCAATACTCCACATCTATGTTCAGGTAATCCTGAGGCTTCTTCTCACTGCGTTTGTTATGTGTAGTCAAATCTTTATCTGCACGACCTTCCATACGCTGCTGATCTTTTTTATCCCAGCCTTTAACATAGTGGGCACCTGGTTTACCAAGTGCAATTTTTCTCGGTAAGACAAAAATAGCCGCTTTTTCGGTTACACACGCAAGTTCACACAACCCGCAACCTGTACAGGTATTCATATCTACCACAGGTTTCAGGAAAGCATGTTTTCCTGTACGCTCATTTCTGTCATATTCAAGCCGAATCGCTACATCAAGCAATGGACACGCACGATAACATGCGTCGCATTGAATACCCCAGAAAGCAATACATGAGTTGGGATCTACAACTGCAAGCCCCATATCCATCATCGTTGGATCAAGCTCATTCTGCTCATTTGTTACTAGCAATGGATCAAGTGCACCACTCGGACATACCGGTACGCATGGAATATCTTCACACATATAGCAAGGTACATCTCTTGGTATAAAAAATGGTGTACCTATGGTAACATCATCTTCTGCTTTCGCCATTTTAAGTGTTGCCGGACGCGCTTTTCCTGTTTCCTTGTCTATGTTGCTTGGTCGATTGTAACACGCTTCTGCACACAGCCCACATTTAATACAGGTTTTTAAAAAATCTTCTTCTTTCAAAGCTGCAGGAGGTCTGAGAGTTAAAGGTGAAGATTTTGCTTTGGCAGCATAACCTGTCCATAACAAACCACCCATAACGCCAAGACCAGCGTTTTGTGCTAAAAGTGTGAAAAACTTCCGCCTTTCACTGATTTTGGGTTTTTTTTGCTCTTTACTCACTGCATTACCTTATATTGTTTTTTTCAGAGAGAAGGACAAAGCCTTCTCTTAAACTTTTACGCTTTGTACAGTTTTACCGCACATTTTTTATAGTCTGTCTGTTTTGACATTGGACAAGTCGCATCAAGACATACTTTATTGATAAATACTTTCTCATCGAACCATGGAACAAATACCAATCCTTGCGGTGGTCTGTTTCTTCCTCTTGTTTCAACTCTTGCTTTTACTCTACCACGACGTGAATCTACCCAGATAAGCTCACCGTTTTTGAAACCTTTTGCTTTCGCATCTTTAGGGTTCATATAACAGAGTGCTTCAGGTACCGCACGATAAAGCTCAGGTACACGCATTGTCATAGTACCACTGTGCCAGTGCTCAAGTACACGTCCTGTACAAAGCCAAGTGTCATATTTTGCATCTGGCATCTCCGGTGGATCCATGTATGGTCTTGCATAGATTTTAGCTTTGTTTGGCAATGCAAACTTACCTTTTGATTTATCCGGACCAGTCAGGGTACCCTGAAGAATCTTTTTCGCCAATGGTCCGTAGAATGCAAAATCTCCGCCTGGATTTGCTTTTGCTGCATATGGATCGTATTTAACGTTAAATCTCCACTGTGTCTCTTTACCGTTAACAACCGGCCATTTAAGTCCTCTTACTTTGTGATAAACTTCAAATGGAGCAAGATCGTGTCCATGTCCACGTCCAAACCATGCATACTCTTCAAAGAGATATTCATGAATCATGAAACCGTAACCTTTCCATGGTTTACCGTCAGAACCTATAACATTTCTGCTATCACCGATACACTCAGTATTGTCAAAACCTTTTTGAGGGAATTTTGTCAAATCAACTTTGTAAGACTTCGCTCTGTCGTTTGCAAAGAGGATTTCATACATTGTCGTATCAGGTTTATAACCCATCGCTTTCGCTTTTTCACGAACATCCGGCAGTTTTTTACCGTTTCTGAGTGTATATGGTCCCCAAAGATCGTTTACTGTAAATCTTTTGGAAAGCTCTTCCCACTGCCATGTATCAGACATCGCATCACCTAC
>CAZYZD010000029.1:10171-22323 GCA_964651755.1 uncultured Sulfurospirillum sp. | reverse complement strand
GGGTACGCAGATTTCCCCTGTTTCTGATCTCATATCCGTCGGCGGTTTGAACAATGGAAGTGTTGTAAAAATCGTGGGCTGTAAGGATATATTCGGAAGTATATAGTGGTATGCTCTCCTGTTTTATTGCCCAGTTATAGACCCTTTTTAAAGCATCCAGAGAAGCGATTCTGGATGCGGAGTAGAAGTGATAATAGATATTGATCGGTTTCAGACGTCTGGGATTTTGGGTAATGTTGAAAGTCTCCAGGACTTTGCGGTAGCCCCAGTATGGTCCCAGCCAGTCATTGGTGTAGATATTTTCATTTTGTTCACCGACATAAATTTGCCAGAAAGCACCTCTTTGCAGTCCAAAAGGTGCGATGCGTCCCAGCCACGGATTGGATTTGGTAGCGGTGGTGTCTCCTCCGTTGATTGCCAGAAGGTTCTCTTCTTCTGTCATTCTGAGGGCATCTTCACGCGGCAGACAGTCTCCTGTCCAGAAAAAGAGTTTGCATTTTTTCCCTTTCGGGGCAAGTTTTTTATTGATAAAACGGACACTTCCTTCAATCTCTCTTTGCAGATCGAAATGGTATCCGGGAATAGGAAGGTGGTAAGCATGTCCCTCTTTTTCGGGCGATTCTTTACCCTCTTCCAGTTTTTGCCATTTAAAAGGGTGGGAGTAGCTGTGACTGGCGATTTCTACGAAAGGTTTTGCAAAAATTTTACGTGCAATTTTCTCCATTTTGGATGCCAGTTCTGGATGGAGTCCCTTTTTTCCAATCTCACCTTCTATCACGGAGATGGAGTGAGGGAGGGGATATTTTTGTAAAATCTCCTTGAGAAGGATTTCGCTTGCATACTTTTTGGGATTGAAACGCGCCTTTTCGATAAATCCGTCCCCGTCTATGTGTATAAACAGGATACGTCGTCCATTCTCTGTGGTTGGGTCGGGAACAGGTCTTTGCGGTGTTTGGAGGGCTTTTTTGAAAAAGGCAAAAGGATCAATTGCCCACATCGGTTCAGTGTCAATGTCGCGCAGTGCACTTTGCAGATCGGCATAGCCTCCCCAGGGCATAATCGCTGCCGCATCAAAAGATTCACTGTTTTTTGTGGTAGCGCGGAGAATAACCTCTTTGGCGTTTTTTGCATGAAGTAGATAACCGGGAGTGTTGACCAGCGGGGGGATTTCACTTTTTGCTGTTTCGCTTTGGTAGGTTATGCGGGCAAAAAGTGTTTTGGCTGGTTTTGCTTTTTGATAGGTAAATCCCAGTTGTTTTGCCTTTTGGGCATCCATCTCAAACCCGAAAGCATTGATGAAAATGAGTTTCTGTCCCTCTTTTAGCAGTTTTGTTATCCAGTCGAAAAATCGTTTTTGCGGGGCGATATCGCTGCCTGACCAGATAACCACACCGGCATATCTCTCTTTGCCTGCATAGGGAAGATTTTGTTTGATATCTTTGAGTACAGGAATATACCCCAGATACTCCAGCGGCATACTGCTCATGAGATGTACGTTGGCGTATACTTTGTCACCGTCTTTGAGCGTTGAAGAGTCATACAGGAGCAATACTTCTCGTTTTTGCAGAGGATCTTTTCCCTCTCCGTAGTGTTTCAGAAACTTGTCTGTGATGTAGGGAACATATCCCTGTGCTGCAATTTTCTGTGCGGTCTCTCTTCTCTTTTTGGCGGCATTTTCCGGAAGGTAGTCGATGACAACAGGCAGCAGTCCGCAGGATTTGGCACGGTTAAGCTGTGCAGTGATCCACTCCCGGTCTTTTGGTGAGACAGTGGTATACTCTTTGGTTTTTGCATCGATTCCCTGATAGAGAGATTCGATGGCAAAAGCGTCAACATTTTGACAAAGGGTATCCATCACTTCCACGCCTCTGTTTGCGATCAGTTTGCTTTGAGGAAAGAGGGTGCGGATTTTTTGAAGGAGTGTTTGCAGCGCTTTTTGCTCTTTTTTGCGATCCGCATCTTCTTTAACGGCAGCAAATACTGCATCCAGGGTATCAAGAAAAAAGTTTTTGTATCCTATTTCATGAAGTTTTTGCATCTCTTTCAGGAGAAATGCCTGATAGTCGGGATTGCTCAGATCCATCACCGTGGAGTTCCAGTTTTTATTCTCTGCCAGTTTCCAGGCTGGATTTGGTTTTTTACTATGTCGCCATGTTTCATACTCTCCGACACTGACATAGGCAAAGAGCTTTCTTCCGTACCGTTTTGCCCAGATGGGATCGATTTGATCGGCATCGACTACAACCCAGTCGAAACTTTCGATAAATGGGGCTGATATATTGCTGCCGTAGTAAAATCCCACACGCGGCTCTTTGGCAAAAAGCAGAGAAAAGGTAAATAAAAGGATAAAGAGGAGTTTATTGCAGCATAAATGTCTCATATTCCAACCTTTTCATGATATAACGAAGCCACACCAGACTGACGATAAAAAGCACAAGCAGTGCCGTTGTAAAACCGTACCCGAAAAAATAGGGTCCCAGTACTATGGAGATGTAAGATCCCGCAGCATTGAAAAGAAAAAAGAGGATACTTAAAACCATCGCTTCTTTTTGTCTGTCCAGATAAAAGAGGATTGCCAGTACCGACATAAATCCCAGTTGCAGCTGGGTACCGAGCAGATCGATATAGAAGAGGGAGAGATAGAGTTGCGGAATCTTCAGCATTGTAAAAAGAGGCTGGGCAACCATGATAATGATAATATTGAAGATCCCCTGGATGATAAGTATTTCTCTAAGTGCCACGCGGATAGTCTGGATCATTTTGTAGCGCTCTTCCCGGATAATACGCAGTGTACCTACGGTACGTACGGCATCGTAATATTTGTCGTAATTTTCGGAAAACTCTGCTTCCAGACGGTAGAAAAAGACAGCCATTCCCGGAATGATGGCAAGATATGCCAGAAAGATCGGCATATCATAAACGATTGAGGTATGGAGTCTGTCGATTACCTGGTATCCTGTCAGCGGAGAATACCAGAAGATGAGTTTGTCGATCCAGATGCCGAAGTTGTAAAACAGTCCGGTGATTCCCAGTTTGAAGTAAAAACTTTTACGCTCGAAAAAATCGAATCGTATCAGATAGTGTGAAGGGTAGTGGTAAATAATTGCCATCAGGAGAATAAAAAGCAGTACTGTATTGCCTGCCAGAAATGCTGTAAGGAGTCCCTCTTTGCCATAAGGACGCAGGAAAATTGCCAGTATGAAGATTAAAATATATCCTGCCAGATAAGCGAAGATCGTAATCCGGAAAAAACGCAGTGATGTTGCCAGAATATTACTGATCCAGACACCGTTCAGGACAAGAAAAGTTGCCATGAAAAGGAGCAGAAAGAGGTTGCTCTGGGAGTAGAAAAACCAGAGTGAAAAGGGTATGATAAAAAGTACGCCTATCCCGAAGATCACCAGTAAGAGACCTAGAAAGTTGGGAAGTACGAGATACTCTTTTTTTTCGAAAATTCTGTCTGCTACAAAACGGGTGAAGGGAAGTTGAAAAAAACTGGTAAAAATAAGGCTTGAAGCGAGCATCAGGACGTAGGTGATGATTGACTGAAATTCACTGCTTTGTGTGGTATTCTGAGAGATGGAGAAAGAGACAAAACCGATGAGCATGATAACGATCATCGAGATTACCCAGGGACCGCTGCTGAGTGCGGCAGAGATCGTGTATGTTTCCAGCATGGAGGAGAGTGTTCCTCTTTTGAGGATCTTTTTCAGTTCGAAACCTATCCCTGCCATTGCAGTGCCTCCTGATAGATTTTACGGTAACTCTCCAGAAACTGCTCCTGCCGATAGAAGGTATTGACCCTTTTGAGTGCATTTTGCTGATACTTTTTCCACAGTGCCGTATCTTTAAAGAGTTTTGTATATGCTTTTGCCAGTGCCGATGCATCGGCGATCTGTACCACTTCGCCTGCTTTTCCTATGGCGATATCTTCTGCATTCAGTGCCCCTTCGATCAATTCACTGCATGAGCCTACATCTGTAGCAACGCATGGGAGTCCGGCGGCAAATCCTTCCAGGATGACTAGCGGCATACCCTCGCTGATGGAGGTAAGTGTCAACAATCCGCTTTTTGGCAGTACGTCAGTGATATTTTGAAATCCCAGAAATTTAATATTTCGTTGCAGGTCGAGGTTCTGAACAATTTGCATACATTCGTTGGCGTAGTCTGGATCCTCTTCCATCGGTCCGACGATCCATCCTTCAAGATCAGGAATTTCCTCTACAGCAATTCGCACAGCCCGGATAAATGTTTTGATATCTTTGATAGCGACAACACGTCCGATCAGTGTTACGACATGGGGGATGTCTTCCGGACGTTTTTCATATGCTTCTGATAGCTTTTGGGTATCGACACCGTTGGGCACTACCTGACAGCGCTCCTCTTTCGCTCCGTAAGCGATCTGCATTTTCTGTGCGCCTTTGTAGAGGGAGAGAATGGGGTTTGCACGGTTATAACAGAAGAGACCGATCCCCTCAAAAAAACGTATCCACATCTGTTTGATATAGTCATCTTCGTAACTCTGTTTCAGCAGGTCGACTTTACTGTTTTGAAAGAGAGTGCCAGAGAGCAGGTCAATACGCCGCTCTTTGGTATAGATGCCATGTTCTGTCAGCAGGAGGGGGATATTGTCATTTTGTGAAACTAGAGTACCCAGAAAACCGGCATATCCGGTAGAAGGGGTATGGATCACTTTTGCTTTCCCTGAGATCTTTTTGGCGATTTTTGCCAGTATCCAGATAGGAGTATGAATACTGCGGACTGTCCAGAAATAGTCAACAAAAGGCATAGAGGGTGTATTTTTTTCATAAAGAGCAGTGATGAACGACCATGCTTTTTCACTGTAAAGAAAGAACTCTTCGTCTACCTCTTTCAGATAAAAGTCCAGATCATGAAGTTTTTCGGGAAAGTTGTTTTGCGGGGATCTAAACCAGGTATGAATTGTTTCAATTTTTTGCAGTGCTTTTTTATCCCCTTTATGTGCATGAACATTATGTGCGGGTTTGGATTCAAACATGTATGCTTCAAGAAGATAAAGAAGATTTGGGGGAAATTGATACTGGATTTCACTGTAATCCTCTTTTCGACTTCCGATAAAAACAATACCAAATGTAAAGTTTTTCAAACCCCTCATCAACTGATCTATCCAGGAACTGACGCCGCCGCGTACATAAGGGTAGGTACCTTCGCTGATGATCATGATATCGACGGGAAGTTTTTTATCCAGGACTATTTTCATCTGCTCTCTCTTACCCAGATGGCACGCAGTGTCTGGAGTTGGTAGTTGATACTTTGTGCAGGAGTTTTCTGCATCCAGTAAGCGATACGGGAGTAGTTTTTTTCACGGAAGGCAATCTCTGCCATAAATGAGGCGATTTCCGCCTTGGGAATACCCAGGTCAAGCGCTTTGACAAATGCCTCTTTTGCCTCGCTGTAACGATTTTCTCCCAGTAAAACACGCCCCTCAAGTTTATAAAGTTTACTGTCATCGGTAATCACTTTTTCGGCTTCATCGATTTCATGAAGGATGTTTTCGATCAGAAATGTACTGAGTTGCTGGTCGACTAACCCCTGATAGAGCAGTTCCCAGTAGGTAAAAGCGAGTTCTTTATGATAGTTTGCTTTTTTGAGCGGATCTTTCTGGGTGTGAATCATGATTTTAAGATGGTGGATTTTTTCATTGATCTTTTTTTCCATATTGTCAATCATGGAAAATCCTACCAGTCTGACTTCATCATCGGGATCGCTCAATGTCTTTTTGATAAGGGAAAGAGAGGCTTTGGTTTTCATCTGTGTCAGCAGTGTGAGTGCTTTGATCTTCTTTTGTGCCGGGGCATGGTTGTTTTTCAGAAGCGCTTGAAGAGAACCTTCTCCGAAAATACGCTCTATCACCGGAAAACCTTCCGAGAGCTCTTCCATATTTACCTCTTCTATCTCTTTGTTGATTTCGATATGCTGACTTTTTTGAAATCCCCATAGAAGCAGCAGCCAGGAAGCGACGGTTCCCAGAATGGGTACCATAAAGTTAAATAACATCAGAAAAAGTTTGATTTGATGCTGCTGTTTGCGGTAAAGTCCGGGGATAAAGTATTTCTCCGCTTCTGCCATCAGGTAGGCGAACAGGGCATGAAGTAGGAGAAAGAGTAGAAGCTGGATGTGATCATCTGTTTTTGTAAAGAAAAATGCGAAAGCAACTATCTCCGCAGTAAGTGCCGTCAAAATGAATAAAATTGCTTTATACTCTTTTTGCATCTTTTTGTATCCATTGTTGCATTGTTTCAATTTTCTGAATTTCAGTAATCAAAATTTTATAGTCGCTCTGGGAGAATCCTTCCATTTCCCGTTCAAGACGCTGTTTGAAACTGACCGCTCCGGAGACTCTTTCCAATGGCAGTAAAAAGAGGTAAAAGTAGTTTCCATTCTCAGTATAATTGGTTACCATATCCAAAAGGCGCATTTTACTGGTTTGAAAGTTCTCCATCAACAAAGAGATGGCGGGATTGGTAGTATGTACCAGTACGACGGCGGAGTGGACACCAAAATGCTGGTACATGCTGTGAAGGCGGTCGATTTCAAACTGGAATCTTGGATCGATTTTTTGCAGTTGCATATTTGCGGAGATTTGAGACGTGTGTTGATTGTAAAACTGTTCCTGCGCGAGGTATTCGAGTAAAATCTGAATTTTGAGGATATTATCCATATTGAATTCGAGAAAGTCCATCTTTTCGATAACAAATATTCCCAGCAGGGTATTGTGGATATCGAGTACCGGCAGTACAGCAAGAATTGGTTCCTGATTCATCATTTCCATTTTATTCTCAGCAAGGAAAACAGGTTTTTTGGTTTCAATACATTGTAAAATCATTTCATGTGATTTTTCCAATGTCGTTATATCTCCAAGGGGAATTTGGGTAATAATCTCTTTTTCATCATGAAGTTTGCAAAAGTAGGCTGATTTAAGAGAAAATGCTTCCTGAAATGTTTGAAAAAGTTTTTCATAAACATTTTTCTCCTTTATATTCTGAGAAAGGTCGATGATCAAAGAGCGCAGGGTAACTGGTTTAAGCAGATATCCCTTTTCGAGTTGATCATGTGAAACTTTGAGTGCGAAAAAAGCGTTGCTTAGTTCTCTGAATTTTGCTTTGAGATACTGCTTTTCTTCCTGATCAGCTTCTTTTTTTCTCTGAAAATGAAAATGAAATTCCCCCAGTAATAGTATAAATACCAGATAGGAGAGTATGGTTTTGAAGTCGTATGTGATTGTAAAAAAGTAGATTGCAAATGTTATGGTGACAAGTGAGAGCAGACCGAAAAGAGTACCGTTGTAGAGGGTAATGAGTGCCAGAAAAAGCAGAACAATATCATGATAACTGTCGAGTTTAATGGATATATCGTTACTTAAAAAGTATAGGGTTGAGATAAACAGAAGCGAGAGAAAAAGCGTCTCTGCAAGAGCTGTGGTTCGTTTGGATCGTGAAAACGTTTCCGGAAGGAGGTGCAGTAACACTTAGGGTAAAATCTCGTCCAGAATATTGTGTGCTGCTTGTGAGATCGAGCCTGATCCCAGTGTTGTTTTACTTCCTGCGCTGCTGTAGGTTGTTTTGCCGTTTTGCAAATCGATAATAGTAACAACAAGACCCACTACAGGTTCTGCATCGATACCTGATTTGTAACGCCACTCGGTTACTTCGCCCTGAAGGAGGTAACGGTATCCCTTTTGTTTGAAAGATGCTGCCAAGTTTTTTCTGTTTGTCTGGTTTTCGTTGAAAAGTGCTGTTTCATCGGGTTGTAAGCCATACGCTTTGGTTTTATAGCCGTGGCTTTGCAAAATCACCTGGGAGAGCGCTGCCGCACTGTATCCTGCCAGTGGAGTCTGGGTATAATTATAAAAAGGGATGATGACAATTTTTGCTTTTTTCTCTATATCTGCAGATTTTGTTTTTTGAATTTGCATTGGTGCACAGGCTGTGAGGAAGAGAAAAGTAAACAATGCCGTAAAAAATCTGAAAATCATACTACCCCTTGTGATATATTTGTATATTTAAGATAACGGGAGCAAATATAATGCCAGTTTGATTTTTCTCTTCTTTTTTACGTTTTTGCGTTCTATCATGAGATTAAGTTTTAGAAATTTCGAAGTAAAAAATAGTATGATTTATAATTCAAATATACCTAAGCTGTATGCCTGGGTGATTTTGCAGGGAAGGAAATGTCGATTGTTTGGTAAAGTGAAGGCTCTTTTGGCAAATGAAGGGGCGATGTTTTTTATCTCCAACCTGGTATATAGTTTTTCTACATATCTTATTGCACTGCTGATTCCGTATAAGCTCAATATAGAGACGATGGCAGGTTTTTCCGCAGCGTTTAATATTGTCATGATGTTGATTTTTGTATTTGAGTTTGGTTTGACTGTCAGCTATCTGCGGTTTAATCAGATTTATAAAATTTCGGATCAAATCAATGCGATGATTCAGTTGCTGATTTTTGTATTGCTTTTTATTCTTTCCCAGACAGCGCTGGGACATTATGCTGATCTCTTTTTCGGAGTGCAAAACCTGGGAATTGCACAATCTTATATTTATCTTTCTATTTTTGCATTGCTGAGCTGGATATTTTTCAAGACAACACTTTTGGCAAAAAAGCGGATCAAATTTATTATTGTAAACTCTTTTATTATTCTTGGTATAAGGATTGCTTTTTTACTTTATATTCTCTTGTGGGCGGGGGAAATCGATCTTGATCTGATCTATCTGGATCTTTTTATTTTCCCGTTTGTGATGGTGATAGCGCTGAATATGAAGTACAATATCTCATTTTTGCTTGCATGTAAAGAGAAGATTTTTCATAAAGAGTTCCAGCATCTTTTTATAAGGCGTTTGAAGCAGTTTATTGTGTTTTCCGCACTGACTTATATCATCAACGGTCTTTTTATCTATACCAACCGGTATGCTATTATCTATCTGGTGGATGAAAAGTTGACTACTACCCTGGCAGAACTTGGATATGCGATGAGTTTCGGCGGTTTGATTATGATTTTTATCTCTTCGTTACGTTCCTATTTTCTTTCTAAATTCAGTATGTCTGAAATGGATGCGGTACTTTCGCATATTCGCAGACTAAAACGGTATAAATGGTATGTGTTGCTGGGCGGTATGGTTGTCGCTGCACTTTTTGCAGGAATTGTCTATGCAATCAAGCCGGATTATCTTTCGGTGGATTCTCCGATTTATGTCTTTATATTGATTTTTTCAAGTATTCTCATCGCCTATATGAGTCTGTTTAGTCTGCTCTCCAAAACTTTTAACTTCAATATGCTGGAATTGAAATTAAATGCTATACGACTGGCACTGGTCGTGCTTTTGGTACAGGCGCTTTTTACCGACCATCCTATTGTCGGATTTGCGGCAGTCAATATGGTGATTGTGGGGGTTGAGTTCTATTTTGCACGGATAGTATTGCGACGTATTTATCGAAAAGAGAGAGCAGGAGAAAAAAGTGAAACAGTATAAAAAAATGATCGTAATTGGACCAATGTATATGAAAGATATGCAAAACCCTGGTGGCGTAACCGTACTTTTTGCCCAGTTTCTGGAAGATTTAAGAGATCTGGGAGTGTCGTATCTGGCGATCAACTCCAACAAGAGTGGTTATAAAAGTACCCTGCATACCTTTTGGGGTGTTATGAAAAAATTTCTTTTAAATATTCGTGAATATGATCATGTAAGTATCCATGGTACGGCTAATCATTATATTATCATTGCTCCTTTTATTATTTTTTTTGCGAAACTTTTTGGCAAAAGTGTCAGTCTGCGGAAATTTGCAGGAAACTTCAATGATCTCTATGAAAAAGCGGATCCTTTGCGAAAGTATCTTATCCGATATGTACTGCGTAATGCTGATGTAAGTTTTTTTGAGACAAAATATCTGGTTGAATATTTTCACAGTTTCAATCCAAATACCTTCTGGTTCCCCAATGTGCGCCGCCGTCCTGAAAATAGTGCACCCAAAAGTGACTATCGAAAACGGTTTGTCTATATCAGCCATCTCAAAGATGAAAAAGGGACGCAGGAGTTATTGGAAGCGGCAAAAAGGCTTGATGAGAGTTTTGATCTGAAGATTTACGGACCGGTACATGAAAGCAGGTATACACCTGAATATATTGCACAGTTCAATACCCGTTACGAAGGGGTACTAAAACCCTCTGAAGTGGTGGAGAAACTGAAAGAGGCAGATGTACTGGTGCTGCCAAGCCACAGAGAGGGATATCCCGGAATTGTTATAGAAGCGTATTCTGTCGGGCGACCTGTTCTGGTGACAAATCTTCCTGCTGTATGCGAAATAGTCGAGGATGGGAAAACAGGTGTTTTGGTACCTCCCCGGGATGTAGATGCGCTTGTGGAGGGATTTTATCGGTTTAGTGCAGAGAATTATTCCGATTTTTCAAAAAATGCATATGCTGCATTTGAGAATTTTGATTCGCTCCCTCAGACAAGAAACTTTCTTGAAAAGATCAGTGCTTTGTAAAAAGAGACAAAGAGGTCTCTTATCTGCATTTTGCAAACATATCGAGTTTGGGGTTATAGACGTTTGTTTTTATATCCATTACGCCCAGAACCGAGCTGAAAATATAATCCTGTGAAAGTTTTTGGTGTTGCAAATTTTGGAGGCACTCTTTGTCGATCCCGAAATCATCCGAAAACCAAAGCAGTGAAGCAGGGTGTTTTTGTGCTTCCGGTGCAATGAAATAGGGTAATCCGTGCAGATAGATACCATTTTCGCCCAGGCTCTCTCCGTGATCTGCGACATACCATAGGGCTACTTTGTATTTATCCTGATGTTTTTTCAGAAATGCTTTGACTTTTTCTAAAAAGTAGTCTGTATAGAGAATAGTATTGTCATAAGCATTGGCAATGCTCTTTTGTGAGCACTCCTGAAGCTGATTTGTCCGGCATTCGGGTGTAAACTTTTTAAATGGTTTATCAGTTCTTTTGTAGTATTCAGGTCCATGACTTCCCATCTGGTGCAGTACAATAAATGTGGTTTGGGGTGTTTTTACAAATGTGTCCAGACCTTCAAGCAGTTTTTCGTCCCGGCATTCACTGTTACATGAATTTTTGATGTTGACATAGTTTTTGATTCTGATAGCCACTCCCTTGGAGTCGGAGTTGTTGTCTTTCCACAGAACTCTTGTACCTGCATAGTTGAGTATGTCTATCAGGGAGGAGCGGTGTTTCGCTTTTTTGTCGTTGTATTTTTCCCTGGTCAGATCACTGAACATACAGGGCACACTGACAGCTGTCTCCGTTCCGCATGAGAAAAAGTTGTTTAAGTTTATGATCTTTTTTTCCTCTTTGAGAAAAGGTGTTGTATCTCTTTGGTAACCGTTGAGACTAAAATGATCCCATCTGGCTGCTTCTCCGACTACAAAGATGAAAAGTTTGGGTTTTTCGGTGGTGTTGAGTGTGGCATCAGTGCCGATTTTTGTAAAGGGAATCTCTTTTGTAAAATATTTTTCGTTCAGAAACTTGATAAAACTATAGATTGGATAAGCCGGGATGGTATGGTATCGTAACGGTTTGTACTCTCTGAAAAAACTTGTATATGTTTTTGAAAAAGCAAATATATTCAAAGCCAGAAGTATGAGGATGATCAGTATCATTTTGAGTTTATAGAACAGATTTTTTAAAAACGGCGGATAGTTTATTCTGGTTTTGCAGATCCAGACCGAAGGTAAAATTCCCAGAAAGAGCAGATAGAGCAGGAGTTTGGGTGTAAAAAGCCCGTTGGCTTCAGAGATATCTGTTTCTATCACATTTTGGATCATTGTGTCACTGATGATGGTTCCGTACGCATCTGTAAAATATGCAGTAACCGAGGCAATTATAAAAAGAGATATCAAAAAAGGTTTCAATGTCCATTTTGTATCGAAGAGAAGGATCAGAAGTGTCATTACCAGCATTAAAGTGATGCCCAGTGAGAACATAAAACTGTAGGAATGAAAAACTTCAAAACTTTTTGCAAAAAATGTTGTGTTGTAAAAGAGAACCAAAAGAAGAGAAGTGAAAAAAATCAGAATGGTTTTATTCATAAGACCTCGCTATTGTTATCTTCCGCCATATTATATATTATAAAGATAAACGGGGAAATATTTT
>CAZYZD010000029.1:0-10071 GCA_964651755.1 uncultured Sulfurospirillum sp. | reverse complement strand
TATAAGAAAATATTTTAAGAAAGGTTTCCAGAAATACTCTTTTTAGAGTCTGAAATGTGTGATGGTAGTGAAATTAACAACTCTTTATAAAAAATATTTTCTTATGTTATGTATGATAGTCGGATGCTGGATTATTCCGGGAAAAGCGCATGCTTTTGACTATAAAGTCTATAGTAAAGAGATGCGTCAGATACGTTCTGTAAATTCTGCTGCAACCACTTTCAAAAGGGAAAATGAATCTTCCACCGGAGTAAAAGAGAAAAAGAGTAAATCAAAAGCCTTTAAAGTGATTGTCTCAAAACTTCTTGAGGCATTGGACAGCGATATGGTACCGGCAAAAATGTTCAAGGCAAACCAGCAGTTTTCAATCTATCTCAAACCTGCCAGAGTAACGAAGTTTGGTATCAAATATAAATTTTAGGGGTTAAAACGTAAATCCCATACTTACTTCTGCGTGACCATCCCAGTTATCTTCGATATTTTCTATGTCCGTATACTCCTGTACCCAGCCTGCCGATACATAAGATCTTGGTCCAATGCGTACGGACATACCTACTCTTACACCATAGACATCATAATCTTCATAGTCATCCGAGATATAGGTATGTTTGTAAAAAACACCTGCATACGGATAATTGGTAATACTGATGGGGTAATAGTAAGTGACAGGAATAGTGATTTGGTGTATTTTGGGATCATCTCCAAAATATCCCAGATATCCTATACCCACGGAAAGATTATCTTGAAAAAAGTAGTTCAGATTTGCGCCGGCTACGGTATAGTCATTGCCAAAACCCGTGCTTGAACCGAGCGAAAATCCAAAGTTTTTCTGACCGGCAGTAAAAAGCAGGTCGGCTTGTGCAAAAGATGCCAGCAACAAAAGTGTAGTGAGTGATTTTTTGATCATGTTATGCTTCCTGAAAGAGAATACTGCCTAAACGCAGCATATTGGAACCGCAGCGAATGGCAAGTTCAAAATCATTACTCATACCCATGGAACAATATTTTGCACCATTTGCGCGAAGCGAGTCAAATATTTTATATGTGGTTTCAAAGCTTTTTTGTATCTCTTTTTGATCTTCTGTATGGGCACCGATGGTCATCACCCCTTTAAGGCTGAGATTTGGACACTCTTCCATAATCCTGTGATACTCTTCAACTGCCGCTTCGGGAGCTATACCTGCTTTGGACTCCTCTTTGGCACTGTTTATCTGGAGCAGTATTGCCTGCTTTTTTCCCTTGGCTGCTGCACGTTTGTCGATCTCCTGTGCCATTTTCAAATCTTCACAGGAGTGGATAAGGGTAGGGTTGATATCGAGCAGCATATTGATTTTGTTGGATTGCAGGCGACCGATAAAATGCCATTCGATTGGCAATGCTTCGAGCGCAGCGGCTTTTGCTTTGAGATCCTGTACTCTGTTTTCTCCAAATGCACGCTGTCCTATTTCATAAAATGCTTTAATCGCATCGGCATCTGCATATTTGCTTGCAGCGATGATTTTGATGATCTGATGCTCATTGGTCTCAAGCCGGATGGCTTCAATACGTTGTAAAACGGCGTCAAAATTTTTCTCATATTGTTTCATAATCTATCCTCTCATGATACGTATTATATCGTTATAGGTTGTAAATGCCATCAAACTCAGCAGCAAAACCCAGCCCGCGACAGTCATATTGTAAAATACTTTTTCACTCGGCGGTTTTTTGAAAAACATTTCATAAAGATTGAACATGATATGTCCGCCGTCAAGTGCCGGAATGGGAAGCAGGTTAAGTACACCGAGGTTGACGGAGATCAGTGCAGCCAGAGATAAAAGCGTAGCAATACCTACTGCAGATGCCTGTGAAGTTACCTGTACAATCGAGACGATACCTCCCATCTGATCTGCCGGTATGATGCCTTCTATCAGTTTTTGCAGGGAACGGACGATGATTCCCGTTGCCCAGATTGTTTTCTCCCACGCGTAAGAGAGAACATCTGAAAAAGAGTGCATTGGAATTTTGATAAAAACACCTGCAGGTGCAATGCCGATCATCTTTTTCTGTATCTTTTCCCCGAATATCGAACGTGCTTCACTGATATGCGGTGTCATGACCAGTCTGACCGGTTTGTTTTCCCGAAGTACCATGATCTCCAGCGGTCCTTCAGAACTGGTAATGATTTTGCCGATATCGTCCCATATAGTGATTTGCTGACCGTTGATAGCTGTAATTTTATCTTTTGGCAGGATGCCGGCTTTTTCAGCAGGTGAGTTTTTTGCTGTTCCTCCGACTACAGGTGCAAGTGCATCTGCACCGATAAGAGCAATAGTGATATAGAGTAAAAATGCCAGTAGTATGTTGGCAAAAGGACCTGCCAGTAAAATGACAATTTTCTGCCATGGCTTTTTGGACATATAACTGTCCGGTTCATCACTCTTTTTTGTCAGATCAAAATCATCCTGTCCTTTCATACGGACGAAACCACCCAAAAGCATTGGATAAAAAGAGTAAGTTGTCTCTCCCCATCTCTTTTTAAACATAGGTTTGGTAATGAGGATTGGCATACCAAGACCAAACTCTTCCACCTTGACACCAAAATAGCGTGCTGCCAGAAAGTGTCCCCATTCATGAAAAATGATCAGCAGCGATAAAACCAGTAACGATACAAAAATACCCATCAGTTGTAAAATCCTTTAATATATTCCCAGCCGGAATAGAGTGTCAGCAGTACGGCTGCCCATAATATTTCATTGGCAAAAGGCCAGTTCATGAGCAAAAATCCGATTGCAATCATCTGTAAGACAGTTTTTGCTTTGCCTGCAAACGAAGCAGAGACACTTTTGCCTTCACTTGCCGCCTGGATACGAAGTCCTGTAATAAAAAATTCACGTGTGAGAATGATAAAAACTGCCCAGGCACTTGCTCTGTGGATATAGACCAGTCCCAGAAAACCTGCCAGCATCAGCATCTTATCTGCCAGAGGATCGAGGATACCTCCCAGTTTTGTAATCTGGTTCCAGCTTCTTGCAATAAAACCGTCGAAAAAGTCTGTTACCGAAGCGATGACAAAGATAAGTGCAGCTGTGTAATCGAGCCAGCTGACGTGGATACCGGCAAAAAGAGGATTTTCTCTGTCCACCAGCAGCCAGAACATCAGAGGTGCAAGTGCAATGCGTAAAAGTGCAAGCAGGTTAGGCAGGTTTAACATTTTGTATTAAAAGTGGTTCCACCCTCGACCAGCAGTGTCTGTCCTGTAACCCAGGATGCTTTGTCACTGCACAGAAAGAGACAGGCGCCTGCAATATCTTCCGGTTGACCGATACGCCCCAGCGGAGAAATTTTTTCTGTTTTTTTCTTTACTTCTTCATAATTGACAAAAGCTTTCAAAGCATCTGTGTCAATCGGTCCGCCGCTGACAGCATTGACACGGATATTTTTCTCTCCCAGCTCCATGGCTGCGTAGCGTACCATCGCTTCAACAGCTGCTTTATTTGTCCCGTGTCCGGCATAATTGTCGATATAGGTGATATTTCCGGTGGAACTCATCGAGATGATCGATCCGCCGCCCACTTTCTCCATACGTTTTGCTGCTTCCTGTGCACCGATGACAAATGCAACGACTGTAGCAGTATAGATATTGTTCAGACCTCTTGGCTTGAGTCTCATAAATTTTCCATAGCCACCTACGACAGCACGTCCGTAAATCATAGCATTGGAGATAAAAAAATCTACACGGTCAAAATCTAAGTCGATCTCTTTAAAAAGGTTTTTATACTCTTCAGGTTCCAGAACATTAAGTTTATAGGGTTTTGCCTTGATATTATATGTTTTTTCCAGGTCGTCGGCAATTTTTTGTGCCTCTTCCTCGTTGGAGTTATAGGTAAAGGCTATATTGACTCCCTCTTTGGCAAATTCATAAGCGATTGCTTTACCGATACCTTTGGTCGCACCGCTGATAACTAATGTTTTTCCTTGCATACTTATCCTTTTATCTCATATTTTTTTAGTATCTCTTCAATCTTTTTAAAATTATCAGCTGATGGCGGTACCAGCGGAAGGCGGTATTCGAGTGTCGGCATCAAACCTGCAATATGCATTGCCGCCTTGATGGGAATAGGATTTGGATCACAGAAGAGTACACTGTTGATATCGTAGAGTGCATCATTGATTGCTTTGGATTTTTTATATTCCTCTTTCATGCCGAAGTGTGTCAGATCGGCAATTTTGTCCGGTAAGATATTTGAAGTTACAGAGATAACACCTGTACCACCGTTGGAGATGAGGGGATAGTTGATCATGTCATCACCACTGATGACAGCAAGTGCAGGCTCTTTTGCCAGAAGTTCAACACAACGCTGAATGGATCCTGTCGCTTCTTTCACACCGTAGATATTTTTACAGCTGTGAAAGAGACGAATAGCTGTTTCTGCCGTCAGATCAACACCTGTACGTCCGGGTACATTATAGAGCAGGACAGGGATTTCTATGGCATCTGCAATCGCTTTATAATGTTGGAAAAGTCCTTCCTGAGGAGGTCTGTTATAGTATGGCGTGACAGAGAGAATGCCGTCTGCACCCTGTTCCTGTGCAAACTGTGCCAGTTCTATTGCTTCACTTGTAGCGTTGCTTCCTGCACCAGCAAGTACTTTTGTGTTTGATCCTTTACATATTGCAACAGCGATTTCAATACACTCTTTGTGCTCATTATGACTAAGTGTAGCACTCTCTCCGGTTGTACCCACGGGTACTACTGCATCGATACCGTTTTCGATCTGTCTTTTGATAAGTTTTTCATAGGTCTGGGTATCGAGTTTATTGTTTTTAAATGGTGTGATAAGTGCAGTCATTGCACCGATAGGTCCACTCATTTTGTTTCCTTTTCTTCTTTGTTTTTTATGGGTTTATCCAGCTTCCGTAAAATTGCAACAGTCGCATTTTTTTTACTGAAATATTTTTGGGAAACCTCTTTGATCTCTTTGGGTGTTAACTTCATGAGACGATCTTCATATTTCAGAAGCGGTTCAAGATCCCCGCGTGCGGCATAGCTTCCGAAAATATTGACCAGTGTCTGGGAATCCTGCATCCCAAATACAAAATCGGATTTTGTATTTATTTTAACTTTTTCAAGTTCACTCTTTGCAACTTCTTCTGTTTTGAGTTTTTCTATCTCATCCCAGAGTACTTTTTCAACATCTTCTGCTTTGATTCCTGGATTACAGACAGCCAGAAAGAGGAAAATACCGGGATGTTTATTTTCCATATTATATGCCGCAACAGAGTTTACCAGTTGCAGCTTATCGATAAGCAATGCATTCAGACGACTGCTTTTACCGCTGCTGAGCAATTCACTGATAGCCGAAAGTGCAACTTGATCTTTGTGCTTAAAGTTGGGAATATGGAAGGCGATTGCAAGCATTTCGACCTGGGACTCTTTGTCTATTGTAATTCTTTTCAAACCATCCTGCTCCGGTTCGATTTGATGGTTGCGTCTGATTTTGCCGCTGTTTTTAATGTTCCCGAATGCTTTTTCTGCTTCTTCGAAAACCGTTTCGGGCTTGATGTCACCTGCTACCAGAAGAATAGCGTTTTGCGGCTGGTAGTACATTTTATGGAAGGAGCGTATATCTTCGATAGTCCAGTTTTTGATATCTTCCGTAAAGCCGATCGGCGTCCAGTGATAGGAGTGGTAGAGATAGGCATTGTTAAAGAGTCTGAAGTAGAGATATCCGAAAGGGTTGTTGTCTGTTCTCCAGCGTCTCTCTTCGAGGACGACATTACGTTCGGGTTGAAACTCATCATCTTTGAGGCTCAGGTTTTGCATCAGTTCTGCAAAAAGTTCCAGAGATTTTGCAAGATTTTTGGAAGAAGACTTGATGAAGTACTGTGTATAGTCAAATCCGGTAGAGGCATTGTCTACACCTCCGAAACCTTTGACAATCTCATCAAATTCACCGGCTTTGAGATTTTTGGTTGATTTGAAGTTCAGATGCTCAAGCATGTGCGCTATACCGCTTTTACCCATTATCTCATCACCGCTTCCAACTTTGTAGAAGATATCGGTTGTAATGACATTAGAGTTGTTTTGCATCGGTATGACGAGGATTTGCAGACCATTGTCGAGTGTTTTTGTATAATGTTTAGGCAGGGTACTTCCCATGCAAACTCCTGATAGTGTAAATAGTATAATAAAAAATAGTTTGATCATGACCGATCAGCTCCTACCGCTTCCGCAATATTGTTGAAGCCGTCTTTTTCGATCAGTTCCAATAATCTTTGGTTGATATTTTTTGCCAGAGATGGACCTTTGAAGATAAAAGCACTGTAAACCTGAACCAGGCTTGCACCGGCTTTGATTCTGCGGTATGCTTCATCCCCGTCACTGATACCTCCTACAGAAATAAGCGTTGTATCTTTGTAAAATGTTTCGGCGATCGTCTCAAACATTTGAAAACTTTTCTCTTTAAGTACTTTTCCGCTGACACCGCCGAAACCTTTTGCATTGGGTAAAAGACTGTAGTCGATTGTTGTGTTGGTTGCGATAATACCTTTTGCACCGTTTTCAAGTGCGATACCGCATATCTGTATAGCATCTTTGGGATCAAGATCGGGAGCGATTTTCAATAACACAGGTTTTGTTGTCAGGGAGGAGGAGAGAGTAAATAGTTCCCTGATAAAACTTTCATTCTGAAGATCCCGCAGTCCCGGTGTATTTGGAGATGAAATATTGATAACAATATAGTCACTGAGATCTTTGAAAGTGTTGATCAATATTTCATAATCTTTAATAGCGTTTACTTCTGTGGTTGTTTTGTTTTTACCGATATTCGCACCCAGCGGGATGGTATAGGGGTAGAGTTTTGCAACCCGTGCTTTGATCTTTGTCATACCGTCATTGTTAAATCCCATGGCATTTTGAAGCGACTCTTCTTCAGGGAACCTGAAAAGTCTTGGTTTCGGATTGCCTTCCTGCGGACGGGGTGTCACGGTACCGTATTCGATATATCCAAATCCCAGGGCTTCGAGAAAAGGAATCATGGTGGCATTTTTGTCAAAACCTGCAGCCATACCTACAGGATTGGGGAAGTTGACATTGAAAATATTTTGGGAAAGTCTCTCGTCTTTTAGTGTAAAACGTGATCTGATTGCAGAGAGTAAAAACGGTGCAAACGAAGCTATAGCATGTGCTCCTGATTCTACGAGGGTATGGGCTCTTTCGGGATCGAGTTTATAAATATATTTTTTGATATTGTTATATTGCATGATCTCTCTATCTGTTTTTGGAATGTAAGTTTGGCTTTTTAAATGAAAGATTATACAAATATATTATTAAATAGAGCTATATCAAGGTATCTCACCCTGATATAGTAAGTCAAAGAGGCGACAAAAAGTAGCTATTTTTTGATATCGTCGAGTGTATCTTTGATAAGTTGCGTCAGTGATTTAATCTCTATATTTTCACTGATGTTATCAATTTGACCGGCAATGTCATAGACATAGTCTATATCGTTTTCTGTCGATTTATGACTCTCTTTTTCCTCTTTTTTGGTTTTGCACTGTTTGAGTTCTTTTTTCTTTTGATCAAGCTTTTTACGAAGTCTTTCAACCTCTTCTTTGAAGTTATCTCTCTCGTTTCTGATTTTTTCAACTTCGCTTTTGAGTGTCATAAGGTCATCTTTGAGCTGACTAAGAGCTGCTGCAGGGATTCTTTCTGCTTCGTATGCGTCAAAAATACGTATTTTTTCTTCTTCACTGCTTGCAGATAAATGTTGTTTTGCCTCAAGTTTCTCTTTTTCACTTTTAAGAGATTCTATCTCGAGAATAAGTGTTTTATAATTCTCTTTATACTCTTTACACTCATCGATTTGCTGCAGAAGTATCTCTTTCTCCTCTTCAAGTGTTTTGATTTCATCTTGTAAGAGTGTATTTTCATCTTCACATATTTTCTGCTCTTTGATCTGCGAAATAAGCATATCGTTTTCAGAACGCAGCTCTTCGATAACCCTTTGGTATTTTTCACAATCTTTCTCATCAAGCTGGGCATTTAATCGTTCACGTTCACAGTTTTGATACTGTTGTTCCATCTGCTGAATAGTTTCATTTTTCAGATCGATCTCTTCTTCGAGTTCTCTGATTTTATGTCGTTTGACTTCAAACTCTTCATAGAGTTTTGCATACTCCTGGTTTGCCTTTTCTCTGGTGCGTATTGCGGAAAAGAACCAACCGATCAAAAAGCCCAGTGCTGCGGCAAGTGCAAGGCACAAAGTGATTTTGCCGATGATTTCAAGTATTGTCATATTCTTTATATCCTTTCAATTAACGAGAGTTCAATTTTATCTGTTTTTTGCTCAGAAAAGAGAAACTTTTTTTCTCTTTTCTCTCTGTTGATCTCTATTTTTACCTGTTCTGATGTTAAACCTTTCTGTTTCAAAAAAGCTTTGATTCTTTGCAGGTATTTTCTTTTTTCAGGTGTGATATCGGAGGTTGAAAGTAGTACAGAGAGATCTCTGTTTCTTTTTGCCCGGGCAGCAATATTTTGTAAAAAGAGTTTATCCTCATAACTAAGGCTTCCTTTGAGTGACGGGTTAAGTGTTCTGGTAAGAATAACCGGTTCTATTATGATTTTCCTTTTTGTTTTTGGTGCAGGCATAATTTTCTTTTTAGGTGTAACTTTTTTTATATTAGGTTTTTGGACTTTTTTGATTTGCTTTTTAGGAATGATCTCTTTATTGATTTTTGTTGCAATGAGTATAGGTTTTATATTTTCTTTTATATTGCTTTGGTTTTTTTCATTTTCTGTACGATTTTGTTCTTTTTGTACTGCTATTTCCTGTGTGGATGGTTTTGGCATCTTTTGTATGCTCTCAGGTATTGGCGCTATAGTTATATTTTTTTCAGGGGTAATTGTATCTATATCGATTTTCCCGTCAAATGCTTTTGGTGCTACTTGTTCAATTTCAACAGGTACAGTGATCTCTTGCAAGGCTACCTCTTCTGCAGATGCAGGCGATACTGTCGAAAACATGGGATTGTATTTCTCCAGAAAATAAGCCACACATGAAGTGACAAGCAACACAAAGAGCAGTGAACCTAAAAATAAGATGTTTTTGCTTGTCATGAATCCCTCTTTTTAAAAGTAATAATCTACGTAATCAAATTAAGCTTATAGAAAGAGTATACATAAAAACTTTACTTTTGTAAAGAAAACAGTAGGTAAAATTCACTATTGTGTTTCAAAAGTTCACTATTGTTTTCTTTTTATTGTTTTTTGGAAGCATTTGTCTGCAGAATTTCAGAGAAATAGTCGATAGAGGCTACTCCGGATTCTTTTCCCAGAGTGTTCCCTGCGGTGTATCCATAATCTGTATACCCATTGCCGTGAGTTTATCCCGGATCGCGTCGCTTGTAGCAAAATCTTTTGCTTTTTTTGCTTCGCTTCTTTGTGCAATCAGTGTTTCGATTTTGGCTTTGGTCTCTTCATCGATACCCTGCTGGAAGTAGATATGCGGCTCTTTTGCACCGATGCCAAGTACTTCATGAAGAAAGGCAATATTGGCATATGTCTCTTTTTTCAACCCTTTGTCTTTTGGGTTTTGATCAAGCTTTTCGTTGGCACTCTGTACCATCTCATCTACAGCGGCAAGTGCCAGGGAGATATTGAGATCATCCGAAAGAGCCTCCAGGAGTTTTTCTTTAAAATGTTTATTGACACTTGAACCGCCGGTAACAGCAATGCGCTTTTTGAGACGGTAGAGTTTATCGAGTCTCTTTTTGGAAGCTTTGAGATCTTCTTCATTGAAATTGAAATTTGCACGGTAGTGTGTTGAAAGAAGGTAAAAACGTAAAATTTCACCGTCATAAACTTTCAGTGCATCTTTAAGAAAAAAAGAGTTACCCAGCGATTTGCTCATCTTCTCCCCGTCAATCTGTACAAAACCGTTATGCATCCAGTATTTTGCCAGATGTTGTCCCGATTCGCAAAAACTTTGGGCTTCTTCGTTTTCATGGTGCGGGAAAAGCAGGTCAGCGCCGCCGCCATGTATATCGATCTGATAGGCTTTATCGGTAGCCAAATGTTTTTTGATCATTGCC
>CAZYZD010000028.1:0-22888 GCA_964651755.1 uncultured Sulfurospirillum sp. | reverse complement strand
ATAGATCGCACTAATATAGAACTTGGAAGTGGAAAACGAGCTATTATTAAAGGTGGAGTATTGGATAAAAGATACAATATAACAGTTCCAAAGGAGATGATACAAGATGAACAATTACTTTTCTAAACAAGTAAAGTTACTTGTTTCTCTTTTACCACTTGTTGCAAAAGAGAAATGTTTTGCTCTCAAAGGTGGAACTGCTATAAATCTTTTTATTAGAGATATGCCAAGATTATCAGTTGATATAGATTTGGCATATCTACCGATACAAGATAGAGATACAAGTTTATATGAGATAGATATGGCGATGAAAAGAATCAAAAAAGATATAGCTTCTTTATTTTCTAGTATGGAAATAACAGAATCTTTTTTACCATTTACTGATAAATGTATTCGTTTGACTGTTAAAGATAATAATGCTCAAATCAAGATAGAAGTAACACCGGTTTTAAGAGGAAGTATTAATCAACCTATAGTTAAAAAGATTTCGTCATCTACCGAAGCTAAGTTTGGAAAAGTATCTATGCAACTACTTAGTTTTGAAGATCTTTATGGTGGAAAAATTTGTGCAGCATTGGATAGGCAACATCCAAGAGATTTATTTGATATTTATTATTTGCTTGAAAATGAAGGTATTAGTGAAAAACTTAAAAACAGTTTTATTATTTATCTTTTAAGTCATCCAAGACCTATGGCAGAGCTTCTTGCTCCAAGGATGAAAGATATCGAAACTTTATATCAAAAAGAGTTTTTAGGTATGAGTATAGAAGTAGTTAGTGTGGAAAAACTGCTACGAACACGAATTGATTTGATAAGAGAGTTGCATGGAAAATTAACAGATGATGACAAAAACTTTTTACTCTCTGTAAAATCAAATCAACCAAAGTGGGAGATGTTTGCATACCCTGAAGCAAAAAATTTACCAGCTATAAAGTGGAAACTATATAATCTTTCAAATATGAGTAAATTAAAGAGAAAAACATCACTGACAAAACTAGAAAAAATATTAATAAATGGGAATGGCTTATGATATCATCCGGTAATATTTTAGTAGTTACTTAGTTTGTTTTTGCTGGGAGTGTTAGAAATTCCGTTAAGGATTGACAATGGAAGAAGAATATGAATTTGACTTTCTCAAAGAGTTTAGAAACGGTAAAAAACTTAACAGGTAAAGGTGGACTCAGTTGTAAATATACCTTTTTATCTCGCTCATGCGGAGTTTGAGGTGGTAAGATGCAGGTGATGTGTTGGCTGGTACAATTTAAAGATTTGAAGTGGTGGGTCCACCAGGATTCGAACCTGGGACCACTCGGTTATGAGCCGAGTGCTCTAACCAACTGAGCTATAGACCCTCTTTAAATCAAGGTCGAGATTATATCGACTATTTCCTTAAATACATTTTATTCTTCTCCAAATTTTAGTGAATTGTAGAGTGTATCATGACGAAAACTCAACAGATTTTCCAAAATACCAAGCAATATCATGAAAGTGATAAAACTGGTTCCGCCATGGCTGAAAAAAGGCAGCGGCAATCCTACAACAGGCGCATATCCCAGGGTCATGGCTATATTGACACCACTGTAGAGAAATATCAGCAGCGCCAGTGAAGCAGCGACACTCTGTATGAGGTAGTTGCTTTTCATGTAAAGAACCATCATCATGAGGTAGATAATCAACAGCGCATAAAAGGTGATCAGCACCACCCCGCCCCAGAAACCGAAACGTTCAATATAAAAAGAGAAGATAAAATCACTTACCGCAATGGGAAGAAATTTCAAATGCGTCTGGGTCGCATTCTCCTTGCTCTGACCTGTCAAACCGCCTGAACCGATCGCAATGATCGACTGCCGGACGTGGTAACTTGGTTTTTCAGAGAGAAAATCGCTGATTCTTTTTTTCTGGTAGGGTTTCAGATTGGCATAGATCAGCGGCGCGCTGACAGCAAGCGCCACCAGGATACTCAGCCATATTTTGTAATTGACACCAATGATAAAAAGTACCCCGTAACCGACAAACAGAAGTATCAGCGCACTTCCCAGATCCGGTTCTTTCGCAATCAAAATAAAAGGCAGCAAAATATAAAAGCTGAACTTTGCAAAATCTTTTACTCCGTATCCCCTCTGCTCATCCGGCGGATGTTGATAGATCAGATATGCCAGCATCATGATAAAAGCAATCTTCATGATTTCTGAAGGCTGTATGGTAAAGTGCACCAGAGGCAATTCAATCCATCTTTGCGCTCCCAGTTTTTTAACACCGACAAAATAGACACTGAGCAAGAGGGCGATATTGATCCAGTAAAAAAAGGGAACCAGCCACAGAAGCTTTCTGATGGGAACCAGAAAAAAGACAAAAAATGCCACTGCTCCCATCCCGTAATAGAGCAGCTGTTTATGTGCAAGAGAAGGATGCAACTCATATACCAAAAAGTAAGATATCGCTATAATAGGAAGAATCAACAGAATCAGTATAAAATCAAAATGTACAAATATACGTCTGTCAAGTTGTATCACAACATAAACCTTTCTCTCATATGGAGCTTTTTTTGGAGATTATAGCACAAAAACCCATGCGTCTTGACAAATGCCTGCAAGAGCATCTTACACAGCCGCGAAATCAGATTGAACAGTTTATCAAAACACACGGTGTTTTTGTAGACGGCAAAGAGACACATAAATGCGGGTTGAAACTCAAAGGCGGCGAAAAGATACGCTATGAACTTCCCGAAATGATACCGCAGGAAGCACAAAAGATCGATTTTGATGTAGAGATTATTTACGAAGATGAAGATCTTCTGATTGTCAACAAACCGCCCGGTCTTACGATCCATCCCGCTCCCAGCGTCAAAGAACCGACACTGGTTGACTGGCTCAAACACAAGGGGATTTCCCTTTCAACCTTAAGCGGCGAGGAGAGGCATGGTATCGTACACAGGATAGACAAAGAGACCAGCGGTGCACTGGTTGTTGCAAAGCACAATGAAGCACACCGGAAACTCTCTGCACAGCTTGAAAACCGTACCATGGGAAGATACTATCTTGCACTGATCGATCTTCCGTTAAAAGAGGATGTTATTGTAAACAAACCGATAGGCAGAAATCCTGTCCATCGTACCAAAATGGCGGTCATCAACAGTGGTCGCGAAGCCAAAAGTGCATTTGTGAAACTGGTAGAGTCAAAAAGACAAAATCAAGAACTGATTGCCGCCAAACTCTACACAGGTCGTACCCACCAGATCCGTGTCCATCTGGAATCCTTATCCAGGCATATTATAAATGATTTTACATACGGATTTAAGAAAAAAAGGGATATTATCGGCAGAGTTATGTTGCATGCCTATCTGATCTATTTCATCCACCCCCGAACGGGTGAAAAAATCATTCAAAAAGCACCTCTCTTTGAGGATTTTCAGGGCATGTTGACCAGCCATTTTGACATGAAGGATATAGATGAAAAGATTGATCCCGATTACCTTGTTTCTAGGTTTGATGCTGCTTATAGGCGGTTGTAGCGGTAAAAATATCCAAAATCCCATCGCAGGACTGGGACAACTGAGACTTGATCGGTCACTGCCGATTGTAAAAGATCTCAAAACTGTCAACTCTATGACGGAAATTGCTATAGAATGGAAACCGGAGATTCGCCGCGGTATCGCAGGATATCGTATTTTCCGCAGTGAAAACGGTAGTAAGTTCAGACTGATCAAAATATTGCCGGATCGTTACAGCGCCCACTTTACCGACACAAATATCCGTCCCAACAGTACCTATGTTTATAAAGTATCTCTCTTTACAACCGATGGACGCGTCTCTTTGACAAATACAACAAAACCTGTTTCTACCAAGGGTCAGGTACAGCCTCCTGTACTGGTCGATGTGATCTCCGACTTGCCAAATCGTATCAAACTGCTCTGGAGAGTACATCCCAACCCTATTGTCAAGGCATATATTATCGAGCGTAAAGAGGTTGGTAAAAAACAGTGGAGAAGAGTAGCCATCTTAAGAAACAGACTTACTGTAGAATATATCGACAAAGATGTTGTACCGGGCAGAGAGTATGCATATCATGTCAGGGCAAAAACATATGACGGTATCATCTCCCCTGCCAGTGAAGAGAAAAGCGGTCACGCAAAACCGCTTCCTAAACCTATTGTCCGTATTAATGCAACAGACAATATGCCTAAACAGATTCAAATCACCTGGCTCGATCCAAATGATCAGGAGAGACAGATTGTACATTACAATATTTACTCAAGCGCATTTAAAGACGGTTTATATACCAAACTTGCTTCTACAAAAGACAAAAGTTATATAGACAAAATCAACAAAGACGGCGCTGTGCGTTATTATCAGGTTACTGCGGTAGATGTCGATGGTTTGGAATCTCCCAGAGGTGTGGTTGTAGCCAAAGGAAAAACTATGGGCAACGGCACGGGTCCTGTTATCAACAGTGCTGTCGTCAGACACAATGCTATCATTTTAACCTGGTCACCGCCGAAAGAGCCTGTCAGCAGTTATACGATTATCAAAAAATACTGGGATGGTTGGCGTCTGCGTAAACTGAAAATTGTCGATTTCAAAAGCAGCCGTGTACCTGTACGGTTTATCGATAAAAAAATCAAACCAAATACAAAATATACCTATTATGTTTATGGTGTCAATGAGTTGGGAATCCCGACAGAGCCGTCGCAGTCTATCAGCATCGAAGTTAAAGACCTGCCGTAGCCTCGCCCTGTACTATGCCAAACATACAAACACCAGCCTATCAACCCGTTGCGCTTCCCCAAAGCTGCGACGGGTATGACTTCCTTGCCCGTGCAAAATCGCAAAAAGGGGAAGAACTTATACTTACCCAATACGGCGATATCAAATTTTTACTGCAAGTCATCAAACGTAACCGAAAAGGCAAAACAGACTATCTCATCAAAGCGGAAAAACTGACACGCGTATCACCTGTATCCATTATGCAGAATGCACTGAAAGCTTTTGCAAAACTGCATCAGCTGGAGCTTACATTTTCCAATATTGCTCCCCGTAAAGCCTCTATCATGAAAGCGGATGATTTTACTATCTTAAAAGAGATAGATTTTTTTGAATCAAAACTCCCCTATGACAAAACCATACTGGTGGAAGTAGGCTTTGGAAGCGGCAGACATCTTCTCTATCAGGCAAAAGAGCATCCGGACAAACTGGTCATCGGGATCGAGATTCATCGTCCCTCCATTGAACAGGTGATCAAACAGTGTAAACTGCAAAATATAGACAATGTTTTGATAGCGGCATTTGATGCGCGTATTTTTCTCCAGCTTCTGCAATCGAACTCTGTCGGAAAGATTTTCGTACACTTTCCGGTTCCATGGGATAAAAAGCCGCATCGCCGTGTAATCTCGACCTCTTTTATCGGGGAATCTATCCGTGTCCTGCAAAAAAAAGGTACTCTGGAACTGCGTACGGACAGTGAAAACTACTTTTCCTATGCATTTGAAACATTCAATGCCCTGAATCGTTACGATCTGCAGATAAAAAAGAATCATGCACTTCCAGTCAGCAGCAAATATGAAGACCGCTGGAGAAGACAGGAGAAAAATATCTACGATATTATTTTGACAAATGAAGAAATTTCTGCCCCCAAAAAGGTAATCGAACCTTTAACATTTCAGGAAAATTTTCCCTTTTCAACTGCAAAAAAGAGATTTCAAAACATAACAATCAAAAAAGAGGACTATTTTGTCCATTTTGAAGAGATCTATGAAATCGATGCAAATAGCGGACTCATCAAGCTTTCAATGGGAGCCTTTGAAAAACCGGAGCATAAGTTTTTACTTTTTAATGAAAATAAGCTACAATATTTTCCGAAACACACCATATCCATAAATCAAAATATTAAATCACATATGTTAATTAAAGAGTATTTTCATGTCTAAGATCATTCAAGCCACCAACCTTCTCCTCGCCTATAAAAAAAATGAGCCTGTCATTAAAAATACCAACTTTTCTGTTGAGGCAAAAGACTTTGTTTTTTTGACAGGAAAGAGTGGTAGCGGTAAATCTACTTTTTTAAAATCACTGTACGGAGAACTGCCTGTAGGCAGCGGTAAACTGAATGTATGCGGTTTTGATCTGGAATCCATCAACCATAAAAAACTCAATCTTTTGCGTAAACATATTGGTGTTATCTTTCAGGATTATAAACTGATCAATGAATGGACAGTCGAAAAAAATGTAATGCTGCCTCTGATGATTGCCGGTTACTCAAAACAGGTCTGTCAGATGCAGGCACATAAACTTTTAAAACATGTCAAACTCTCCCACAAAATCCAGAAATTTCCGCTGGAACTCAGTGGTGGTGAGCAGCAGCGTGTTGCAATGGCAAGAGCACTGGCACACAACCCTGTCCTGATCATTGCAGATGAGCCTACCGGAAACCTGGACGACTACTCTTCCGAAGTAATCTGGAATCTCCTCAAAAGTGTACGTCAGCATATCGGCAGTACGATTATTGTTGCAACACACAGAATTCCCCAGACACTTGGCATAGACTATAAACAATACTTTTTAGACGAAGGGAACATCTATGCAGTCTCTTAAAAACCACCTCTCATTTATCGTTCCGTTATTTATTTTGCTCTTTAGTATTCAGTTCTCGACAATGCTCGATCGCGCAGTCAGTCACTACGAATCCAAACTTGCGGGGGACTATACGATCATTGTCATTTCCCAGAAAAAGTTGCCCAAAGAGTTACAGAAACTGATCCCCCAAATCAACACCGTACAGGAGATCCCGAAAGAGAGCTATATCAAACGGCTGCAAAAAGATATCAGTAAAACAGATTTAATCTACTTGAAAGCAAGTCTTCCCAAATTTTATTCTATCAAGCTTAAATCGTTTCCCTCTCCGGAAGAGCTGAAAACGCTTTCCGAAAAACTGAAAAAGATTCCCGGTGTACAGAAAATAGAAACATACAAAAAGACATTTAACAAATTGCAGCAGTTTTTACATCTTGCCAAAACCGCTTCTTTTATTTTTACTGTTTTCATCTCGCTTATCTCCATTTTACTGATTATCAAACAGATGGAGATATGGACATTGCAACATAGTCAGAGGATGTATATTATGGGACTTTTCGGTGCGCCATACTGGATGAAAAGCGCCTCTTTGTACAAATCAGTCGTAATCGATGCTATTATTGCCTCTTTTTTGGTCGGAATTACATTTATGATCATTCCAAAATCGGCAAACTTTGCCACAATATATCATGATCTTGGAATAGACCTGCGCAATTTCAATTTCTTTGGCGATGTAGGGAAGTTGCTATTGATTTCTCTCATCATTTCGGTTATTTCAGTTACTATTATTATTCTCAAAAACAAGCAAAGATAAGAGAACACTATGTTGAACCGTTTTACTGTACTCCTGCTACTTTGTATTGCCTATAGCCACGGCGCCATAGATGACAAAATAGCAAAAACAAAGTCAGAAATGCACACCAAAAAAGTACAGGAAAAAGAGGTTTCCAGAAAACTCAGTCAACTAGCAAAAGAGATCACCCAGCAGGATAAAAAACTAACTCAGCTCAAAAAAGAGATATCTGATAGTGAAGCAAAAATCAAAAGTCTCAAAAAATCCCTGAATCTCAAAAGCGGTAAACTCAAAAAACTCGAAACACTCTATAACAAACTGAAGAAAAAAGAGAATGAAGTCAATAAAAAACTCTCATCCCTGCTTTCACAGGAGATTGCACTGAGTATGATTTCCGGTGAAAGTGATGACCACAGAGTACAGAACGCTTTTGAGCAAAACAGTGAACAGCTGGTATTTAAAGAGGTTCTGAAACGCTACCGAAAACTTTTAAGAGAGAAGTTTCTGAAAACAAAAACCCGTTTTGAAAAGTTACAGAAAAATCGTGTTCTGATCCAGACAGAACTTCAGAAAACACGCGAAAAACTTGCGAAACTGGAAAAAGAACAAAAACGCCTTACACATTTGCAAAACCTTCAGAGTGAAACAGTACGAAATCTGCGCAACAAAAAGAAGCGCTATACCCAAAAACTGCTTCGTATCCGAAAGGAGAAAAAGAGTCTTGCAAAGACACTGAACACGCTGCATATTACGCGTAAAAAGCTGGAACAAACACGTATCAAACCCACCAAAACAGACAATATCAACGTACGGCAAATAGGCTCTTCCTATCAAAAAGGAACTATTGCAAAATATAAAGGAAAAAAGACGATTGCCCCTCTTAAAGAGTATAGTATCGTCCAAAAATTCGGTACATTTGTTGACCCGATTTACAAAATAAAAATCTTCAATGAATCGGTAACACTCAAACCAAAATCTTCAAATGCTGTCGTACGTAATATTTTACCGGGGAAAGTTGTTTATGCCTCGAAAATACCGATGCTGGATTATGTTGTCATTGTTGAGCATCCTGGAAAACTGCATACTATTTATGCGCATCTCAATAAAATCGCACCAACTATCAAAGTAGGTAAAAAAGTGAAAAAAGCCTATGCACTGGGGCGTGTCAACAATACACTGACTTTTGAAGTAACACAACAGGAAAAGCATATCAACCCTATGGAATTGATCCGTTAAAATCGTACGTTAACGCCCTGTTTACCGTACTTTAATATAGTTCTTAAGAACTTTGTGTAAAATACAAAGAAATTTTGGGGATATATGGTGAGAAAAAGAGTATTAGTTAAATTTTCCGGTGAAGCACTTTCAGGTGATAAAGGCTATGGTATCGATACAGGCATACTCAAATATATTGCTGACGAAATCGAAAATCTGATCCGTAACAATATTGAAGTCGGTATTGTAATCGGCGGCGGAAATATTATCCGCGGCGTAACAGCTGCACAGGATGGTATTATCAAAAGAACCAGCGGTGACTATATGGGCATGCTTGCTACTGTTATCAATGCAGTTGCTATGCAGGAAGCACTCGAGCATAACGGTCTGTATGCAAGAGTACAGAGTGCTATTAAAATGGAACAGATATGTGAGACTTTTATTGTCAGACGTGCAAAGCGCCATCTTGAAAAAGGAAGGGTTGTCATTTTTGCCGCAGGAACAGGAAATCCATTTTTTACCACAGATACTGCAGCGACACTTCGTGCAGTAGAAATCGGTGCTTCGATGATTATCAAAGCAACCAAAGTAAACGGGGTTTATGACAAAGACCCGAACAAATATGAGGATGCCAAAAAACTCGATGTATTGAGTTATGATCAGGCACTCAAAGACCATATCAAAGTGATGGACGATACCTCCATTGCACTGGCAAAAGACAACGCATTGCCGATTGTCGTTTGTAATATGTTCGAACCGGGAAATCTGCTGCGTATCGTAAACGGGGATATGTCCAACTGTTCTATCGTACAAAACTAAACTATAATAAATAAAGAAGGGAAAAATATATGAGACTTGAAAAAGTAATTGCAACCGCACTCAAAAATGCAGGAGATGATCATTATGTTCTCTCACTGATGGTCGCAAAACGGGCCAACGAACTTTCAGAAGGTGCTGAGCCGCTTATCAAAGCAGATAAAAATATTCAAAAGCTTACAGATATCGCACTTCAGGAAATCGCGGAAGGTCTAATCCAGTTAGATAAAATCATAGAAGAATAATCAGGTTTTTTTTTGGTTAAATTTATAGAACAGATTCAACACATCACCTCTGTCAAAGAGGCTACAGATCTGCTCTATAGCTTTACCGATAGTCCAAAAATCCATAAAGCTGTCGCTTTTGCTGAAACGTACCATAAACATCAGGTACGAAAGAGCGGCGAACCCTATATTATCCATCCTATTCTTGTCGCTGTCATCACTTCGTTTGTCGGCGGGGATGATGAAATGGTAATCTCTGCCCTCCTTCATGATGTTATTGAAGATACACACTGCGATATCAGTGAAATCGAAAAAGAATTCTCCAAATCCGTTGCCCATCTTGTAGAGGGATTGACAAAAATCACAGAGATCAGAGATGAAGAGTTAATCCCATCCTCTTCGGATGAAAAACTCATCACTTCTGCACTCTCTTTCAGAAAAATGCTGATCGCTTCGATCGATGATGTCAGGGTACTGGTAATCAAACTATGCGACCGTCTGCACAATATGCTCACACTCGACGCCCTGAAACCTGAAAAACAACGCCGTATTTCAGAAGAGACACTGGTTGTTTATGTACCTATTGCCCACCGTCTGGGTATTGCCACTATCAAAAACACACTTGAAGATCTCAGCTTTTTCTATCTTTTTCCGGAAGAGTATCAAAAGATCAACAGTTACCTTCAGCAAAATGAACAGCGTTTTTTACTGGAGTTAAACAACTTTATCTCAAAAGTAAAAACTCTGATGCTCAAAAACGGTTTCATCGACGGCGAATTTCAAATACACAAACGTATCAAGCACCCCTACTCTATCTACATGAAGATGCAGCGTAAAGGTGTCTCCATCGAAGAGGTACTCGACTTGATGGCAATCAGGATTCTAGCAAAGTCACCGCTGGACTGTTATAAAGTACTTGGTATCTTGCACCAGAACTTCAAACCGCTTATTTCGCGTTTTAAAGATTATATCGCTGTACCCAAAGACAACGGATATCAAACGATTCATACCACCGTTTTCAGCGACTCTTCGATTTTTGAAACACAGATACGTACTTTCGATATGCACAAAACAGCCGAACTGGGTGTTGCATCACACTGGAAATACAAAGGTCATGAAGGACTTTCACCAAAACTTACCTGGCTCAACGATCTGCGGACGCAGAGTGAAGTTGGTGAAAATATCGAGCATATGTACCAGCTTGCCAAAGATGATCTCTACAGCGCCGATATTTCAGTCTACTCTCCCAAAGGAGATGTTTTCAACCTGCCGCTGGGCGCTACCGCACTTGACTTTGCTTATGCAGTGCATACCGAAATCGGGGATCATACCAAAGCCGCTTATATCAACAAAAAACGCGTACCCCTTCTGACAGAACTCAAAAACGGTGATATTATCAGAATAGAACTCTCCCCCGATCCGGTACTGCGCTGCTCCTGGATTGAGCAGGTCAAAACAGCAAAAGCGAAAAATGCCATGCGTATCAACTGTAACCACAAACGTAAAGAGCTGGACAAACTGACCGCTGTCAATATCCTGCTGGGTGTTTTCAATCTCAAATATAAAGTATTGAAACCTTTTCTTGACAGTACCGACGCATATAAAAATATTCATAAAGCAGCCAACGATCCGCAAAATCTGCAGGAAAATATCTATCAGCTCAAAAAGAGACTGCTTGCCGATACAAAGTTTATTCCTATTATCTCTGCTTTTAAAAAGTATGCCCTTAAAAAACAGGTTTTTGACAATATTGTTCTTTACGGCACACAGCACTACTCCAAAGTATTGTTCGATTATTGCTGTCATCCGCGGCGGGGAGATGAGATCGTCGCTTTTAAAAAAGGTAACGAAGTAACAGTACATCATAAATTCTGTTCCACTGCAAACGCACTTATGGAAGAGCATAAACCGATGGTTTTTGTACGCTGGTCCACAGACAGACCGGAACATTATAAACTGATTGTCAGTATCGAAAATAAAAAAGGTTCTTTAGCCGCTTTTTTACTCTTTTTGGCTAAAATCGGCGTAGATTTATTGACAATAAATCTCAACCGAAGTGAAAATTCACAGGCTGATTATTTTGAAATGGTTGTAGATATTCCACCAAAATCAAAAGATAAACTTGTCAACTATACCAATAAAAAATATAAGATCATTGAATTTATGCCGCTCAATGATGCTTATAAAAAGTGAAAGGAAAAAGATTGTTTGAATTAGAGACCGCACTCAATGAAATAAAAAGAGGAATTGCAGAAGTTATCGACGAAGAGCGTATTAAAAGCCTGCTCGAACACTATCTCCAAACAGGAGAACACTACTATGTCAAAGCAGGATTTGATCCAACAGCGCCGGATCTGCACCTCGGGCACACTGTTTTGATGCAGAAGCTGGCAACTTTTCAGAAATTTGGAGGAGTTGTACAGTTTCTGATCGGTGATTTTACAGGTATGATAGGCGATCCGACAGGAAAAAATGTCACCCGAAAACCACTGGACAGAGAGACTGTTCTGGAAAATGCAAAATCCTACAAAGAACAGGTTTTCAAAATTCTGGATCCTCAAAAGACAGAGATTGTATTTAACTCTGAATGGCTGGACAAACTTGGTGCGAAAGGAATCGTCGAACTGACTACTACATTTAACGTTGCCCGGATGCTGGAACGTGATGATTTTCACAAAAGATTTAAAAGCGAAACACCCATCTCCATCAGCGAATTTCTCTATCCACTGCTGCAAGGCTATGACTCTGTTGCATTAAAATCAGATATCGAACTGGGAGGAACAGACCAGAAATTCAATCTTTTGATGGGACGACAGCTTCAGAGAACATACAATGTCGGCAAACAACAGGCAGTTTTGATGATGCCGCTGCTGGAAGGTCTTGACGGTATCAATAAAATGAGTAAATCTCTGGGAAATTACATCGGTGTTACGGAAGATCCTGGAACTATGTTCGGTAAAATGCTCAGTATAAGCGACGATCTGATGTGGCGTTATTATGAACTTCTCAGCAGTAAATCTCTAGAAGAGATCACAAAACTCAAAGAAGATGTACAAAGCGGTGCTGTACATCCAAAAGCCGCGAAAGAGGCGCTTGCACAGGAGATCGTTGCACGTTATCACACTCCCGAAGCTGCAACTGCTGCAAAAGAGGAGTTTGACAGAGTCCATAAGCAAAAAGATATTCCTACTGAAATGCCCGAATTTTCATTTGAAGGTCCTGTATGGATAGCAAAAGTACTCACTGAAGCAAAACTTGAACCTTCCACCTCTCAAGCAAGACGGGATATTAAGCAAGGTGCTGTTAAAATCAATCAGGAAAAAATCCAGGATGAACAATTAAAACTCGAAAACGGTGAATATATTGTCCAGGTTGGTAAACGAAAATTTGCAAAAATAAAGGTAGACTAAATGGCATTTAAACCTATGCAGATCGGTAAATATACGATTGAAAAGCCTATCATTCAAGGTGGTATGGGTGTTGGTATCAGCTGGGACAGACTGGCGGGAACTGTTTCCAAAGAGGGTGGACTGGGCGTTATCAGTTCTGTAGGTACGGGCTATTATGACAATAAACATTTTACCCAAAAACTGGTACAAAACCGTCCTTATCATGAAGAGAACTTCTACTCAAAAGAGAGTCTTATACAGATTTTCAAAAATGCCAGAAAGATATGCGGAAACAAGCCGTTGGCTTCCAATGTACTATACGCAAGCAACGATTACGGGCGTATTGTCAGAGACTCCTGTGAAGCGGGTGCCGATATTATCATCACTGGAGCGGGAATCCCTACCAATATGCCGGAATTTACCGTTGACTTTCCGGATGTTGCACTGATTCCGATCGTTTCAAGCGCAAGGGCATTGAAGCTTATCTGCCGTAAATGGAAACGCTACAATAAAATACCGGATGCTGTCATTGTCGAAGGTCCGCTCAGCGGAGGACACCAGGGATTTACCTATGAACAATGTTTCGAAGAGGAGTATCAGCTTGAAAATATTGTTCCTCCGATAATAGAAGAAGCAAAAAAATGGGGAGATATGCCAGTTATTGCAGCAGGCGGTATCTGGGATAAAAACGATATCGACAAATTTCTGGATATGGGCTGTGCCGGTGTACAGATGGCAACCAGATTTATCGGAACTTATGAGTGTGACGCACATGAAAACTTTAAAAAAGTTATCCTTAGTGCAAAAGAGGAAGATATCAAACTTTTCAAATCACCGGTCGGACTTCCCGCACGTGGTGTTAAAACACATCTTCAGGAGATGATCGAAGAAAATACTGCACCGAAAGTAGCCTGTATCAGTAACTGTGTTGCACCCTGTAAAAGCGGTGAAGAAGCCAGAGCTGTAGGATACTGTATTGCGGACAGACTCTCCGATGCATATGAAGGAAATACCGATACGGGACTTTTCTTTACAGGCGCCAACGGCTACAGACTTGACAAACTTATTACAGTTCATGAACTGATGCAAAAACTGGAACATGGAGAAGAAGATTAATAAAATCGTTGCACTGCTTCTGCTATGTGCAACCCTTCTTCTGGGCGATACAGCGCTTTACAAAAAAGTAGAAGGGCTTTACAACAAGATTCCATACGCTTCCAAATCCCAGACAAAACAGATTCTTCATGATCTTGAAAACTTCTATATCAACGCTGTTGTACAAAATGACAAAAAGTCGATAGTACAAACACTTAAAGGTATTGTGAAGTGCCAGAAACTGCTGGGTCTGAACAGTTCCACCTATGAAAAAGAGCTCTTTACCCTCACCGGCAAAAAGAGCAATGAACTCTTTTCTGGAACAAAACCGGTATCCCAAAAATCTTCCAAACTTCTTTTTGATAATGCACCAAATATACGTTCTGTACAGGTACATCAAAATACCCTCATCATTAAATTCAGCCAACCCATTCAGACAGACGATATACTCTCATTTCATATTAAACAAAAAAACAATTTTAAAGAGATTTTTGATATCCGTGCAAATATGAATTTCAAAGCTCCTCCTCTTGTTTTTACCAATATCAAAAAAGCGAAAATTGCACAAAACAGACGTAACAAAGTACGTGTTGTACTTGAAAATGACACTAAAATCTATGCCAGAGCCTTTATCCGAAAAGGTACACTATTTATTCAAGTAGACAATGAACCGGTTGCACACAAACAAAAAAAAGAGAAACCACTCTTTAAGCCGATTAAAAAGAAACCGAAACTGGAAACACCGGCACAAGTACCCCTTCCGGAACCAGTTTTACCATCCAGTCACAAGGCAATTTATGCAGGTAGTAAAACAATTGTAATCGATGCCGGACACGGCGGCAAGGACTCAGGAGCAGTCGGATACAAAAAGTACCAGGAGAAACGCGCTGTTTTAAAAGTTGCTAAACTGTTGAAAGTCCTATTGAAAAAGCAGGGATATAAAGTTTATCTCACCCGCGAAGATGATCACTTCCTGAAACTCTCGGAACGTACACATTTTGCCAACAGAAAAAAAGCGGATCTCTTTATCTCTATCCATGCCAATGCGGCACCCTCTTCCCAAAAACTCTCGCTCAAAGGGATAGAAACTTTTTTCCTCTCCCCGGCAAAGACAGAAAAAGCCAAGCGTATTGCAGCCAAAGAGAACGCTTCAGCAATGAATCTGGATCGTATTTCAAAGGATACCTTGCTTAGTTTTCTCAATCGTACCAAAATCGTCCAGTCCAACAAACTTGCTATCGATATCCAAAGCGGTATCCTCTCTTCTATCCGTTCAAAATATGATAAAATCGTTGACGGAGGCGTCCGGGAAGCACCATTTTGGGTTCTTGTGGGAGCACAAATGCCTGCGGTACTTGTAGAAATAGGATATATCACCAATCCTCTTGAAGGAGAGCGTCTGTTCAATCCTTTCTATCAAAAAGCACTTGCAAAGGGAATATTAAACGGAATAAACAACTATTTTGCAAAAAATCTTTAAAATTCAAATAATTTTAACTTATATTTATATATAATTTTTATATATATTTTATAAGTAAGATTTAACATGCAAAAAAACCGACAATCATCTAATGAACTTCTTTTAGTAAACGAAAAGAGTCTGGAAAAAATATTGCATGTATATCGTACCATATTTACTTATGCTCCTGCGGCAATGCTCTATTATGACAATCAAGCCATCGTACATTATATGAACAAAGCAGCTTCCAAACTCTTTCATGTCAATCCTGAAAAAGTAACAGGCACGAATCTCTTCTCTTTTATCAAACATACACCTTTACAACAAGCGGTCAAAAAAAGCCTTTCTCAGGGATATGCAACCTTTGAAGAGTACTTTTCATCCGACACTAATCAGCAAGATACTATTTATTGCGGTAAGTTTCAGGCTATTTATGATGAATCACAAAATATTCTGGGAGTCATCGCTCTGATTTTTGAATGGGATACAGACAGAAACTACAAAGATAATGAGCTGATTGCACAAATACAGGCAAAACGTTATTTTGAAACAGCCGGCGTGATGATGGTATCGCTCGATCAGCATGCCAATATTGTACGCATCAATACCAAAGGATGTGAAATTTTGGGTTATCATGAAGATGAAATTCTTGGGAAAAACTGGTTTACGCTCTGTATACCAAAAGAGCTGCGACGGGAGATAGAGAGTGTTTTTCATCAAGTAATCACCAAAGCTATCCCTTTAACCGAACATTATGAAAACGATATTGTTACAAAATCAGGTGACCGAAGAACTATATCATGGCACAATAGCGTCATCTCTGATTTTGAAGGAAATATAATAGAGGTTCTTTCAACAGGAGAAGATATCACAGAATTGAAAGAATCCAGAATAGCACTCATAGAACAAAAGTTGTACGATCCCCTTACAGGTTTGCCAAACCGCTTCATGTTACAGGACAGACTCCAGCATGCATTGATTCTGGCACAGGAAGGGGAAGAGGAAGTAGCACTTTTTTATATTGACATAGACAACTTCAATATTATCAACGATACACTCGGTCATCAAAAAGGTGATGAAATTCTCAAAGAGTGTATCAAAAGAATTGAAAATATCATCAATCCGACAGACACACTGATACGCTTTGGCGGAGATGAATTTATCATCATGCAGGAAGATATCGGCGAACTCAACAATATAAGCTATTTCGCACAAATGCTCCTTACTACTTTTCAACAACCTTTTGAACTCGGAGAAAACAGCCACTATCTCACGGCAAGTATCGGCATTGCACTTTTCCCTCAGGATGCTAAAAAACCACAAAAATTGATACAAGCAGCCGAAACTGCAATGAACCAGGCAAAAAAAGAAGGAAAAAATCAATTTGCATTTTACACCAAAGCACTGAGCGATTCCCTCTATGAAGAGATGATGCTGGAAAATGATCTGCGTACCGCATTGGACAATAATGAATTTGTATTACATTTTCAACCCCAGCTTACACTAGATAAAAAAGAGGTCATAGGGCTGGAAGCACTGGTACGGTGGGAGCACCCCGAAAAAGGAATCATATCACCCTATAAATTTATTCCCGCAGCAGAACGCAGCCGGCTGATTCTGCCGCTGGGGGAGTGGATCATGATACAAGCGTGTATTATGACACAAAAATGGCACCAGGAGGGTCTGTTTGATGGAAAAATTGCTGTAAATGTCTCAGGTATACAACTTGAACACGGGGATTTACTCAAAACCATTGACAAAGCACTCGAAATTTCACAGTTACCGCACTCCATGCTTGAAATAGAGATTACAGAATCAGTTCTTATGAAAAATCCGCAACGCTGGGCTGCTATACTGGAGGAAATCAAACGTCTTGGTATTTCTGTCGCAATAGATGATTTCGGTACAGGATACTCTTCTCTGGCATATCTGCGTATTTTTGCACTTGATACACTCAAGATAGACAAATCTTTCGTAGATGATCTCCCTGACGATGAAGATGCCTGTGCTATTGCAAAGACTATTGTCGCACTTGCAAAAAGCCTTGGATTGCAAACACTGGCAGAAGGTATTGAAACAAAAGAGCAGGAAGTTTATCTCAATGCTATCGGATGCAACTATGCACAGGGATACTTCTACAGCAAGCCACTCAATACTTCTGCACTGGAAATTTTTCTCAAATCCATAAAATCCCGACACAGTTAGAAACTTTACGATACAATAGCGCCATAAGTCAATCAAGGATCATATAAATATGCAAAAAAGTCTCCAGGAACAGCTGCATGCGCTGCTCAACTGTGACCTCAAAACACTCTTTCCCCTCGCACGGGAAAAAAAACGAAAACTCTTTTTTTATGTAGGTCCGACCAACAGCGGTAAAACATATAAAGCTATGGAAGAACTCATAGAAGCAGACTGCGGTGTATATCTTGCCCCTTTACGACTGCTGGCGCTTGAGAACTATGAAAAACTCAAAAAAGAAGAAATTCCCGTAACACTTCTAACTGGAGAAGAAGAGATTATCGATGAAGAAGCCGGTCACATCTGCTCCACTATCGAAATGGCAAACTTCAATGTCGATATCGACCTATGTGTTATCGATGAAGTACAAATGCTAGGTGACCCGGATCGGGGATGGGCTTGGGTAAATGCTATCGTAGGTATACCAGCTGACAAAGTGATAATGACCGGAAGCGTCAATGCCCTGGATGCCGTTAAAAAAATTGCAGCTTATCTTCATGAAGATCTGGAAATTGTTAAATTTCAGCGTAAAAATCCACTTGAAGTGATGTCTGCACCTGTTCCACTGAAAAAAGTGGAACCCAAAACTGCATTGATCGCTTTTTCCAGAAAAGATGTGCTGGCACTGAAATCAAAACTTTCAAAACAACATCGTGTATCGGTTCTGTATGGCAACCTCTCTCCTGAAGTACGACGTGAAGAGGCAAAACGTTTTCGCGAAGGCACAAGTGATATTCTCGTCGCTACCGATGCTATCGCGATGGGACTGAACCTGCCGATTAAAACTATCCTTTTCACCACCGATACCAAATTTGACGGTATTGAGAGTAGACCGCTCATCTCCAATGAAATCATCCAGATTGCAGGAAGAGCCGGACGTTACGGACATCATGAAAAGGGATATATCGGGGCAACCAGCCAAAAGGTACTCAACCATATTGCAAAAGAGTTTCATGCACCGCTGCATACCATCAAACCCCCGTTTCAAGTCAAAGCAACCACTTCGCAGATCATTGCCCTTTCCAAACATTTGGGAACCGATGATCTCAATACTATTTTGCGTTATTATGGAAGACATATGAAATTTGAAGGTCCCTTTATTGCCGCAAATATCTCTTCTATGATAGAGCTTTCAGGAATGATCAAAGAGAAAAAAGGGTTGACACTCGAAGAAAAATATATGCTCTCACAGGCACCGGTAAGCACAAGATCACCGTTGATCAAAAGTGCATTTAATTTTTATGTCAATGCAATCATCAAAAAAGAAGTTGTCCATTACAAATCTTCTGTCAGAACAGGAGGTATAGCCAAAACAGAACTCGAACTGCTCAAAGCAGAAGATGAAGTTAAAAAAATCAGTCTCTATCTATGGTTTGCCTATAAACTTCCCGAACTCTTTCCAGACTCCAAAGAAGCAGAACTTGCAAGAATCAGAGCCAATCGCTACTGTGAAGCATCTCTCAAATCCAATAAGTTACTTAAAGCTCCCCCAAAACGGGGAACGCATGGAACAAATCGTGCTTATGAGAAAAACAGGTCGCGCTCTTTGAAAGACTCTTACCGAAACAAACCACGCAAACGACAGAAACGAAAAAAATAACACTTGCTTAGTTTTTAAATATACTGACTTTTTTTAAAAAAAAATGCTATATATTGAATTCATGACACAACTTTGACACAACTTTGGTTTATAATTACCGCATAAGCTTAAAAAGCTGTGAGCTTATGACCAGTCACAAGAAGTAAAAAGAGTTCTTTAGGATTTAATGCAATATAGCCTTTTAGCTCATTCCTATCTCCTTAAAAAGTAAAAAGTTATCTAAAGGACTTTTTTTTACTTCTTGTTCTACAACCAAGTTTTTCTTTCTAATTTTATAAAAGAGTCATCCTTTACACAAGTAACGCTATAATTTACATATATACTTTTTGTAAAAAGTAAAAAAAGAGAAAAAAGATGATCCAAAAACTTATAACCTTTGTTATTGAAAAAGCAACACTGATACATATCTTTTTTCTTTTTCTCATCGTACTGGGAACTTTTTCCTATATCAAAATTCCTAAAGAGATCTTCCCTCCTGTCAATCTGGATGCTATCTCGATTAGCGGCAGTTACAGCGGTGCAAGTCCTGATATCCTCGATAAAATGGCAGTTACAAATATTGAAGATGAATTACGCTCTTTCAGTGATATCAGTAAAATAGAGAGTACCATCAAAAACAGTTTTTTCTTTATCAAAGCGACACTGAAAGAAAACAGCAACCTGCCGGACACACTTGATGATGTCAAAGATGTTCTCTCCAATCTCAAACGTGACCTTCCCGCAGATATGAACGAACCTGTTGCAAAACGTGTCAAAAACAGTTTCCCTCTGGTTACAATTGCCATAGCCGCAAAAGTATCAAAAGAGAGATTAATTGAAGTAGCAGATAAATTAAAAAGAGAACTCTCACTGATGAAAGATCTCAGTGATATCCAAATTCGGGGTTATGCAGATAAAGAGCTGCTAATCACACTTGATCATCAAAAAATTATGGCATACGGACTGGAACAAAGTGCTATTGTCTCTGCTATCTCCTCTTTGAGCAATATCTTTCCTGTAGGTTTTATCAAAGAACGCGGCAACCATCTCTTTTTAAGTACCTATAACGGTTTCAAAGAGATCAACCGCCTGCATAATGTCATTTTGAAAACAGGAGGAAAACGCATCCGTCTCGGTGATATCGCCGACATACGTTTTACACTTGCCGATGCAAGTGAAATATCCCATTTCAACGCCCTTCCAAATATCTCCGTAAATGTCAACAAAGCAAAAACCGGCAATGCCATTGCCCTGGTAAAAGAGATACGCTCCATTCTCAAAACATATAAAGATCGTTACCCGGAATTTACATTTGACATCTACACAGATACTTCTATCTGGATTCGTAATCGTCTCAATACCGTTATATCCAATATTCTTTTTGGACTTATTCTTGTCTCTTTGTCTATCTTTATCTTTGTTAATGCCCGTATCTCATTTGTTGTGGCAATCGGTATTCCAACCAGTTTTCTCATCGGTTTGATAGCAACCGATCTGCTTGGCTATTCGATCAACATGCTCTCACTTCTTGGAGCATTGATCGCACTGGGTATGCTGGTAGATGAAGCCATTGTTGTTGCTGAAAATATCCAGCGACATATAGAAAATGGAGATGATCCCAAAACCGCTGCTATTAACGGTGCTGCTGAAATGTTTCCTGCAGTCTTAACAGCAACAGCAACTACAATATTTGCTTTTTTACCATTATTGATTATGAGCGGGGAGATGGGAGTTTTTATCAAAATTTTACCTATCATGATCTCTATTTTATTGTTGAGTTCTCTTTTTGAAGCCTTTTTCTTTCTACCCCTTCATGCAAAAGAGATTCTCAAACCAGGCAGTCAAAATCCACGTACAGAGAAATTGTGGCAGTGGTTACAAAAAAATTATCAAACCACCCTCACCTTTTTACTTAAACACACCAGAATCAATTTGATACTTTTTGTATTGGTAATACTAGGACTTACGGCGTGGATGCTCTCCAACAGTAAGTTTCAACTTTTTCCGACATTTGACACCACACAAATCTATGTCAGCGGGGAAGTCAACAAAAACTTTTCACTTGAAGAGACAGAAAAGCTGGTTGCAAAAGTTGAAAAAATCCTTCTTGAAAAACTGGATAAAAACGAAATCGATTCTGTCACCTCTGTTTCAGGCATGAAACTGGACAACAAATTCAAACCCAAAGTGGGAGAGAATCTTTTTCATATTTTTATCAATCTTCATGAACGAAAACCTCGTGGTTTTTACAATAGTGTCATCAATCCCCTGCTCTCTCCGGAATATGACAACTCCGATATGACACGTATCCATTCTGCACAGGAGATTGGTAAAGAAATCAGCAAGATTACAAAGATTTTCGAAACAGAACCAGAATTTGAAGAATTCAGTGTTGTTGTCCCGGGAGCCGGTATCGTCGAAAGTGATGTAGATATTGCACTAAGCGGGGAAGAATCAAAAGTACACGAGGCATTGCAAGAGCTGGAGACAAAACTGCATCAGATAAAAGGTGTATTCAATATTCATACCGACTTGATAGCAGGAGAAAAAGAGATCAAATTCAAACTGAACAGTTATGGTGAATCTCTGGGCTTTAACGAAGCTGTTATCAGCCAGATTCTGCGTCCACTCTTTTTAAAAGCGGAAATAGGAAAAATGTTTTATGAAGGAAAACTTACCCGTATCAAATCTGAAGATATCGGCAAAGATAAAAGTGAAACACTGCACAAATTGCTTGTTTCCATACCGGGAAGTTTGCAAAAAGTAAAACTCTCCGATATAGTGGAATTTCAAATCATCCATAGTCCTGCAACTATCCATAAAGAAAACGGTATCAAAATCAACTCTCTTTTTGCATCTTTAGAGAAGGAGACAATCAAATCATCAGAAGTGATGCGGCAGATCAAACCCCTGCTGAATGAATTTGAAAGAAGGGGTATCAAAGTCATTATCAAAGGAGAGGAACAGGAGAATCAAAAGGTACAGACAGAGATGACAGAGGCGGCTATTATTGCCCTGTTTCTCATCTTTATCGCCCTGATATGGATGTTTGGGAAAATTTCCCTTTCACTCTATGTACTCTCAACGATACCACTCTCTGTATTTGGAGTACTGATAGGACATATTGTCATGCATATGGATTTAACCATGCCGGGAATGCTGGGTATTGTCGGTCTTGCCGGTGTTGTCGTCAATGATGGTATTATTATGATCGATTTTATCCGAAAAGCCCGCAACAAAGAAGAGTTTATTACCCTGGCTTCATTACGGCTCCGTCCCATTTTACTCACTTCTATGACAACGGTACTGGGACTTTCAACACTGATCTTTTTCGCACAGGGACAAGCTGTAATATTACAGCCGATGGCAATTTCTCTTGGTTTTGGTATCACCTGGGCAACTGTGCTGAATCTACTCTTTCTGCCAATATTGTATGCAAGTATGAAGAAAATTTAGAATCGGTACTGAAATCCTCCGCTAAAACCTATTGCAGAAATATCTTCAAAAGCAT
>CAZYZD010000027.1:0-25026 GCA_964651755.1 uncultured Sulfurospirillum sp. | reverse complement strand
CGCTGATTTCAGACGGTGGTTTCTTTTCTGTTGAAAATACCGCTGCAAGAGGAGCCGATTTTGTCATAAGCGGAGCCGGAGACGATCTGGATATGCTCAAGGCGGGACGAGAGGGTATCATCAAAGGATTTGAAGAAGCGGAAAAACTCTGGGGTGGAAAACTGCCGGATATTGCCTATGAAACACAGAAACGGACGCTTGAAATGATCGATGAAAAAATCCAGAGCCTTGGTGCAAATGCACTGGATGTAGCTGCGTAAGGAGTATGTCATGATGAATATTACGCCAAATGTAAATGCTATTTCTACACAAATTATCAATACAGATGCCACTACACGTCAGATGACGACTGATCCGACCAAAGCGATTGTCTCTCAAACGGTTGCTTCGGAGAGTGTCAGCGCCAATGTTGCGGCTGTCAAAGCACAGGATGAGATGCACGGGAGTTTGCTGGATATAAAGGGATAATGATACAATATCTTTAAAAAAATAGGATATTGCATGGTTGTCATTACCCCGATTCTCATTGCACTGAATGTGCTGATCTACTTTTTGACACTGGATCCTGTAAGCCATGTCAAATATGGTTTAAATGCCTACTTTTTTGAGGGTGCCTGGTGGCAGCCTCTGACATCGATGTTTATGCACGGTAGTCTTACCCACCTGGCTATGAATATGGTAGTTCTTTTTCAGTTTGGTTATCTGCTGGAAAAAGAGCTGGATGCTCATGTGAAATATCTTCTTATCTATCTTGTCGGTGGTGTGGTTACCTCGCTTCTGACGATCTACTTTATGTACTATTTTGGACTGGCGCACAATGTTGTAGGTGCTTCAGGTGCTATCAGCGTACTTTTTGGATGGTTTGCGAAAAGAGATCCGCATCTGAGAAACGGTTTGATTGTTTCTATTTTGATTATCAGTTTTATACCGCTTCTGATGGGTGTTCCGGTGGCATGGTATGCGCACTTGATCGGTTTTGGACTGGGGTACCTGCTGGGCTTTGTACTATAATCCAATTAGATTCAAAAGAGTTTCAGGCTTATCCTTTTTTGATCAGTAAGCCTGAACCTACAATCAATACAATTCCCAGCAGTGTGTAACTGTCCGGGAATTTATCTCCTAGTAGTGTTCCAAAAAAGATTGAAAAGGGGATGACCGTATAGCTTGCGATTCCCACTACGCCTGCATTGGTACTGCTGTATGCTTTTGTAAGCAGCCACTGGGACAATGTCGCGGTAATACCGATGGTAGTCAGCAGAAGCCACATACGCACTGTATCGGGCATAATAAAAGGAGAGAGTAGAAAATCTATGGACTCAGGTGCATAAAACTCTGAAATAGCAAATAGTACCAGCGGTACGGCGACACCTGTTGTCATGAAAGAGAGGACAATCATTCTGGAGTCATAGATATGTTTGATTTTGCGGATAGTGGTATAGGCAGCCGCTGCCAGAAAACCGCCGATCAATCCCAGAAGATGCGGCAATCCGACATCCATGCCGGTTGGTTTGGTGATTAGCACTACCCCGAAAAAACCTAAAAAGAGTGCAAAGATTGCAAGTTTGCTGAGTCTTTCATGCAGTATGAAAAAAGCGAGTATTGCCACAAAAAGAGGAGAGGTTTTGTTGAGTGTGATTGCTTCTCCCAGCGGAATATGGGTAATCGTATAAAAGAATAGTAAAAGGGCGCTGAAACCAAAGATACCTCTCCAGATCAGAAGAGATGGTTTGCCTCCCGGCAGTGTAGTTGGTGTGTGTTTTAGTGTAATGAGGATAAAAGCCACCCCGAAAAGATTACGAAAAAAGACAATCTCCAGTGCGCTTAAATCATCTCCCAGCATCTTTGCCACGGCACCGTTGAGCGCAGAGAGCAGGGCAGAGAAGAACATAAAAAAGACACCTCTGTCAAAACCGTAAATCATACCACTCCTTTTTCAAAAAAGCGTTATTGTACACAAAGAGATCTGATAAAACTCAAGAAGGCGAATTGAAATATATGTTATAATGATAAAATATAAAAAAATTATAAGGCACTTCATGAAAACACTTTACGAAGATATCAACTACCTGAAAGAGCGTATCAAAGAACCGGAGTTACAGGAGAAGCTTCAGGATATTGAAAAAAAGGTACAGGTACTTCGTACCAAAGAGGGTATCAAAGGGTTGATAGAGAAGAAAAAAATATCCAAAGTACTTCGGGATATTGCCTATGAAGATGAGTTGCGAAAACTCCAGATTGAGTTGATCAAGATGCAAAACTGGATATATGACAACAAAAAACGTTTGATGATTATCTATGAGGGGCGGGATGCTGCCGGAAAAGGCGGGGCGATCAAGCGTTTTATCATGTATCTTAATCCCAGAAAATATCGTGTTGTGGCACTGCCTGCTCCGAGTGACGTGGAGAAGGGGCAGTTCTATTTTCAACGTTATTTTCAAAACCTTCCCAATCCCGGAGAGATCGCTTTTTTTGACCGTAGTTGGTATAACCGTGCTATTGTAGAGCCAGTGTTTGATTTTTGTACCAAAGAGCAGTATGATAAGTTCATGAAAGAGGTGCCGGAGATGGAACATGCACTTATTGAGGATGGGATTATTCTTATCAAATTCTGGTTTTCTATCTCCAAAGAGACGCAGCAGAGACGTTTTCATGAAAGAGAGCACAATCCTCTCAAACAGTGGAAACTCAGCCCTGTGGACAAACAGGCACAGAAGATGTGGGACAAGATTACCCATTACAAAGATGAGATGTTCTCCAAAACACATAACTCTTACAGTCCCTGGATTATTGTCGATTCCAATGACAAGAAAAAAGCGAGACTAGAATCGATCCGGTATGTGCTTTCTATGATTCCGTATGAGGGGAAAGAAGATGCACAGGTAAACCTCCATCCTGATCCGGATATCGTACAGCGTTATTATCAAAGCAGCCGTTTAGATAACTGGTAGAATTTATTATAAATATCAGTTAGACTTATTTTATTCTAAAGAAAGATAGATATAATCACTTCTTTTTATTATAAAGGAGTGTTATATCATGAAAAGGCGTTTAACCTGGTGGGCAGGTGGTGTGCTGATGGCAATGCTGTTGCTGTTTACTTTCTCTGTTTTTGGTGCAAACCGACCAATTGGCGCATCAACCTACGTGCCGTACTATGCGGGTATACTTTTTGGTATGAACCCTGATGATTACAGTTATCTCAAAGAGATCGAGAAAGCAGGTGCCTGGGAAGGTATAATGCTGCTGGGTGCATTGGTCGGTGGTTTTGTTACCTCTGTTTTTATAACTAAATCTTTTCGTATTACTTTGGTACCTACTGCATGGAAACGGTACAAAAACAACTCTGTACTTTCACGATTGGTGTGGAGTTTTGTGTCCGGATTTTTACTGATTATCGGTGCGAGACTTGCGGGTGGTTGTACTTCGGGACACTTTTTGTCAGGTATGAGTCAGACGGCGTTTAGCAGTATGATTTTTGGTGGTGTGGTACTGGTGACTTTATTGGTTACGGGTAAGCTTTTTTACAAAAAGAGGGAGAAGTAGATGAATATCTCTGAATATTTTGATTTTGTGATCAGCAGAACGGAGCAAATGTATACTATCGTACAACATGAAGGACATGGACCAGTTTGGCTGGTTTTTGTAATTGGGATTGTTTTTGGTGCTATTATCCAGTACAGCAGGGTGGATAAATTTGAAAAGATTGCAGGTTTTGCAATGGGAAAAGATACGATCATCCCTAAAATGCTCTTTTTTGCGATTGGTTTGACGAGTATTTTTCTCTATCTTGAGATCAAGATGGGATATGCCAGTTATCATGTAAAACCAATGATGATACAGGGAATTGTGATTGGTGGTATTATCTTTGGTATCGGGATGGCGATTATGGGTAAATGTCCTGGAACAGGACCTATCTCAATAGCGGAAGGAAGAATCGATGTACTTGTTGGTGCAATCGGCGGTTTGTTCGGCGGTTATCTTTTTACGAAATATTATGATGATTTTTTCAAACCGCTGATGGGTGACAATTTTGGCAATACTACGCTTGTTGATGTAAGCGGGAAGTATGCGCCTGAAGCTGTTTTTGTATTTGGCATGGCATTGATTGTGATTGCGTTTGCGATTCCAAAAATGGAACTTTTCGATGAAGCTGATCTGGTAAAACTGGATGAGTGTGAAAGACCTGATGTCGAGTGTGAAGAGGATAAAAAATAAAAAACTGAAAGAGAGCCGAAAGCCGGCTCTCATGAAAAACTATTTGTCTCTGATACCTAATGCTTTGATTACTTCCATATACTTTTCATAATCTTTTTTCTTGAGATATCTCATAAGTCTTTTTCTCTGACCGACGAGTTTTAAAAGTCCAAGTCTTGAACTATGGTCTTTTTTATTTGTTTTTAAATGTTCTGTCAAATAAGAGATTCTATTTGAAAGTAGTGCAATCTGCACCTCTGGAGAACCTGTATCATTCTCACCTCTACCGAATTGTTTGACTATTTCCGCTTTCTTAGCCGAATCTAAAGCCATAACGACCTCCTGATTGGTATTTTCAAAATTAAATTGAAGTGGAGATTATATCTCAACTTCCTAAAGATACTCTTAATTGAGTACACCGTCTGTATAGTTCCACTCCGCTTTGAGGTTTCCGTTCTCAAAATATTCTCTGGAAACACCGTTTAATTTACCGTTTTTATATTCAAGTTCAAGTTTCTTTTTACCACTTGGATAGTAGACAATGCTGGTACCGTTTTTGATACCGTCTTTGTATGACCATTTGGCAACACGTTTACCGTTTTCATATTCGGTAACAGTTCCGTTAAGTTTTTCATTTTTGTAGGTAAGTTCATATTTGAGTTGACCATTTTGGTCATATTTTTTGGTAATACCTTCCTGCACACCATTGACAAAATTTACTTCGGCGGTTTTGACACCTTCCTTGTTATATTGAATGCTGACACCATTGAGCTGGTCGTTTTTATAACTCCATTTTGCTTTGAGTTTACCGTTGGGGTAGTACTCTTTAGTGATACCGTTTTTTTTGCCGTTCTCATAGTTGATCTCATAATGAACTTTGCCGTTCTCATAGTACTCTTTTGAGATTTTTGCACTAAGTGTAGAGGCTAACAGGGTAGAAAGCAGAAGTGAAAACCATACTTTTTTATGCACATTTATCCTTTTTTATTTAATATATTTGATTTATAAGTTAAAACTTAAATATTTGTATCAGTAAAATTAGTAAAATTATTATATCATGAAGGAGTTTGTTTTACAAGTAAAAAGGAGATAGAGATGTCGTTGAGAACCAATATCATAATGGCGTTGCTTGTTTTTGCGGGAATTGCCGGCGGATGTGCCAGCGGTACACCGCCTCTTCAGGATATTAAAACGGCAAAGATGACTATTTTAAATGCACAGGAAGCAGAAGAGAATGCAGATGCAAGGCGTTATTTTGAGAGTGCGAAATCCTATTTGGAAAAAGCACAGAAAAAGATGGATGAAAAAGCCTATGATGAAGCGCGTCTGCTGGCACAGAAAGCGACTGCTGATGCAAGAGTTGCAAAGATAAAAGCGCAAAATTCTGTTTTGCAAAAAGAGGTAGATGCACTTGATCTTGAGCTGAAGAAACTGCGTCGGGAATTTGTGACGATTGATGAGGAGAAGGGGGAATAATGTATACCAGAGGATATTTTACAGGTTTTCTGATGCTTGCAGTATTGACAGGGTGCAGCAGTAAACCTGTTGTGACACCAAAACTGCAAAGTGTACATAAAACCTATCAGACAATGATTACAGATGAAAAGATCAATGAAGAAGCACCTCTGGCGCTTTTTCAGGCTGGAAAGATTTATGACTTGAGCCATCATGCAAAAGATAAAACAGAGGCGGATCATTATGCCTATTTGCTGGAGCGTGAACTGGAAGTGGTCAAAGAGAGTGCCCGCCAGGAAGAGTTGAAAAAGAGAGCAGAAGAGCTGAAAGCGGAAAAGCAAAAAGCGCTTCTTGAAGCAAAAGAGACAGAACTTCTGCTTCTGAAAAAGAAGATGGCACAAACAGAAGCAAAACTCAAAGAGATGGAAGAGTTAAATGCCAAACAGACAAATCGTGGATTGGTTCTGACACTGGGGGATGTTCTGTTTGAGACAGGCAAAGCGAACCTTCTTCCCGGCGCACAAAGAGCGATTGACCAACTGGCAGAGTTTTTACAGGATAATCCTGAACGTAAAGTTCTGATAGAAGGACATACAGATAATATCGGCAGTGTAACATACAACATAGACCTCTCTCTCAGACGTGCACAGGCGGTAAAGAATGCGTTGATTGCCAAAGGGATTGACGAGAGTCGTTTGCTGGCACACGGTTACGGGGAGACTTATCCTGTTGCTTCCAATAAAGATGCCGCAGGCAGACAGCGTAACCGCCGGGTAGAGATTATTATCCTCGAAGAGGGTGTAGATCCGGAAGGGATGATGCGGTAAATGAGCAGGCTCTAAAAAGAGCCTGTTATTGTTGTGGTTGGTAGTTTTTTGCCAATTCTACTGCTTTTGCGGCATTGATTTTGCCGTAAGCGCGTTTGAGATTAAACCCATTGTCATCATAATAGACAGAATTAGCTTCTATCTTTTCTGCACTTTCTATGAGAATAGTGCGTATCTGATCGGGAGTGAGAGAAGGATTGACAGAGAGCATCAGTGCTGCTACTCCGGCGGCAAGAGGGCAGGAAAAACTGGTTCCTGTTTCAAAAGCATGAGCGTTATCTATAGTGATACTATATCCATTTGTAAATGTATAAGTATTATATGGAACACCTTTAACACCAGTATCATCCAATCCGAGTAACCCAAGATATTCTCCTCCCGGAGCAAGGATGTCGATATTTTTACCATAGTTTGAGTAGCTTGCGAGTTGATTTTGCTCATTGGTAGCGCCTACACCAATGACACTTGGCAGTTCTGATTCATCAGTAACGCCAGGAACATCAAGATCCTGATTATCACTGAAAAGACTTGGTCCATAGTTTCCACTGGCGAAGAGTATGGTGATATTTTGTTCTTTCAGCAGTGCTAGTTCTTCTGCAACAGCGGGCGAGACATTTCCTGTTCCCCAACTATTGCTGATTATTTTTGCACCTTTGTTTTTTGCATATTCAAATGCTCTGATCGTAGCGACATCATCATCATAGATCTGGGCGATCAGAACTAGTTTTGCATCGGGTGCAGTACCTACAATACCATAATCATTTTTTGGCGCTGCGATAAATCCTGCTGTGGCTGTACCATGAGAAGAGTCGTCCGTATCATTTTCCACTTTTGTGTTTTGAAAGTCAGCATTGTAAAAATCTGTGATATTTGTACTAAGGTCACGATGTCCGACTTCATAACTGTCATCGATAACAGCGACGGTAACGCCTTCTCCCCGTGTATATTTCCATGCATCGAGAATATGTATATGGGCGTTTTGACTGATTAGTGCGCTTCGGGAAAAATCATTGTCTGTATATGCCAGATACCACTGGTATTGGAAATAGGGTTCATTGTAGGGGTTAAAACCCTCTTCTGTCTCAGGTTGTTGGGTTTTTGTCTTATCTTTACCGCAGCCGGAAAAAAGGAGCAACAGAGGTAAAAGCAGCAGAAAAGTTTTTTGCATCAACGTCTTTTCCTCTTTTTGATGAAGTTTGGATGTGACAGAAAAATGGTATCTTCTTCATAGAGTTTGTTGGCAACTTCAAAAGGATCACTCTCTTTTGTCAGTTTGAGCAGATAAAGGGTGTTTGAAAGTTTTTCGATAGAGGTGATGGGGTATTGCTCCAGAGTCCGGCTGCATTTTTCTATCTCTTTGCATCCTATGATTACTTCATGTTTGACACCAATTTTTTCTCCTGTCATCGTTTGATAGTAGGTAATATTGGAATCGTTGTTTGTTCTAGTTTGATGTAATGGTTCGAGTATCACTTTTTTGCCAAAAGCATAATAATAGGTTTGGGCAAAAAGTTGTGCTCCCGATAAAAAAAGTAGTGTAACAGCTGTTGTTGTTTTTATCACTTTTATATTTCTCCTAGTAAATATCTCTAATATCTTAGCTGAAAATTGTAAATAAATTGTTTAACTTAGCTTCAATCTTGGATTAATATTTGTTTTCTTCATTATTCTGTGATATAATGAGATAAATTTTGCCCTAAACAGGAGTACCATGTTATTAACCAAAGCAAGTGAGTATGCACTGCTCTCTTTAGTGCTCATTTCGAGACAAAGTGCTCCGGAAGATGTAGATACGCTTGCACGAAGATTGAATATTTCCAGAAGTTTTTTGGCAAAGATCCTGCAATCTCTGGCAAGAGAAGGGATTTTGAAGTCCTATAAAGGCGCCAAAGGCGGATTTGCGTTGAACAGAGACCCCAAAGAGATATCGGTTCGTGCGATTATTGAAGTAGCGGAAAAAAAACCTTTGAATGTTTTCGAATGCTCTTCTACGCCGAATGCTTGTCCTTCCGGTAAGGGGGATTTTTGTATGATATGGCCGTTTTTAAACAAGTTTCAACTTAAGATGGATGAATTTTTCGATGGGCTGACACTCCAGGATATATTATAGTTTTTCAGAAGGAATTTTTTGGCACAGGGTAGAAACGCACAGGCTTTGCAGAGTGTTCAAAAGTTTTTGGCACCTATTGCTGCTTCCAAAGATCTGGCGGTTGTCTTTTTTGTAATTGCTATTTTGGCGATTATTATCGTTCCTCTTCCAAGTGCTGTTCTTGACCTTTTTCTGACGATTTCACTGGCGGTTTCCGTACTGGTGCTGATGATTTCTCTCTATATTCCCAAACCTACAGATTTGACAACATTTCCTACTTTGATTTTGATTATCACCCTCTATCGTCTCTCTTTGAATATCGCAACGACGAGGATGATTCTCTCGGAAGGGCATGCCGGTCCGGAAGCAGTGAGTGATATTATTACCTCTTTCGGGCAATTTGTGGTAGGTGGAAATTATGTCATCGGTGTGATTGTTTTTGTAATTTTGGTTTTGATTAACTTTATGGTTATTACCAAAGGTTCTACCAGGGTTGCAGAAGTTGCAGCGCGTTTTACCCTTGATGCGATGCCCGGTAAACAGATGGCGATTGATGCGGATCTCAATGCCGGACTGATCGATGAAGCAACAGCCAGAGAAAGGCGTGAAGCGATTATCCAGGAAGCGAATTTTTATGGTGCAATGGATGGTTCGAGTAAATTTGTCAAAGGTGATGCTGTTGCAGGTATTATCATTACGGTGATCAATATTATCGGCGGTTTTCTGATCGGTATGTTTCAATTTGATATGGATGCAGCGAGTGCTGCACAGACTTTTACGATTCTGACTATTGGTGACGGTTTGGTAGGGCAGTTGCCGGCTTTGATTATGTCTACGGCAACGGGTATTATCATCACTCGTGCAACCAAAGCGGGCGGTGAGGGTGAAAGTTTTGCGACAAATGCAGTCGATCAGCTTTTAAGCGACTATAAAACGCTTTATATTGTCGGTGCGATTTTACTCCTTTTTGCGATCGTGCCGGGGCTTCCTACACTCTCTTTGGGATTTGTGGGACTGGTATTTGTAGGGTTGGGGTATCTGCTCAGTCATGCAGTGCTGGAGGCGCCGCAGGCAGAAGAGGGTGAAATTTCTATGGAGGGAGAAGAGGGTGGCGCGCCACCTGCGAAATCTCCTGAAGCTGCCCGTGAAGAAGAGGCAAAAGTGCTGGAAGATATTCTCAAACAAGAGGTTCTGGAACTCGATCTGGGGTATCAGCTTATCAAACTTGCCGATCCCGCGATGAAGGGGGATTTGCTGGATCGTATCAAAAGCATGCGCCGGAAAATTGCAACCGATTACGGTTTTTTGATTCCTCAGGTGCGTATCCGTGACAATCTCCATTTAAAACCGACACAATATCAGCTGCTTTTAAAAGGTGTTGAGATTGGCAGCGGGGAAGTTTATCCGGATAAATTTATGGCGATGGACAATGGTCTGGTAAGCGAACCTATAGATGGTATTCCAACCAAAGAGCCGGCATTTGGTCTGGATGCTATCTGGATAGATCCGGTACAGAAAGAGGAAGCGATTACCAAGGGATATACGGTGGTTGATCCCTCTACGGTTATCTCTACACATTTGAGTGAGTTGATCAAAACCTATGCCGAAGAGTTACTGACGCGTCAGGATGTGCAGGAACTTCTGGATAATGTTAAAAAGAGTTATCCTGTGGTGGTGGAAGATGTCCTCAAAGTAGCTTCTATCGGTTTGATTCAGCGTGTACTCAAAGCGTTGCTGGCAGAGAAGATTCCTATCAAAGATATGCTGACGATTTTAGAGACGATCAGTGATGTAGCAGAAGTGACTAAAAATGTAGATATTATTACCGAGCAGGTAAGGGCGCGTCTGGCGCGTGTTATTACCAATCAGTATAAAGATGAGCAGGGTGTTTTAAAACTTGTGACACTGGCGGCGCCGACAGAACAGAAACTTCTGGAACATCTTCAGGAGCGTGACGGTCTTAAAGAGTTGATGCTCAATATCGGTCAGATCAATGCACTTGTACAGAAGGTAAGTAACGAAGCGGCTGCAGTTTTACAGCGTGGTGTTGCTCCGGTGATTTTGATTGTCGATCCGGCTCTGCGAAAAGCGTTGTCGGATATCTTTAAAAAGTTCAATTTAGATATTGTCGTACTCTCTCATGCTGAGGTTGATCCGTCGGCAAAATTTGAAGTTTTGAGTTCTATTGAAATAGAAGATCTCTGAAAAATCAGATCAAAAATATAAAATAACAAGGTAAATGAATATAATGCAAAAAAGCAAACAGAAAGTGTTTCATCTCTCCCATACCGATCTGGACGGTTACAGTTGTCAACTGATTACGAAGAGATGTTTTGAAGATATCACCTACTATAACTCCAACTACGGTTCTGAAATTGACAGTTGTATCAATGCGATTTTACGCAAGATCTATCTTGAGGGCAGTGATGATAATCTGATTTTGATTACAGATTTGAATCTTACGCAGCAGCAGGCGAAAAACCTGGTGCAGGGGGTGGAAAATTCTGTAAAAAATATTGAGATTTTATTGCTTGACCACCATAAAACAGGACAGGATTGCGCTGAGCAGTATGAGTGGTATTATTTGGATACTACACGTTGCGCAACAAAGATTACCTATGATTATTTTCTGGCGAAAGGGTATGATATCGGGGCACTGGAAACTTATGTGGATGTGGTAAATGCTATCGATATCTGGCTTCATGAAAGTGAGCATTTTGAACTTGGGAAAGTTTTTATGAGGCTGGTAGCGGGGTCAAGAGAGATTAACCGTATGCTTTTCAGTGAACAAAACAGTGAATATATTTTTCACTCGCTGGAGCGTGCGATGGCATATGTGGGTATGGAAGATCCACATATTGCACTTGATGATGCGATTCACCAGATCAAAAAGAGTTACTTCCTCCAAAATCAAAAACAGAATAATACTCTGGAAAATTTGATAGCCTCTTTTGTGGTGGATATGCTGACTAAAAAGAGAGATGCGATGACTGTCCACTATAAAGGGTACAGAGGAATTTTGACTTACTCTATAGGCAATACTTCCATCATCGGCAATGAGTTTCTGGTACGAAATCCAGACTTTGATTTTTTTATGGATATCAACGGGCGTAAAAATGTCTCTATGCGTGCAAACAACAAGGTTGATGTCAGCCAGATTGCCAAAGAACTTTTCGGCGGCGGAGGGCATGCCAATGCGAGCGGCGGAAAGTGTGAGAGTTTTAAAGACTCTTTTGTGTACGATACGGTCAAAGAACAGATACAGGAAATCATGACAATAGGAGAAAACAATGAGTAATGAAATCAAAGAGTTGAAAGAGGAGATCGAAGATCTTACCATCCATCTGGCAGATATGCTTGAAGCGGTACTTTACTATGCAGGTGTCAAAGAGGAAAATCTCGAAAAAGCGGTCAAAGTCTATATTGAAGCACTTGATGAAGTGTTTGACGAAGAAGAGGACGGTGATATGGGATACCGTGAAATGGTTGAAGTGATCGAATACATGAAGAAGAAAAATCCGGAACTTTTTGCCTAAAGAGGCACTGTGCATATCTTTTTATCCGTCGGCGGTATCTACCTTTTTATACTGCTGGGATTTTTTGCAAAACTTACTTTTAAAGAGCAGATGCATGAGAAGACACTCGTGCTCTTCTCTATCTACTTTTTACAGCCTATCCTTGTGTTTTGGGGACTTACTTCCCGAAAAATAGATTTCAGTGTAATCGAAGCGCCGCTGCTTTTCATGACAGTGACTGGGGCGGCTCTGGGAATGAGTCTGCTTTTTTCGAAACTCCTTTTCAAAGAACAGAAAGATCGTTCCATCGCTACTGTGGCGAGTATCGTCGGAAATACGGGAAATCTCGGAATCCCTCTTGGAATTGCACTTTTTGGTGAACAGAGTGTGATTTATACCAGTATTATCAATATGGCAAATGTTTTTCTGGTAAACAGTGTGGGTGTCTATTTTTACTCGCGTGGAAACTTCAGTATGCGGGACTCGTTTTTCAATATTTTTAAACTGCCGCCTATATGGTTTGGTTTCGCGGCGCTTTTTTTAAATTATATCGGTTTTTCGATGCCGGAAGATTTACAGAGACCTCTGAAAATGGGTGCTTATGCCACGATGGTGATACAGCTTGCGATTTTCGGGATGTATCTTTATAGTGTCGAGATCAAAAAGATAGAGTGGAGACTTTTTTCTTTTGTTACTTTCATGAAGTTTGTCGCCATACCGCTGATGGCTTTGTTGATTTTACATTTTTATCATGTAGAGGCACTGGTGTATAATGTGGTGCTTCTGGAACTGATTGTTCCGCTTGCTGTGATGAATGTCAACCTCGCCGCACTATACGACTGTAAACCCACTGTGGTGACGTTCCTTGTTTTCAGCTCTTCGGTCATCTTTATGATCTATATCTTCTGGGTGCTGGGATTGTTCCGCCTGTAGAGATTTTTTTTTGAGTTTTATCGTAAAACAGGCACCCTCTTTGTGATTTTGGACGGATATCTTTCCTCTCATGTTATTTTCGATAATCGTTTTTGACATATAGAGTCCGATGCCTGTGCCTTGTCCCTCCTCTTTGGTGGTGAAGTAGGGATCAAAAATTCTGTTGATAATATGTTCAGGAATACCGCCGGCATTGTCTTCGATGGTGATGATAGCGTGGTTTTCGGTTGCAAATGTACTGATGGTGACGACTTTATGCTCTTTTTTCTTTTCTAAAAGAGCATCTTTTGCATTGGAGAGAATATTGAGGATGACTTGTGAAAATTCATTGGGGTAGCCTTCTGTTATTATCTTCTCATTCAGGTGCGTTTGTAAGATAATATTGTTATTGTGGTAACTGGCTTCAATCAGTTCAATGGTGTTTTTGATAGTTTGTGAGATATTGAAGTCTTCTTTGAGTTTATTTGGTTTGAAAAAGTCCCGGAAATCATCGATTGTTTTTGACATAGATGTGGTAAGTTTTTTTCCTTTGTCGATGGACTTTTCCATGAATTCATCGTTTAGTTCATCCATTTGATAAGTAAAATAGATATTTTGCAGTATCAGTCCAAGCGCATTGAGAGGCTGTCTCCACTGGTGGGCGATATTGCCGATCATCTCGCCCATGGCAGCTTGTCTGGATTGCTGGATGAGGAGCCTTTCGTTTTTTCTGCTTTTTTCACTCTCCTCTTTGACACGTTGATCAAGGGAGCGGTTGAGTATTTCGAGTTGTTGTGTCTTTTGTGCCAGCTCTTTTGTACGTTGTTGAATCTTCTCCTCCAGGGAGATATTGAGGGCTTTGATTTCATTGGTTTGCAGGATACCTCTGTTGAGAATTGTATAGATTCTGAAACTAGCAGGAATAGTTATAAAGATAAAAAGAGCAGTCAACACTGCTATAAAATAGTACATTGTTGAATTTCCGACAAATAACAGTGCTATGATGAGTAATCCCAAACTAGTAATGGTAAATATAAATAGAGCATGGAAAACACTTGATAAAGTAGACATGGCTCCTGCATTTAGTGCATACAAGATTGATATATAAAGAAAAATAGATGTTGTATTGCCATAATGTATAACAAACAGACTATAGATACCCAGTAAAAAAGCATTTAAAAATATGGCAATAAGGTAAGCTTTTAGATAGGATTGAATTTTATTTTTATCTGATTGTTGAATAGTAGTTAAAGCATGGTTTGCAATAAACAAGCGGAAAATAAAGATAAAAATTTGAGATATTACAAATATAATATTTATCCATAAGGGAATAGTCTCCTGAAAGAGGTATACAGCAAGTAAAGGTCCTAATATACTTGAACCGACTGTTCCTATTCTTGCTTTGAATAAAGCTTCACTCAATTCATAGGGATAATCAAGCGATTTTAGTGTATTGATCATAATATATCCATCGATGGGATTTCCTGATATATAAATCGGCAAAAAAAGTGAAAAAATAAATTCATATGATTTTTTTTGCAATATGGGATATTTTTACTATCTTTATTAAATAATTTAAAGTATTTTCTTAAAAAAATAAGCATTTTGCATAAAAATCCGATATTATTACATTTTAAAAAAAGAGTGGAAGGATATTTCATGAAACAAAAAGCAAATATTGTATTTTCTTTACTTACTGCACTGGTTTTAGCGACGGGTTGCGGCTCTTCTGGTGGTTCAGATAAAAAAATGGATATTGAAGATAAAGGAGCCAGTGGAATACAGAGTGATCCTGTCGGAAAAATAACCTCAAATAATCCGGTAGTTTCGCAGATATTTTCACAACCGGCAGATATGGCAATGGATGTAACAGTGCAAAAAGATATTTTGCACCTGGTGGATGGAGATCTTTTGCACCTGGTAGCAGATCCGGCACAGATGGGAATAAAAGGGATGGTTGTATCGTATCAATGGACAGATAACAACGGTAGTGTATTGAGTCAAACGGGACTTTTGGAACAAACAGTACATTATGACCCTCTTTTGGATGATGATCAGGATGGTGTATCTGTCTATACTAAAACTCTTACGTTGATAGATATGTTTGGAAGTACTGTTTCCAAAGCTTATACGATTTTTGTGCACCAGAGAGCTTTGGAGGGTGGACAGGCACTTCTGGGACCACTTTCACAGGCACACTATAAATTGACAAAACTGCATCATTCTGAAGCTATTGTTGAAGGAACAACTACGCAGGGCGATGGAGAGGATGTAACAACTGCCGGTATTATTCCGCTCTCTGCGAAGCTGTTAAACAGTTTGGAGTCAGGATACTATCTGCTAACTGTTTCAGGCGGTGAAGATATTGATCGTAATGATGATCTGATTTGGGATGAAACACCCACACCGGTCAGTGGCGGATTGCATGCGATTGTAACGAAGGAAGAGTTGCAGACCGGGCACTATAAGGTCAATATCTTTACACAGGTGATTTATGATTATCTGGCGGGTGTTGAAAATCTTGCACAGATGTCTGATGCAAAACTGGCACAAAGAGTGGATGCACTGGCAAAGGAATTGATAAAGAGAGATGTCAACGGTGACGGTGCTAGAGATTATCAGGATATTTTATACTGGAATCCTGTGACAGATAAGGACAAACTGACAATTGACTATGATAAAAAAGTAGAACCCTATGTTGAACAGGTACTCTATAAAAAAGGTTTGGAAGAGTTATCTTTGGATGTGACGAGGTATGTTGTCAGTAAAAAGATAATGGCAAATGAGGAGATTACATATCTGTATGACAGTCACGGCAATATGATCGAAAAGCGAATCAAAGAAACTGGAAATCCAGATATTGTTTCTACTATTACCTACACGAACAAGTATGATGAGCAGGGAAGATTGAGTGAGCAAATACAGGATGATACAAAGGTAGCAACACGCTGGATATATGATTCTTCTTCCAATGTGACAGAGAAACAGGTAGGTATTTATGATGAAGCAGGAAATTATGCGATATTTGAAAGATATCATTTCAAAAACGGCAAACTGGATTCAGGCAGAATTGATCGTGGTGAATTTCCAAAATATATCTACTATGAGACTGATCAATATGGAAATGTGACTAAAGAAACAGTAAAATGGTTTGGGCAGACTTTTGTTACACAATATAGTTATACTTATGATGAGTTGGGGCATGTACTGAAAAAATATAAAAATGGAGAATTATTATTTGAACAAATATGGAGGGTCTTTTAATAGTTTTGATTAAAAATAACTCTATATAATGTCTTGTGTGAAAGAAAGATATTGTTTTTTTAAATGATGAAAAAGTTGTAATCATTTTGTAATCAAATTTCAATACTATTACACAAACAAAATCAAAAAAGGAAAAAATATGAATAAATTTTTACTCTCTGCACTGGCTGCAACAGCGCTTATCTCTACTGCCGGTTTTGCGGATGTAGTGGTGAAATCAAACGCAGCAACGTTGAAGTTTAATGGTACACACTACCTGGGATTTGTTCATGCTGATCCTGAAACAGGTGATGCAAGTGACTACTTTGAGACAAGAAGAAACTATTTTCAGGTAAAAGCGTATATCAATAACAGTCCTAAAGATTATATGAGAATCACACTCGATACGCATAATGAAAAAGGCGGTGAAGTCAACGTAAGATTGAAATATGCATATCTTTATCTTGATAATATCATGGTTAACACAGGTGTTGAAATAGGTCAGGTACACAGACCATGGATCGATTATGAAGAGCATCATGGGTGGCTTTACATAAGTATTGCCAAAACATTTGTGGAAGAGCATGAAGGTGCGCATTTTACCAACTCAGCAGATAAAGGTATCAATTTCAAAACAAAAACTGAAAGTTTCTCGAGTGAACTTGCTATCGTAAATGGTGAGGGATATCACGGTTCAGACGATGATGGTGAAAACGGTCTCTCTTATGAGTGGCGTCTGACAAGTTCACTTTATGGTACAGGTAAAAAGCATGTTCATGAGAGTGATACCTATGCAGATGTTTCATTTCTTGGACAATACAACACCAAAACACTCAAAAATGATGAAGATTTTGTATGGTACGGTATTCACGCAGTTTATAATCAGCCGGAGTTTTTGATTGCAGGTATGTATGTCACTGCAGATGAACAAGGTGCTGCAAACAATAGTAAAACCGGTAGCGGTTTTACTGTAAACGGTGAGTACAGACCGACACATGACTGGTCAATTATCGGAAGATATGATTCTTTTGAAGCAGATGATAATAAAGACAGAGAGCAGTATATTGTCGGTGCCGCCTATAAATACTCTAAAAATGTAAAATTCATCGCGAATCTTTTCCATATTGATCCGGATACCAACACGGATGATGATGCAGAAGATAAATATATGCTGACAGCTGAGGTGAAATGGTAGGATTTCCTGCCTCAGTTTATGCTGATACTGCTTGCCGGTTACTATTTTAACGCTAACTTCAAATTAATAGTTCCGGCAATTTTCTTAGATTTAAATCTCTCCTGGAATTAAAACAAGTTTTGATTATTCTTCAGAGTTTCCTTTTTGTCTATAAAAAATATTAATCAATATAAAATATTTAATTATAAAAAAAAATTATTTTAATTTAAAATTTTCTAAAGATTTTTTTGGCTAAAATAGAATATGAATTATAAAAAAAACAAATAAAGGAAAGATATGGGTGTGATTAAAAGAGTTCTGATGATTATAGGTGCCCTGGTTGTAGCAGGTTTACTTTTTGCGGGTATAAAGTTTGGTGGATTGATAGGGCAGGTTACAAAACTTGATCCTCAGGCAATGAATCTTTATATGGATATGTTCGGGACTGTACTTGAAACCGGAAATGCAGCGGATGGTATGGTTCGATATAAAAAAGTGGATGCAGAGGTTTCAAATGAGGATATCAAAGATATTATAGAAAGTGTCGCAAGCGATGGAAATATGGAGTTGGTTGCCGATGTAACCATGTTTGACGGTTCACCGCTGGACAGCAGCGGTAAAAAAACAAAATATACCAGAATATTTTCAATTTGCAGTCGTCCTGTAGCTGCAAAGTTTTTGAATTATGCCAAATCATACGGGGCATTTATGCCATGTCGTATCATGTTGCAGGAAGATGACGAAGGTAACAGATGGCTTTATACGATGGATATGGGTCTGATGCTTCATGGTGGAAGACCATTGCCTCCAAAGATGCTGAAAATGGCGGAAGCCGTAAGAGATACAGTTTATGCTGCGATGGATAAAGCAGCAGAAGGTGATTTTTAAGTTAAAGTACGTACATAATTTATCAGCAATGAGGAATCTCTTTGCTGATATTTTTTTCTGTATGGAGTATATAGTTTATACTGTTGATGTTTCCATCCTTATGTGGTCTTCGTACATCTTTTTAATTTTCAGGAATTGATCGATATTGTCCAGGAAAATCTGTGTAAGTTCAGGATGAAAATGTTTACCCTTCTCTTCATGAAAAAGTTTGATAATTTTTTCAAGTTCCCATGCTTTTTTATAAATTCTGTCACTCCCTAGAGCATCAAATACATCAGCAATAGCAGTGATAGCACCGTATATATGGATTTGGTCTCCTTTCAAACCATTAGGATAGCCTGTACCGTTGTATTTTTCATGATGTTGATGTGCGATAATAGCAGCAGCTTTGAGAATAGGGCGATTGGAGTGTTTTAGCATATCGTAGCCGATTTGTGCATGTGTTTGCATAATTGAAAACTCTTCATCTGTTAGTTTTCCCGGTTTGTTAAGTATATGATCTGGGATGGCAACTTTTCCGATATCATGCATAGGTGATGCTTCTTTGATCAAATTTGCTTCTTGCTCATCAAGCCCATAAAGAGTAGCAAGTAATTTGGAGTATTCTGCAACCCTGCGTACATGATTGCCTGTCTCTTTACACCGGCTTTCTCCGATAGCACCCATTGTAAAGATGACTTCTCTTTGTGTCTCTTCAATCTCTTTATTGAGTGCAGTAATTTCAACCAGTGCGCTTTCTACCCGTTGTTCTAAAGTATTGTTCAGATTATTGATCTCCTGAGTCAGTTCCCTCTCTTTGCTGATTAAGACTTCTGCTTGTTTGGTATTGTCACTGATCATATATAAAATTTGTCCAATTTCATCTTTTGGAAAATATTCAATCTCTTTTACTTTAGATACTTTGCCATATAAAAAATCATGAAATGAACTGTTGACATGTTTTAATATTTGAATAGAGTTTAATATCTCTTTAATCAAAAAGAGTTCAAATATAATTAATAATCCCATTAAAATAAGTGCCATCCAAATCATTTTCGATCTATTGTTTGATACCATCTCTTTGATTGATATGATTTTATGGTTGAGTTGTTCTTTTGAAGTAGTCAGTAATATATTGAGTTCATCCTGGATTTTACTATGTACTGAACCTAGAGAAATAATAGTATAAATAGCATCTTCGGGACTCTCTTTATATGTGTCGGGGAGATCGAGCAAAATAGCGTAGTACCCTTGCAGTCTGGATTGTAGTCTGTTCAGACTTTGTTTGATTGTTTCATTGTGCAGGAATTTATTTTTATTGATCTGTTTTATTTGTGAATTAATTGCGTAAAATTTCTCTTTTGCCTGGATAAGTTCTTTTTTGTTGATTTGATTCTGTAATGTTTTGTTGATAAAATTGTTTTTTAAATCATTGATATTTCTTGAAATCGACTGGGCAATAGTATTGAGCCAGATTTCTTGTTTGTGAATCGATAATAATTGTCCCTCTATGAATCCTGAAAGTTTATAATTTTGCAGCAGAAACATACCGAACATACCCAGTGTAAAGAGCAAGGGAATAAAAAGTTTATATTTGAAACTGATACGTTCTAGTATATTCATATATCTTCCCTAAAATTTGACAGAAAATTGTAAATAGATAGATTGTAATTTTTCTAAAATATTGGTTTTTTCAGTTTCAGAAAGAGTAGAAATCTTTTTTGGTTTCTTTTGATACCATCCGCTGTATGTATAGTCATAGTCGATATTCAGGGCTCCAAGCTTGATAAAACTGTATCGGTTTATAGGATATGATCCGTAAATTTCAGTAGCTTTTCCTCTGGTAGCAAGTTTGTTGTAAACATCATAGGAGCCTTGTGTTGCAGTTACCCAATATTTTGATCCCTGATTATATTCTGCACCTATTTTGATATTGTGAAAATTCTCAAAAGTATATCTTCCACCCAGCCAGAATGCACTTCCCTTTTTATCTTCTGTAGAATCAGTTGCGCTATCTCTTAAAAGTCCAAAGCTGTATCCGTTATATTGGTAAAGGTTGTTATTTGGTTTGGCTGTGCTGATACCATAGTGTGCAAAAAAATCGAAATTACTCTCTTTAAAGTTTGTCACTTCTGCCATAATACCAACAAATGATATATCTCCAATATTTTGATTTTTGTCTGTATCTGTTTCCATTGCATTTGCGATAACATCGCTCATATATACATATCCAATTTGAAATAGAGATTTATTTATAGTCGCTATGCTGGATTCAAAAAATAGACCTGCAACGTTGGTATCTTTTAATGTATCGTTTTGAGAACCGATAAAAGCATTGGAAACACCAATTTGCGTTTCATCATTTTGAAAACCTTTTCCATATGCCAGACGTAGTTTTGCGTTTTTGATATTTGTTGGTTTTGAGATATCTGCTGTATAGACAATACCATCTGAAGCACCGTCAAAAACTAACGCAGAATAGGTTGATTTTCGTGTGGTGTTTTCTTTAAATTGATGACTTGGTCCGTCTGCACTGGGTTGTCTTCCTATTGTTAATGCAGAGGGAACACCCAGGTTGAAATACCAGTCTATGTAAGCTCTTTCCAGATAGACAGAACTATCAGAGGGAACACGCCCCTGCATATTGTCATATTGTGCATAGAGGTGTTTAGTGGAGTCTGCCCAGTATTTGTACATGGAGAGACGACCGTGAAATTTCATTTTCTCTGTAATGTTTGCACGCATAGAAAGTGTGAATTTTGTAGACCAGATATTGTCTGAAGAGATTTTGCTGCCATTTGCCATTGTTTTGTCAAAATTGTTCATTTTGACACGAAAGCCAAGACCAAGTTTGACTTTATCAAGTAATGTAGCTGTTTCTACTTCTTCAAGTTTTTGATCTAAATTATCAATTTCTTCATATAGTTCAGTAATGAGTTTAGACTGTTTTTGGTTATTTTGCTCCAGTACTTTCAGGCGTTTGATTAACGCATCACTTTCATTGGCAAAAAGAGCAGTGATCATAAGAGGAAATACAAAATATATTTTTTTCATATTACATATCTCCTGCTACGGTAGGATGATCTGAATCAGCTGCGTGATCCAGAAGATATTTTTTCAGTGCTACCCGTTCTTCTTCAGATAGTTTGTCTATGCCGTATTTTTTCATTTTTCTCTCACTTTTAAAGACACGTTCCCATTGGATGATCGCTTTTTTCCCTGGGATCAAATGCAGTGTTTTTGCTGTTTGAGAGGGTGATGCATAAAGTACAACACTATTGATACAAAGTATAGTAAAAAACAAAAATACTTTGATGCTTTGCATATTGTCCCTCTTATAAAATTTTAGATATCTACTTGTTGATTTAAATCGGTATTTCAGATATTTTATTTAATTATTTTCATAAGAAATTGTTACAATGCATTTTTACGGAAATAACTGTAATCGTTTTGTAATCAAGTTAGTTTATACTTCGTTTGAATTTAAAATTTCAGGAGAAAAAAAATAATGAAATTAAAGACAATAGCTACTTTGAGCATTGCCGTTTCTATCGCAGCAACATCACTTTTTGCAAGTGAGCTGCAAGGCAGAGGTGCTTCTTTCCCCGGACCACTCTATAAAGCATGGATTTCAGAATACAATGCCAAAACAGGTGAAAAAATAAACTATACACCGACAGGTTCGGGGGATGGTATCAAATCTGTCAAAAAAAGAATGGTAGATTTTGCAGGAAGTGACAAACCTCTGAAACCAAATAAACTTCGAAAAAACAAACTTTATATGTTTCCAACAGTTGTGGGAAGTATTGTGCTTGCTTACAATATTCCAGGTATCAAAGATGGTGATTTAAAACTTAGCGAAAAAGCGATTGCAGGTATTTTCAGCGGTAAAATTGCATACTGGGATGATAAAGAGATTACAAGTGTCAATTCTGGACTGAAACTTCCTCATGAAAAGATCACAGTGGCTGTACGTGCGGATAAGTCCGGTACGACATATAATTTTACCTACTATCTTTCAAAACTCGACAACAAAGTATTTAAAGCGAGTAAAAAACCAAACTGGAAAGGGAATGTGGTTGCCGGTAAAAGTAATGCAGGAGTTTCTGCAAATATTGAGCAGACAAAATACTCTATCGGTTATATCGAATACTCATACAAGCAAAAACTGGGACTTTCCGCAGCACAGGTACAGAACAAAGAGGGTGCGTATATCTTGCCAACACTCAAATCTTTTCAGAATGCAGCAAAATATGCTAAATGGACACCGGATAATGATTTTTATGCTTTGATCGCTTATCCGGATGGAAAAAGTTCTTATCCCATTGTTGCGGCGACATTTATCTTGCTTCCTGAAGAGAAAACAGATACAAATAAAAAAGTGACGAAGTTTTTTGATTTTGCATATCAGAACGGCGATACAATCGCAACTGATCTTGGGTATGTGCCTCTTCCCAAAGAGACAAAAGATATGATCAGAAAATATTGGGCGGATAAAGGGATTAATTAACTTTTTTTCATCGGGGCAGTGTCTGAAATCAGATATGATTTCAGACTTTTTCAGTTGCATAAACTCTTCTTATTTTTTCTATTTGATACTACGCAAAGAAAAAAAATTAAATATATTAAATCTTTTTTAAATATTATAATTAATTAAGCATTAATTTAATAATATGAATTTTTAGTTAAAGATTTCAATAAAATTGCCGATATTACATCACTATTTATTTAAAGGAACTTCCATGATAAAACCAAAAATCAAATTATTGCTTGCAGGTATCAGTCTGGCATTGCTGACAGGATGTGGAGGAGGAGGGACTTCTTCCGTAAAATCTGATGATACTGGTGTACAAAATCCGGGACAAAATCAGTCACAGGATCAATCTCAGAATCAACCACAAGATCAGTTACCTCAAGATCCTCCGGTAAATTTGGAGATTGTGCAGGATGATGCTCAGAAAGGGCACTATATGAAACTGGCTACCACAAAGAATTGGTATTTTATCAGAAATGGAGATCTTACAGATGTAAACTTTGATACGACAGAGTCTCATGACAAAGGTACCGGTTCGGCAATTTTGGAATATTCCGATACAAATTGGGAAAAGACAGACAGGCTTTTTTCCGCTTTTTTGATGCCTGTTGAACCTGGTGAAAGTTATACGCTCTCTTTCTGGACAAAAGCAGAGAGTATGCAGCCATCTTTGGAAGTGTACGGTGTTTACTGGGATGAAAATAAAAATGAAATTAAAAATTCCAAAGGAAGTCAGATTGCCAACTCTGTTGTCAATACTTGGGAGCAAGGGTTTATTCAAATCAATATACCTGCAAATAGTAATATAAAATACTTTTCTTTTAAAATTTATATGGCACATCAGGGGATTAACGGAAAGATATGGGTAGATGATTTTGCTTTTGAAAAAGGAGTGCATTTGCCTGCAAGATCAGCGAAAAAAGCTTTTAACGGTACATTGACAAAAGTTGACTCACTGGGCAATATGCAGATCAAAGAGAACGGTGTATGGAGAGATTTTTTCCCGATTGCACTGGTAGATGTTGACAGCAGCCGGGATTTAAGTGTCTATGCAAATCAAGGTTTTAACATGAAACTAAATGCCTGGAGTGCTACTGATGTCAAAAATGCCTATAACAAAGGGCTTTATACTGCTTTGAATATTACTTTGCCAATGATGTATGATTCTCAGAGTGTGAGTGATCTTGAAAATAGATTGCAGGGTATTTTAAACGATGCAGATGCAGCAAGCAAGCTTCTGTTTTATTATGCTGACAATGAGTTTTACAATCGTTTGCCAAGGGTTGTCAATACTGTCAATGCAATGAGAGCAAAAGATAACGGCGCACGACCGATCTATATGCTTCAGGGAGATTATGCACTGACTAGAAAATATAACGATCTCAGCGATATTGCAGGCGCTTATGTTGCAACAAACAGACTGGTGGAAGATACCACACTCATAGAACAGCCAAGTATGCATGAATATGAGATTATGGATCGTATGCCGAATCAAAAGCAGCCTGTAGTTTTTGCAGAGATTACCCGTGGTGTTCAAAACAATTTCAGAGCAGTACTTTTCGGTGCGATTGCCAAAGGTGCCAGAGGGGTGGCATTCTGGAGAGATGGTGGAAGTGCCGGAGATATCACCAAAAGAGTCTGGTGGAATGATTTGCCGAATATGAAAAATGAAATTGACAAAATGATGAGCGCAGGTATTATCCAGGCGGATCATAATCCTTCGTTTCAGGTAACAACTGCCAATAAAGATGTTATCTATGGTACAAGGTTTGTAAACGGTACAGGATATATTATCGCTGCAAATCCGACGAATCAGGCTGTAAGTGCTGCCTTTACAACTTTAAATCTCGGATATACTCCTTCCAGTTTACAGGATTTTATTACAGGAGCGACAACAGGAGTGGTTTCCGGAAACAGTGTAACATTTACGATTCCGGCATATGGTTCCAGGGTGATCAAACTACAGTAGTAACATAACCTCTTTTATACAGCAGGTGTTTCTCTGAAATACCTGCTATATCGTCTTGCTTCAAAATTTCCCAACAACTTTTTTATTTGCAATATTATCGTTTCGATGTATCTCAAAAGAGAAAAACTGTAATCGTTTTGTAACCAAATATAGTTATTATCAGCCCACTTTAAAATCTGAAGGAATTTTGCGATGGGTAGGCTTTTTAAAAACTTCTCTTTCCTATCGGCAACGCTCTCTTTTTTCA
>CAZYZD010000026.1:0-26149 GCA_964651755.1 uncultured Sulfurospirillum sp. | reverse complement strand
TTCTAAAAGATTTTCTCATTTATCCGATACTAAAAACAGTATTTTCAATTAAAAGGGTATTTATGCAAAAAAATTGGATTATTCGAAGAGAAAACCTTTTCAAAAAACTCTTTGTGTTTCTCTTTTTTATGGTTTTTGCCATCTCCGCCCAGGCTGTCAGTATTGAACTTGACGGCTCACGGACAATCGTCAGCGGAACAGATTGCGAATCAGGCACAGTATATCGTTTCGGTACATCAACCACTTATGAGGGTACGGCACTCGATATTCTGGTAGAAGTGGAAGATGCAGACAATGACTATAGCGAAGGGGATTGTGTCTATGTAAAAGACAATACCCTCGCTACCCGTCTGCGTGATACAGACGATGGTGATAATGAAGCACATGAATCTTACAAAATCACCCTTGTGCAGCAAGGTACCACAACTCCCGTAGAAGTGGACAGACTGATGGTTACTGCATTTGACCTGGATACAAACACCAATAAAGATATTGAAACCGATGATGTCTATATCGATGCTCCTGACGGAACCTATATCTCGGATAACAGTCTGGTCAACTATGCCGAAGGAAGTTACTACAACTCCTACAATGTCAAGATGATCGGATGGGACGGCGGGAACTGTGATGACACACAGGCAACACCCGATCCCACTTGCCGTGCCAGCTCTATCTGGGTCAACGGCTCTGCCCCCAACAAAGTTTCACAAATCAGAGTACGGGTACAAAACGACAATGCTTACGGCGACAGACCTACAGACTCGGAAAATATCGGTTTAAACCGTCTGATTCAACTCTCTTTTCAAATCGAAGATTTTTCAGCACTTTTCAACGGTCAAAAAGAGTATGGAGATGCACCTTCTTCATACGGTACGGCAGGAAACAGACTCGATGGAACAGTTATCCTCGGTAACGGTCTGCCTGCCGATACAGAGAGCAGTTATCAGGCAAGTAACGATGCACTGGGGGATGATACGCGAAATGAAAATGACGAAGATGGTGTCAAAGTAGGAAGTGATTCCCTCAGCAAAAAAAGTTTTGCCACCGGCGATACCGTTACACTCACTATCACAACTTACGGCAGCGGTTATCTCAACGGCTGGTTCGACTGGAACCGTGACGGTGACTTTGACGATGCCGGCGAACATATTATTACAGATAAAGTCATCTCCAATAATGGAGAAAGTAGCAGTAATGCTTCCAGCGGTGTTACATTGACTACTGAAGATATTGTTGTCCCTTCCAATGCAAAAAACGGCAGGGTTTATGCCAGATTCCGTTTCAGTGAAACAGACAATCTTGCAGCCGGCACAGACAGCGATACAAAAGGAGAAGTAGAAGATTACGCTGTTACCATCACCGGCGCAGGCACTATCAGCGGAAAAGTAACCACACCAAACGGCAAAGGTATCCAGGGTGTTACCATCTCCCTGACAGATGCTTCAGGAACTGTTTTAAAAGATATCGACAACAACGACATAACAACACAAACGGATGCAAACGGAGCCTACAGCTTCAGCGATGTTGTTTCCGATACTATCTATATTGTCTCCGGGACACTCAGCGGATACACTTCTGTAAGTGATACAGACGGGGCAAACGACGACAAAATCGAAGTAACCGTAGCACCGGATACAGCTTATACAGACAACAATTTTGTAGATACCCTCCCTGTGGGTACCATTTCGGGAAGTGTTACCGACCATCACAACCAGCCTCTGGCAAATGCAACACTCACACTCTATCTTTCTGACGGCACTACCAGAGCTGATGATAACAACGGCACCCAGGTACCACAGGTAACAACCGATGGTACAGGAAATTTCAACTTTACAAATATCACCATCGGTGACTATATCATCAAAGAGAGCAATCCCGCAGGTTATATCTCCATCAATGATGATGCAGGAGATGAAGAGGCGCAGAACAGCAACAAAAGGGATGATCTTATATTGGTACAGACAACTGCATCAAACCCAAACGACAATGATAACAGCTTTACCGACCGCCTCGCTTCCGGCAGTGTCAGCGGTAGTGTCACAAAACCGGACAGTACCCCTCTTGCCAATGTAACACTGACAATTACCGACAACTCCGGTACTGTTATTCAAGATATCAACGGTACCGATTTAACCACACAAACCGATACCGACGGAAACTATCTTTTTACCAATATACCGATGGGAAGTTACATTATTCATGAGAGTGATCTTCCTGACTACACTTCTGTCAGTGATACAGACGGAGCAAACGATAATAAAATCGCTTTTATCCTGACAAATGAAGGTGAATCACTTACAGGAAACAATTTTGTCGATGGCATAGCGGGAATCTCAGGAATGGTGGAAGACTCTCACGGAAACCCGCTGGCAGGTGCCGTCATCCGGCTTGTCAATGCAGACTACAGCAGAGCACACCATATCTCCGGGGCAATCGTTGCAGATATTAACACTACGGCAAACGGTCAGTTCCTTTTTGAAAACCTCAACGACGGGGATTATTTTCTTTTGGAACTCGATCCGGCAGGATACTTTTCTATCAATGATACAGCAGGTGACGATGAAGAAGCCTCAAATGTCGATAATGACAATAAAATCAACGTCCACTTAAATCCAGGTGAAATAGACAGTGACAATGTTTTTACAGATCAGTCTCTAACACATATTAGCGGATTTGTCTATGCCGATACCACCGGTGACGGTAACGGAAATACCCCGCTATCAAATGTTACAATCACACTGAACAGCTGTCAAAACGGCAGTTACCATGCTACTGTCACTACACAAAATAACGGAAGTTACCGTTTTACAGAGTTGCCGTCGGGATGTTATATTATTACCGAAACGGATAAATCAGGGTATATATCTCTTCATGACAGCGACAGTGTAAACGATAACAATATCACTGTCACACTCCAGGAGAGTGCTATCGAAAATCAGAACTTTATCGACCAGCCCTCTCTTTTCATAAGCGGAACAGTCAGAGCAGATATGAATTTTGACAATATTCCCGATCAGGGAGTGCCAAATGTCACAGTCACACTGATCAACAACAGTACCCAAAATATCGTGCAGACCACCAAAACAACACAGCATGGAACATATATATTCAGTGCAGTGGCGCCGGGAACCTACCTGATCAAAGAGAGTGATCCGGTCGGTTTCGTATCCCTGAGTGATTCAGACGGAGCCAATGACAATACTATTACAGTAACCCTGGTACAAACGGATATTCAAAATCAGAACTTTCTGGATCAGAAACGTGTCACCGTTTCAGGAACTATCAAAGTAGATACAGACGGAGACAAAGTTGTAGATACAGTTTTACCGAATGTCAAACTCAATTTGCTGGATGAAAACGGCAATATTCTGCAAACAACCACAACAGATGCAAATGGTGACTACAGTTTCAGCGGATTGGAGCCGGGCAAACACTATACCATTGAAATAGTTGAAAAGACAGGATATGAACCGCTTGGCGATGCCGATGGCGGCAACGACCACAAAATCAGTATTGATATTCCGTTAAGCGGATTCGGAGATATTACCGGACAGGATTTTGAAGAGCTGGCAACCGCTCCGCAATATATTTTACTGACTAAAAATGCAGAGAAAAAAGAGGGACATATCGGCTCTTTTATACCATATACTATCCTCGTAGAAAATATTGACCAAAGCTATACCTATGCCAATCTGACGGTAGAGGATAGACTCCCTGCCGGATTTATCTACGAAAAAGGGTCTGCCCGTATCCAATACGGCAATATCACCAAAGAGTTAACTGCAACCGGCGCCAAAGAGATCACCTTTGGACCATTTACCCTGCATCCCGGTGAATCAGCAACAATCACGTACCTGCTGAAAGTGGGCGTCGGTGTGGCAGGAGGAAAACATACCAACAGTGCCATCGCCGTACAAAACGGGCAATCCGTCAGTAATACGACAACTGCAGACGTCATAATCACATCAGATACATTTGTCGACAACGCCACGCTGATCGGTAAAGTTTTCGAGGACAAAAACGGAAACGGTATTCAGGATAAAGGGGAAAAAGGTATCCCCGGTGTGCGCCTTGCCACAGTTACAGGTATGGTAATCGAAACAGACGCCTACGGAAGATATCATCTTGCAGATCTTGAAAGCGGCGGTTTCGGAGGCAGAGGACGCAACTTTATCCTGAAAGTTGATCCTGCCACACTGCCGGAGGGAGCACGCTTTACCACTGAAAATCCAAGAGTTTACCGTATCACAGCCGGACAACTCAACAAAATCGATTTTGGTATAAAACTGCCGAAACAGGAACGCTATGCAAGAGATGTGGAAGAGACGAAGATCAAAACAGTCAAGGTCTATCAACCAATCACCAGAAAAACCACTCTTGGATCGATCTATTTCGACTCGGATCAGGATTGTATCCGTCCGGATCAGGTAAAAGAACTTAGAAAGATTGCACAAAAACTACAAAAAAGCAAAGGCGGAAAAATCCTTATCGAAGGAAATACCGATGCCAGAGCGCCGGTATGGTACAACAAAAAACTTGCCTACAAAAGAGCACAAAGTGTCTACAGAGAATTGAAACATTGTCTGGGAGACAAAAAGATAGGCAGTGTTGACGTCACCTATCTTGACTGTAATAAAGAGGTGAAATTTGACCCCAGATATGACTGGTGGGGCAAACCGAATATACCACGTACCAAAAAAGAGTGTACAAAATTTGGATTGACAAAAAAAGAGTGCGCCAAAACGCTTAAAAAAGAAGAAGGAGGTGCTTCATGAAAAGATTGTATATAAACGGAACCTCCCGAAATATTGCCATCAGTATCATAACAACAACACTGCTTGCAACCACGCTTCATGCAAACGGCGTGTTTGATGTCAAACTGATAGACAAAGGAGAGTGTGATCCAGTTGCAGAAAATGACAGACCAAGCGGAGGCATGCAAAAAAACCGGCGTGTAGATGTCTCTATAGAAGAGAAAGTGATAGAACTCAAAACAATTCAAAAACCGGTTCATATCAAAACCAAAGCATATCTCGAAAATGGCGGGGTTATCTGGGCGACAAGTGATCCCCTGGCAGTAGAACCACATCTGGATATCATGACAAATGCGGTAATTGCAATCAACAACCAAAAAGCACTGCAGCCGGTCACATTTTATACCTACACAAACTATAGCGATTTTATAGATCATTATGCATTGCTGGTCTACAGGATAGATCAAAACGGCAATGAACAGCCTGTAAAACTGCTGGAAGGTAAAAAAATCCCTCATGAACTACTCTGGGAGATTGACAAGGAGAAGTCTCTGCAACTGCACAAAGGAGACACTCTCAAATATATACTTCGTGTCTATGACAAAGAGGGGCATTATGATGAGACTGCACCAAAATCGATACTCCTGTCCGAAAATGCAAAATTTTCCAAAGAGGATTATGAGGCGCAGATTTACGGCAAAACCACACTGAAAATCAGAAGTATTCCCGTCAACGGTGCAAGAGTACGTGTTTATGGAGAAGGAATTGCAAAAGATAATATTCTCAATATCGACGGTGTCGATGTGAGAGTAGATTCGCAGGGGAAATTTGTCTACGAAAATATCAAAAAAGCAGGCACCTATAAAATTCCTGTACAGATTATGGATAAAAATGGAGATGTTTACAGTAAAGATCTTGGGCTTAAAGTCAAAGAGAATCATCTCTTCATGGTGGCACTTGCAGATTTAACCATAGGGCAAAACAGTATCAGCGGAAACATCAAACCGCTCTCCTCGGATGAGCATTACAATGAAGATATCTTTGTAGATGGCAGAGTCGCTTTTTACCTCAAAGGAAAAATCAAAGGCAAATACCTCATTACCGCACAAATGGATACCAAAGAGTCCGATATCAATGATATCTTTAAAGATATTCATAAAAAAGATCCCAAAAGTATCTTCAGACACCTCGATCCGGATCGTTACTACTATGTTTACGGAGATGATTCTACAAGTTATAAAGATACCGATTCTCAGGGCAAATTTTATCTGAGTATCGCATGGGACAAATCCAGAGCGGTATGGGGTAATTTCAATACAGCCATCAGTGGGAATGAGTTTGCAACCGTCAACCGTTCACTCTATGGTGCAAAGCTGAAATACTCCTCTATGAAACTGACAAAGTACGGCGATACAAAAACCGATGCCACCTTGTTTGCCAGTGACGCACAAAGCAGATATGCCCATAATGCATTTACCGCGACAGGCGGCAGTCTTTATTATCTTAAACACAGAGAGATTGTTACCGGAAGTGAAAAAATCTGGGTAGAGGTACGCGCCAGAAACAGTGAAAGAGTAGTGGAAAAGATTCTGCTCAAACGCGACAGAGACTATGAAATAGACGAGTTACAGGGAAGAATCATCCTCAAACGTCCGCTCTCACCCTACGCCAGAGGAAACGGTCCCTCTATCATCAAAGATCAGCCACTCGACGGCAACCGTATCCTGCTTATGGTGGATTATGAATATATCCCGCAAACTTTGCAAAAAGAGCAGACCACTTTCGGCGGGCGTATCAAACAGTGGCTGGGAGATATACTCGGTATAGGGGTAACCTACAGTCATGAAAACCGAACTGACAAGGATTATGAAGTCAAAGGTGCGGATGTTACGCTTAAAGGCGGTAAAAACAGTTATATCAAAGCAGAAGTTGCACAGAGTAAAGCGATGCAGGCAGATGGTGCAAACTTTATCTCCGATGACGGCGGTCTAAGCTTCACACAGAGTCTACAGCAGCCTCAAAGCAGTACAGACGGCAATGCCTACGGAGTGGAAGCACGACTCGATCTGGCAGACATTGAAACAATTGAACATAACGCTACTATGGATGCATGGTATAAAAAACGAGAACAAGGCTTTTCACAATCTACACTTGGAGATACAGAAGAGACAACAGATTATGGTCTCAATATTCAGAGCGATGTTACAGAACATACGACATTAAAAGCGGCTGTTACTGCATTGATCAAAGATTCTCATGAAGTAAGAACAGCCAGTCTTGAAACAGATTACCGCTATAAAGCTGCAACAATCGGTGCAGAAATCAGACATATCAAAGAGGAATCCACCCTCCGTCAAAGCGGTAAAGGAACACTCGCCGGACTCAAAGCCAAATATGACGTTACCTCTTATTTCTCACTCTACGCAGCCGCCCAGAGCACACTGCAGCACAGCGGAACTTATCTGAAAAATGATCTTGTAACAATCGGTACAGATTTGCGTTACAAAAAATTCAGCGTCAATCTGGAAGGCAGCAGCGGAGACAGGGGAAACAGTGCACAGATAGGTCTTGACTATGCATATAACCCGTACCATACTTTCTACACAAGTTACGTTTTGTCTACAGACCGCACCCAAAATATGGCAAATACCAATATCTTTACCATAGGGCAGAAAAATAAAATCACCAGTGCCCTGGATATCTATACAGAACATCAGTTCAGCCACAGTAGTACCATGGCAGGTGTGGCACAGACTTTCGGACTTGATTATGCATTTACACGTTATCTGATCGCAAATCTGGTATATAACCGTACCGATCTCGACAGCGGTACACAAAGAGACAGTGTATCGGTCGGTCTCAATTACGCAGCCAAAAAGGTCAAAGCCGACACCAAACTGGAGTATCGTATCGACAAAAACGGTCAATCCGAAACAAAACAGTACCTTACTGCCAATAAAGTCGAATACAAAGTCAACCCTTCATGGCGTGTGATGGGAAAATTCAACTATGCCAAAAGTCTGGACAATAGTGCCGGTACGAAAGATGCGAAATTTATCGAAGCAGGTATCGGATTTGCCTACCGTCCGGTCGCCAATGCACGTTTCAATCTGATCGGAAAATATACCTATCTGTATGATATCCTCAACAGTGCACAGATACCGCAAAAAGCGGATGAAAAATCCCATATCTTTACAACCGAGTTCTCGTACCGGCTCAATCCGCGCTGGACAGTAGGTTCCAAACTGGGACTCAAAAAGTATCAGACACGCCTCGTACGTAACAGCGGAGAGTGGTATACCAGCCAGATTATACTCACTGCCCTGCGTCTGAATTACCATATCATCAGAGAGTGGGATGCTATGCTGGAAGGGCACTATCTTGACCAGAAAGATGACGGCTACAAAAAAGGTATACTGATCGGTCTGTATAAACATATCGGAGAAAATATGAAACTTGGTATAGGCTATAACTTCAGTGACTTTACAGATGATCTGACACTGCTTGACGACTATACGGCACAGGGATGGTTTATCAACGTGATCGGTAAATATTAAGAGGGAAGAAGGGATATTTCCCTTCCTCTTTCCCAGGTATAATCGTTACTGATTGTGAATATTCTCTATCTCACACCCTTCTGTAGTACAAAATCTGGAATCTTCACCATCCGAACCGCCAAAACTCGACCAGTCGATCTCCTTGAGATTCTCCAGCCGTTTTTCATACTCCTCTTTGGTAATTCCCTCATAAGGCATCTGTTCATATGCCCCCTCTTCCGTATGCGGAAGCATCGAAACACTTTTGATCACCGGAGCAAACTGTGCGAGCATATGGGCAATCTGATCCCCCTCTTTTTCTTTATCGAAATAGACCGTACAACTGACCATATTGTCACTCCATTCACGTTGCAGCATTGCCAGAAAAGCAAACTGTTCCCAGGCAGAAACTTCGGTTGCTTTACGTGTTTTTCCCTGATCAATCGGAAATTCAAATACCATCGTATTTTCACTGTAGTGATCTTTTTCATGAGGTACACCCGCTTCTATCAACACTTTACATATAGGGGTATCCTCCCCGACACGAATACGACGGATAGCATATTTGAACGTTGGAAAATGCATACCGCTGGAGACACCGGCAAGTTGACTTACCGTTCCGGAAGGCTTGATTGTTGTCACACGTATAGAGACTGGAATTCCTGCCTCTTTGGCAAGTTTCTCATTCTCATCCCGCACGATTTTATACCCCTCCCGCAAACGTCTTGTCAATTGCGCTGCACCCACCTGCTCCAGATAATCCGCAACACCTGAGAGACTGACACCGATACGTCGGTTTCTTGCAACTATAGCATTTGTTTCGCTTCTGTGACTCGGCAGCAGTGAAACTGTCGAAGCATAAAAAGTAGCATATTTCAACGCCTGATAAAAACAGGCTTCACTCTCACAAAGTGTAGGAAAGACTTCGGCAAGATTACAGAGTTCAAAACTCTCCAGAGGAATTTCGGAACAGGGGTTGCTCAACCAGGCATTATCTTTCATCTCTTTTCCGAAACGACCATATTTCTGCATATTGATCAAATTGCAGATTCCCGGTTCACCGTTGTTTTTAATCCGCCGTGCGATTTGCGGAATCTTTTCAAAATCTTCTGTCTTTGAGAGAATCACCGTATTGTTGCTCATCCAGCCGATCTCTGCACGTTCAGGGTTTTTTTTGTAATTTTTCAAATCCAGAAATGTCCTGTCATCCGGTTCACCAAGAGCTATTTCCGCACTCCTTCGTACATTTCCGGCAACAACACAGGCACCGATAGCATTGAAAATATCCGCTACTGTTCTGGTTGTATCGTATTCGCCGTCACAATAATCATCCAGAGACTTTTCCAGACGCCGGTGCAGCTGTTTCAAAGGCTCCGAACCACTTGCTTTACCCCCGAATCCTTTGATAGGAGCACCATATGGTCTGATTTTACTGTAATCAAAACTATACCACTCCCCTCCTTTTGTATAAGCTTCTATCAAAAGCCGCACACTCTCCACCCAGCCCTCTCTGGAATCGGGTATCTCAAACAAAAGAGGCGTATCTTTTTTGGGTTTGACAGCATCACCCTGCCAGGCAGTATTAAACCCTACACCAACACCGCACATCAGAGCATCCATCGTCCATTCCGCTGCCAAAGAGAGATCTGTCGTATCTACTGCACCGCAGTTGTTGAGAGCCATAGAACCTCTCTGATAGACATACTCCGTACCCATTGCCCAGAGCCCTCGTCCCGGTGGTAAAAACTCCATACGAAACATAGCATGGGCAAAATCGAGTGCAAACTCCTGCCATTCGTCATCTTCAAAACGAAGTCCGTTCAAAATATAGTGATTTTTGCGAATACTCAGCACCCCTTCTACCACACGTATAATCGTATCTGCCCAGTTTTCCTGTGATCCATCCGCTTTGAGTCTGCTGTAAGTACGATAATAGGTTACTTCGCCAAAGCCGTTAAAGCCGAATTTCGGTTTCAAAGAAGAGAGAAAACTTTTTGTTTCAGTAGAGAGAATAAAACGTTCTTTTACCATTGGAGATTCCTTTATTGTGTAAAAAATTGCATAAATGAGATTATACACTTCATGAAGATAAAAATCCATTCACTTTTTATTATACATGTTATGTTATAGTTTAAATAAGATTTAAGTGAACAAGGAGAATTATGGATCCTAAAGATTTGGAAATAAAAAAACTGAAAAAAGAGATCAGCATTTCATCGATCAAACAGTATGCTTTTATATTGCTGTTTATTGCAGAAATTGTTTTTTTGGCAGCGCTGTTTATCGATTTTTTTCAGATCAAAAACCCTTTTTCAAGCGATATATCAAAAGAAAAAATCGCTCTTTTGCATATTGATAAACCAATTACAACGCGTTATGTATCACATTTGATCAAATCGGTCGAAGAGATGAAAAAAGAGAAAAAATATAAAGCATTGCTCGTAGATGTCTCTTCTCCGGGCGGTTCTCCTACCGCATCACAGGAGTTTGCAGAATACCTTAAAGAGTTAAATCAAACCATGCCGGTAACAATGTATGTCAATGATATGGCTGCAAGCGGTGCCTACTATATCGCTTCTGCCATCAAACCGATCCATGCCAACAAAAATGCCATCGTAGGCTCCATCGGTGTGATTATGCCGCACTACAACCTCAGCGAACTTGCCGATAAAATAGGGGTAAAAGAGGATACTATCACAGCCGGAAAATTCAAACAACCCCTCTCTCTTTTCAAAGAGATGACAGAAGAGAATAAAAAATATATTGAAAATGTGATGTTGAAGCCAACCTATAAAAACTTTATAGATGATGTTGCCCAAAACAGAGGGATAGCACGCCAAAAAATCGAAAAGTTTGCAGAAGGGAAAGTATACATAGCCTCTATGCCGGAGATTCAGGGAGTATTGGTAGACAAAATCACCAATCTTTACAAACTAAAAAATGAGCTGAAGTCAAAATATCATAATGCGGAATTTGAAACTATAGGTGAAAAAACAACACCGCGAAATTTTTTACATGTTATGGTGAAAGAAGTTTTATCTTTACTGCTGCAAAATCAGACAAGCCTGAGATAACTCAGGCTTCGCTACTCTCTTTCAACTTTCTCTTCTTTTTTAAAATCCTGAGATACTTTTTTGCTTTAATCTCTTCATGTTTATAAACCACATGTGTTGCGATACCACGTTTACACATCTCTTCAACATCCATCCAGAAATCTTTACCGATGATCATATCTTCAAATTCTTGTTTTGTTAAAAAACCTTTTTTAACAATCATATCTTTGAAAAATTTTCGCAGTAATCTATCCCTGTGCTCCAGTCTTGATTTAAGTTCGCCACCTTTTCCGCTAAATGTAGAAGCATAGTTATGAAACATCAGATCCGAATAGGGATAAACAACCCGTCTATCCGCCATACAAAAAAGGAGCGCTCCCATACTGTAACCGTGATTATCCAAATAGGCATGGGTACGTTTATCGAACTTTTCCCGCATCAGATTGTAAAACTGCAACCCTTCATTGACCGATCCACCGCCGGAATTGATACGAATTTCCAGAACATCATCTGTACCTGCCTGCCGTAATTCATTAAAAACAGAATGCAGTCCTCTTTTGAGTTCTTTAAAACGTTCTATATAAAGTGTAAATATTTTATATTTTGGGCGAATCTGATAGATATTGTTTTTACGATCCAGCGGGCGTTTGCTTTCAGGTATCGTTCTGACAAACAGGGTATGCTGTTCACTGCTTATTTCGTTGGGTTTCTTGACTTCCATATGGTTTTTTTTCCTTCACAAAAGGATATTTTATCTTAATTCAAATGAAAAGTAAAGATAAGTTGCAAATAAAATACAAAAATTAAATTATTTTAAGTAGTTTTTATGAAGATATGCTGCGAAAACCATCTTCGCAGCATATTTATGGTTAAAATTGCAATTATTTCAAATCTGCAAAAGGGTTGTCGATCACTTTCTTTCTGCTTGCCACATATGGAACAATCGCCGCATGTCTTGCTCTTTTGATCGCCTGTTCTACCATCTCCTGATGTTTTTTACAGTTTCCTGTTAAACGTCTAGGCATGATTTTATATCTCTCTGAAAGTGAGAATTTAAATGAACTTGGATTTTTATAATCTAAAAAATCAACTTTTGCTTCACAGTATCTGCAATATTTCTTGGAATATTTTCTTCTTTCTGCCATTATTTTTTCCTTTTATATCTTTTCTTTGTTTATACTCTTTTCCCTAAAACGGGATTTCGTCGTCATCCAGGTTGATTTCAGGAATTTTATCTTCCTGCGGTGCAGGTGTACTTTGCGGCGCATTGTAACCGCTGCTTTGTGCAGGAGGTGTATTTTGCTGATATCCTCCGCCCTGTCCGCCAAAGCTGTTATCCTGCTGCTGCGGATAACCACCCTGGTTTGCACCCGGTGTACTCCCTTTGGAATCCAACATTGTCATGTTCTCTACCGTGATCGAGTGTTTACTTCGTTTTCCGCCGTTCTGGTCTTCCCAGCTGTCAAATTTAAGACGTCCTTCCACCAAAACTTTCGAACCTTTACGAAGGTACTGATTGGCTATTTCTGCTGTTCTTCCAAAAAAAGTAAGATCTACAAAACAGACTTCCTCTTTTTGTTGTCCGTCAGAACCTTTGAACTTTCTACTGGTCGCAATACCGGTATTTCCGACTGCTGTACCGCTTGGTGTATAACGAAGCTCCAAATCTCTTGTGAGATTTCCCACAAGTATCACTTTATTGAACATGAATTATCCTTTGCTTATTCAGCACTCTCTTCTTTTGTTTCGGTTGCTGCTGCTTCCTCAGCCGGTTTTGCTTCTTCTTTTACTGCTGCAGGTTTCTCTTCTTTTTTATTAAAAGTTCCTTTTGCAAGTTTTTCCCAGTTGGCTATTTCACTTTTATTGATATATTTTACATTCAGGAAACGAATAATCTCTTCCGTAAATCTAAGATTTCTCAAAATCTCATCAATAACCGCAGGTTCTGCTTTGTAGTAGATAACATAGTAGTGACCTCTCTCGAATTTCTCGATCTCATAGGCAAGTTTTCTAACGCCCATATCATTGATACTTGCGATTTCACAACCGTTTTTCTCTAAAATACCCTTTACGTGTTCAAAACGTTCTTTGTTCTCTTCTTCGGTAAGAGTCGGCTTTAAAACGAACAATAGTTCATAATGTCTCATCTAATTTCTCCTTGTGGTTTTCCAGCTCTTTTTTTGACAAAAAGAGCAAGGTTTCTTTTACCTCTTTTTTGAGGTGATCGCGATTTTACTATAAAAAAGTTTGAAGTTTTATTAAACAGGAGATCAAATAACTGTTTTTATCGATTTGCTGTGCATATTTGAGTGCATGTTCACATGCCAAAAGATGTTCCAGTAACTGTTTATAGGTAGAAAGTTTAAATTTGATACTCATTGCGGCACGCTCTTTTACAAGCTGCGGCGGCAGCGGATACCCTATAATCTCTTTGGCATCATATCGACCATGCACTTTTATATATATATGAAAAAGCATCAACTGTGTCACATAGGCAGTCACAGCATTGACAATCCGTATCTCATCGCTGTTCGTACTCTCTAAAATACGTTCCAGATCCTCTTTGATATCCGATTTTTGCAATAACTTCATGATAAAAGTATCCAAAGAGATTGTACCCATTCCGTAAACGTGGGTATCTATATCGGAAACAGTAATCTGCTTTTCCAGCAAAGAGAGTTTTTCGAGTTCATTGATGCAGAGCGAAAGATCTTCATTTTGGAGCATAAAAAGATGCTGGAGTGTAAAATTCTCTATCTGCATTCCCAGACGTTCCGCTTCCTGACGCATAAAAGCGATCGCTTCTCCTATATTGGGTTTGAAAAAGCGTACAAAATCTCCGCCGTTTTTTTTACCAAACGACCTGGCAATCTCTTTTGCCACACGATCATCGCCGCTGAAATGAAGCAAAAAATAACTATTGGGATTTTTCTTTGTCAGTGAAACCAGTGTATCCAGCTCTTTTTTGGGGATCTTTTTATCGCTTCGGATATAGAGTATGTTAACATCTCCGAAAAGAGAAGGCTGTGCAATAAAATTTTTTGCACTTTCATAGTGATATTCATCGAAATAGAAAGAGAGAATATTCTCTTTCTCACCCATGAGAGGAAGAACTTTTTTGGCATAAAAATCGGTAAAAAAAGGTTCTCCGTATAACAAGAGCGCGGAAGGTACTTTGCCTCCCGCAATTATACCGTCCAGATCTCTTTTATACATCTTTCTGCAGCCACTCCGAAATCTTCCCGATAATTTTTGCCGACGGAATATGCACCTCTGCAACCTCCACTTTTACTTCTGCAAAGAGATCTACATCATAATCAAGCAGAAAAGCTCTCGCCCCCACCAGAAGTCCCTCTTCAAAATGGGCAATCGGTGTACGTTCATTATCGGTAATTCGGGCAAGGAAACTTTCTCCTTTGTGTGCATCGGCATAACGGGCATATTTGCGATCCATAAAATCCCATGCCACTTTTGCCGCTTCACGCTCCAGTTCACTGACACGCACCGCAACAACGTCGATATCCTTAAGAATAAAATTTTCTGTTTTTTCATCATTGTGTTTGATCGCACGAAGCAACCTGTGTACTATCAAATCGCTGTAACGCCTGATAGGTGATGTAAAATGGGTATAGTGTTCAAATCCCAGCCCGAAATGTCCTTTGTTTTCATGATCATAAACCGCCTGCTGCTGTGCGCGGATAATGAGTTTGTCAACCTCTTCACGTATCCCCTTTTCATCGGCATTACGTTGAAGAGAGCGGATCATACCATAAATATTTTCCACTTTTTCATCGGTATATATTCCAATAATTGCCAAATCGTCAAGCAATTCATCAATCCGTTCCAAAGATGGTCTCTCATGTGTTCTAAAGATTCCCTTTTCCAGTGCTTTGGCTGCTGCTTTGTTTGCCAGGAGCATAGCATCCTCAATCAATGCATGAGAAGGTGTCTCTGTCTCTACCCGAACCCCGATCAGATTCTGATTCTCATCCAGCTGCATACGCACTTCACTATTGCGAAATTCACATCCGCTCTGCAAACGTTTTTTTCGAATTTTCAAGAGTAATTTATGTAATGGCAGCAGAAACGGCAGAATTTCATCATCTATTTTCTCTTTTTGTGAAAAATCACCTTCCAAAAAGAGATCAATCGTATCGTAGGTATAACGCCGTCTGGAGTGTATCACTGCCTCAAGCAATTCCTCTTTGAGACTCTCCCCCGTATCGGGATCGAGTGTAATTTTATAAACCATAGAAAGACGATCTTCATCGGGCTTGAGAGAACAGATATTTTCACTCAGACTTCGTGGCAGCATCGGAATCGATTTATGGGGGAAGTAGATCGTAAAACCTCTGTTTTTTGCCTCTTTGTCAAGCGCACTATAGGCACTGACATAGTGGCTTACATCCGCAATGGCAACATAGAGAATCGTTTTCTCCACATCAAAATAGATAGCATCATCAAAATCTTTCGCATCGGGAGGATCAATGGTACAAAAAGGCAGGTGCGTCAGATCAACTCTTTCAGGATACATACTCTTATCGACATAATCGCCGAAACTTTTGGCTTCCCTCTCACACGCCGGGGGAAACGCCTCTTTTTTGTTATAAATTGCCAGAGAGATTTTTTCATCTACTTTCGGATCATCAAGTACACCCAGTACCTCTGTAACAGCAGATGTGTAGTTATCTACTTTCAATACTGTCCCCAAAGGCATCGCTTTAAGCGCTTTCTGGGAAACAGCCACGCTAAGAGGCAAATCCGTTTTGATATTTAAAACAACTACTTTACCCTGCTCTTTTTTGGTATAGGCAACAGTTACTTCAAACTCTTTTTTCAAAACCTCAATAACTTTGGCTTTTGGACGACCACCTTTGGAAAAAATCCTCTTTGCAAGAACAATATCACCTTTGGAAGCACCGTTTAAATCATGCGACTCTATCATAAGGTCTTTCTGTTTTGCATCACCGATCAACGAGAGATACCCTGTACCGGTACGGGCAATATCCACAACACCAAAGCGGTATTTGGAATCGAGTTTATAGTAGTCATCTTTTATTTTCAATGCTTTCTGCAGTAACAGCTGCTCCGTCAGTTCACTGTATTCGCGGGGAAGATCTTTTCTTTTCAATCCCGTTACAAGATTATGCAAAAATGATTTTATATCCACAAAAACCTCTTAAAAAGGTATTGCCGCATCGGCAACATCCCCCACACCGGAGATTGTATCTCCTACAATATCGGGCGTAACAACATTAACAATAGCGCCTGTTACTTTAAAAGGTGCTGCCACAACAGAACCTACCCCGCAGCCGCTAAAAAGTATACTCGTAAACACTAAAGCAATATAAAATTTTTTCATAAAAATTCTCCTTTTATACAAGATAGTAACATATCAAGCTATAAAAGGTACTAAATTTCCAAACTAGTATACTTCCACCGCACACTTTTATAACTTTTTTATAAAAACTCTCTATTAAAATAGAACTTAAAAAATTTCTCACTATACTTAATATAAGTCGTTACGAAACTACACAAGAAATAAATTATAATTATTAAATATTTAATCTTATAAATATAATTATTTTATTTCAATTTTAGCAATAGTAAAACCCGGTACAAAAAATCCCTTTTTTTCTTAATTTACACTGTAGAAAACTCTTTTTTCTGCGAATGGTATTGTATAATTGTTCTTATCCAGAAAATTACAAGGCTTAATACAATAATGTTTTTCAAACTCTGCACAATACTCCTTTTGTCTACAATACCGCTCTTTGGAGAATACTATCTCAGCGGAGGAAAACAGATTGAACTTCATCTTCTGAAAAAAAGCAGAGAAACTGATAAAAATACAATTGCCTACTACCAGGATAATCAAGGAAAACAATATGGTGTCACTACAGAGCTTATACTCTGTGCCAAAAATGATAAAATACGTCAAAAGGTTGCTAAAAATTATCATCTTAAATTTCTAAAAAAGCTTTCAGATACACTTTTTCTCTATCAATCAACCACTATTCATGAAACACTTACCCTTTGCCATTTGATTTCAGAAGAGGAAGGTATCAAATTTGCACATCCTAACTTTTTGATAAAAAAACAAAAAAGATCTGAACCCTACTACAGACATCAATGGTATTTAAAAAACAGAGATTACCGCCATGCGGATATCAATGTCAAAGAAGCCTGGCAATATACAAAAGGAGAAGGTGTTACAACTGCTATTCTCGATGAAGGTATAGACATTGACCATGAAGATCTGAAAAAGAATATCATTGACTTTGCCAATTACAATGATCCTGATACAAACTATCCTCTTTCTAAAAATGGAAGATGGCACGGTACAGCCTGTGCAGGGCTGATGGTAGCAACTGAAAATGGAAAAGGAATCATAGGTGTAGCACCAAAAGCAAAATTGATCGCAGTACGTTATTCTGATGACGATGTTGCAAAAGATATCCAGGCATTTAATGATCTTATGCACAAAGACGTTGCTATCATATCCAATAGCTGGGGCTCCTACACCAACCTGGATGCCTACAATGAAATTTTTAAAACTCTGGCAACAGAGGGAAGAGATGGCAAGGGTATTCTCATCTTCTTTGCCTCTGGAAATGACCATCAGGATCTTGATGAACCAAACATCGAAGATGAATCAGAATCTCCTTATGTTATCTCTATCGGTGCATCAACAGAAAAAGATGAAATAGCATCTTACAGTAATTTTGGCAGTAGTATAGATTTTCTTGCTCCAGGCGGATCTCTTTCAGGAGAACTCGTCACTACAGATGCAATGGGAAATAAAGGCTATACTGATACAAATTATAATTTCAATTTTATCGGTACTTCCGCTGCAGCACCAATTGCAGCAGGCGTGGCAGCACTTATTTTATCGGTTAATCCTGATCTCAGCAGAGAGGAAGTTATCGATATTTTAAAACAAACAAGTAAAAAAATCGGAAACTACCGATACAAAGATGGCAGAAACAATTATGCCGGTTATGGTCGTATCGATGCAGGAAAAGCAGTACAACTGGCACAAACCTATAATATTAAAACAAATGCTCTGTCACAAAACAGTAAAATCGACAACTTTGCCTATATAATGTATCATTCTGTTCTCAAATTTTCCAAGTAATAATATTTTTTGTTGTACTATTACTCCAATTTTACAACAAGGATTTATATGTATCGTTTTGCACCCTCTCCAACGGGAGATATGCATATCGGAAATTTACGAACAGCCCTTTTTAATTTTATCTGTGCCAAAAAAAATGGTGAAAGTTTTTTAGTACGTATTGAAGATACGGACAAAGAACGCAATATTGAAGGTAAAGACCAGGAAATACTGGAACTACTGACACTTTTTGGTATACAATGGGATCAAATAAACTACCAGAGTGAAAATCTAAAATTTCATCAGCAACTAGCTACCAAACTACTTATGGATCAAAATGCTTTTGCCTGTTTCTGTACCCCGGAAACACTTGAACAAAAACGTGAAGAAGCAAAAAAACAAAAAAAAGCATACCGTTATGACGGAACCTGTAAATATCTCACAGATGAGGAGGTACTCAACAATGAATCTCCTTTTGTTATTCGTATCAAAAAACCGGATGAAGATATTGTTTTTAACGATCTTATCAAAGGAGAACTCCGTTTTGCACCTGACGATATCGATGATTTTGTCATTATGCGGGTTGACAAAACACCTACCTACAACTTCGCCTGTGCCATTGACGATATGATGTTTGACATCTCCACCGTCATCCGGGGAGAAGATCATGTATCCAACACTCCGAAACAAATTCTGATTCACCGTTATCTTGGATACGACAAAGAAATTCGTTATGCACATTTGCCGATTATTCTTAATGAATCAGGCAAAAAGATGAGTAAACGAGATGATGCTTCCAGTGTCAAATGGCTGCTTGAAGAGGGGTTCCTGCCATCTGCTATTACCAATTATCTTTTGCTGATCGGTAACAAAACTCCCACCGAAATCTTTACGCTTGAAGAGGCTATAGAGTGGTTTGACCTTGCAAAAATCTCTAAAGCACCTGCAAAATTTGATCTTAAAAAACTGATGCAGATCAATCGTGAACATATCAAAAGGATAGAGGCAAAAACACTCTCCGCACTGATCGGCTATTCAAGTGAAGATATCGGTGAACTTGCCAAACTATATACAGAAGAAGCAAGTACTTTACAGGAAATAAAGGAGAAAATCGATAAAATTTTTGCACCAAAAATATGTGAAAACTTTGAAGAAGAGTTCCAAAAATTAAAAAGTATCGCATTACAAGCGCCCTATCTTCAGGAATATGAAGATTTTAAAAATCATATGATGAAAGAGAGTGGATTAAAAGGAAAGCAACTCTTTAAACCCCTTCGCGTCATGCTAACAGGTGCCCAAAACGGTCCGAATCTGGGTGATATTTACCCTTATATCAGAAATTATTTAGGAGAAATTATCAAATGATTTTAGCAACATTTATCGAAGCAATAGCCCAAATACTCTCTATGATTATCAACATATACATCTGGGTCGTGATTATCTCCGCCCTCATTACATGGGTCAACCCGGATCCGAGCAATCCAATCGTACAAATCCTCAGGAGATTGACCGAACCAGCATATGCTTTTGTCAGACGCTATATCCCAACGGTTATCGGCGGTATTGACCTGAGTCCGATTATCATCATCCTGGCGTTGCAGTTTTTGGATCTTTTTCTTGTCAGAGTACTCTTCAATTTAGCCCGAAGCCTTGCTTAAATATTACATTTTCAAGAGGTACCTCAAAAAGGTACTTCTTGTTTCACTCTTCTTTTGCATCACTCTGGATGCGAAAGAGATACCCTTTACTTTTTTTCATGATAAACCAAGAAGCCTTGCAAAAGATTTTTATATCTATCAGTTTTTAGATCAGAATATCTCTGCAAAAGAGGCACGTGCACTTATTGGCGAAGTCAAAAATATGAACTGGAAACTTTTTGATAGATTTGCAGATAAAGTAGATGACTTTGCTTTTGAACGTATTAAATATTGCAGAAAACTCAACGCTTTACACTTCTCTGGTAAAGAGAGTCATTGCATCAAAGTAGGACTCACCCCCTATAAAGCCACTAAACTTGAACCGAATCTACTTGAAGATCTAGCAGATCAGATTGCCTGGCACTATCCAAAAACAGCAGCACTCTACAAAGCTATAGCCATGCGGGATTTCAACCTTATCAGCAAGTTGAATCCAAAACTTTTTCTCAAAGTTTTCACACAGACAGGAAACCGTTACCGTGAAAAATATCTCAACTATCCCCTGCCGCCAAAACTGCTGCTGAAACTTGCCAGCCTTCCCTCTTTTAATAGAGCAATTGATCAAATTGTACGTAATCCCAGACTTGATAAACTACAACATTCCATCCTCAAGTTTGACAGTTCCACCCTTAGTAGTGAATCAAACTTTCTCCTGGGACTCAACGCACTCAAAAACGGACATAAAGAGATCGCTATCTGGTATTTCAAACTTGCGGAAAAAAAAGCCTATTTCAATTTTGATAAAGATAAAGCACGCTTCTGGCAATATTTGACAACACGTGACACTAAAATCCTCTCCACTATGCTCAAAGAGAGTAAAGATATCAATTTATATACCCTTTTTGCATATGAAAAAGCCGGCAAATTCCCCAAAAACATTATTATAAAAATAGATCCGAAACAACCTAAAGCTCCCTTTGACATTAGCGATCCGTTTGCCTGGCTCAAAATTCAAAAAGCATTTAAACAGAGTCATTTCAAAGATAAAGAGAGTAAAGAAAAAGCTGCACTCAAAATCAATTCAGCCGATACGGAACCACATGCTGCACGGCTTCTCTACAGTTACCGCGACAATCAGCACTATTATCTTTTCCCCTATTTTCGTTATCTCAAAAAGTTATCGCCAAAACGCCAGGCTCTCATTCTGGCAATAGCAAGACAGGAGAGTCGCTTTATCCCGACAGAGGTTTCCTACTCTTATGCTCTTGGGATGATGCAGTTTATGCCTTTTTTGGCAAAAGCGATTGCCAAAGATGAAAATATGACAGATTTTACATATGAAGAGATGTTCGATCCCAAAACAGCATACTACTTTGCTGATCTGCATCTTGACTTTCTGGAAAAGCACCTTTTCCATCCTCTCCTGATCGCCTATGCCTACAATGGCGGTGTAGGTTATACCAGAAGAGAGATTGTCCAAAATAGTAACTATTTTACTGAAAATTTGTATGAGCCTTTTTTATCGATGGAACTCCTCCCAAATGCCCAGGCAAGAAAATATGGAAAAAAAGTTCTCGCAAACTATGCAATCTATGCAAAACTTTTGGGAATCAAAGATATTACCCTGCTTACTCTTCTTCAACAATTAAGGAAGAAGAGCCAAATCTCTGACTTTTAAAAACAATCTCCATTTTCCCGGAAGCAGGCTTTGGAAAAGTCACCAGATAGTAGTGTGACCAGACATTTTGCACTGGAGCGATTTTTATCAAATCATCCTCTTTGTCAAGAGGTTTGATACTGATCGGCTTTTCTCCGTTGAGCGTAACAGAATAATCAGGATTGAAAAGTCCCTGTTTTTCAGGTTCACTGTAATCATTGTCTATAAAAACACTCATCAGAAAATGTGCTCTTTTATCGTTATCGTATGTTTTAAGCAAAGGATTAAGATAAGTGGCAATCAATGATGCTTTAATCTCCAGAGAATTATAAATTTGCGCCTTTTGCGTAAAGGAGAGTGCTTTCTCTTCAAGCAGATCCGGTGCAAGCAAACCACTTTTTGATGCACAGCCTCCAGATAAAAATAGAGAAATAAATAAAATAATTAAAATTTTCATGAGAATCCTTTAAAATTACAAATTATTTTACACTAATGTAATTTATATTTCGTTACAATTTAAAATTATTTAAAATATGGAGTCTCATGAAACGAACTGCAGTCGCCTTTACAGGTCCTTCAAATAGTGGTAAAACAACACTCATTGTCAAAATCGCACAAAAACTAATCCCTGAAAATAAAGTTGCTATTGTCAAACATGACCCTAAGGATAAAGCTGTTTTTGATGTAGAAGGCAAAGATAGTTACAAATTCACACAAACGGGTGCTCATACCATAGTTGTCTCTCCCGCACGTACAACCTATTTTGCCCCTGAAAGTAAATCTATTGATGCCATTATCGATATGGTTAAAGACTTTGACTATCTTTTAGTTGAAGGATTAAAAACACTTCCTTTGCCACGTATCGCCATTTTCAGAGAAAAAATCGATGAAAGTTATCTTCCCTACTCTGAAGCAATAGCAATCGACGAAACTGTCGATATTAGTGCATACGAAATTCCTGAACGGATTTCGGTTTTAAATCTCAACAATACAGATGAGATTCTTGCATGGATACAAACCCATGCAAAAAAAGTATAAGGAGTAATATGCAAGAGATATACAATGCCATCCAGACAGCGGCAATCAAGATCGACTATGCAATTAAACATGAAGACAAAGGTTACTCCGACAACCAAAATACAACCGGAGATATACAGCTAAAACTAGATATTTACTGTGATGAGATCATTGAAAATATCTTTGCACCGATTAGCAGTATCAAGGAGATTGCAAGTGAAGAGAAAGCAGAACCTTTCACACTTCATGAAGAAGGAAAATACCTCATAGGATATGATCCTCTTGATGGTTCCAGTCTGGCAGATGTTAATCTTTCAGTAGGATCAATTTTCGGTATTTACGAAAATAACTATCAAGGCAAAAATCTTAAAGCTGCAGTCTATGTAGTGTATGGTCCTCGTGTGGAAATAGTCACAGCAGATGAAGACGGGGTTAAACTTTTTCGCCTGGAACCCGATAATACCTTTGCCTTTATCCAGGAAATTCAACTCAAAAAGAGAGGAAAACTCAATGCACCAGGCGGTACCCAGAAAAACTGGACTCCCCATCACAAAGCATTGGTTGAATCTCTTTTTGCAGAGGGATACCGACTGCGTTACAGTGGTGGAATGGTACCTGACCTGCATCAGATTTTGCTCAAGGGAGGCGGTCTCTTTTCATATCCGGGAACTACGGATGTACCAAAAGGGAAATTGCGCAAAGTTTTTGAGGTCTTTCCATTTGCCTACGTTTACGAGAAAGCGGGAGGAGAAGCGATTGACGGTGAAAGAAGATTGCTCGATCTGAGTCCGGAACATATCCATGATACAACACCATGCTTTTTTGGATCAAAAGAGGAGATACAAAAAGTAAGGAACAGTTATGCCAACCATTAAAGAACAAAAAGAGATCGATTTTTACAAAGCGAAACTCAATGAACAAAAAGATGCACTCCAACAGTGCCAGAAACTGCACAAAGTTAAAAGCTGTATGCTCTGCAAAGAGGTTATCGGCTGTGCAACCAGAAAATCTTATGTCAATGCCGTTTATCAGAGTATGAACAAAGGCAAAGGCGGAGGATTTGAATTTTAATCTATCTACACTTCCTATAAAGTAAAACTCTGTAAAAGGGAACAACCCTTTTTACAGAATTTTTACCCGCTATCTACTACCCCTGCTCTGGGAAACAGAGGCAGTATCTTTTTCAATCTTCTCCATAATCATTAATGGTGCCAGAATCATATAAAGAATATTTGCTGTTATAAAAGCGATCAGAAAATAGAGCGGTAACTTTTTTCGTAAATTCATAAAAACTCCTTTTGAATATATCCAAGTGCCTCTTTCTGAGAGGTGATTTTTCCTTCAAGCTGTGCTTCATATACTTTGTCCAAAATTTCTTTAAACTTTGGTGAAGGAGAAAGTCCCAATTTCTGCACCAGATCACGACCCAGGATCAAAGGTTTCGGCGGAGCATACAAGACTCCAAGTGTTTCAGCTCTTTGCAAAAGCCACTCCCCAGCCTCAAACGCCCCCTCTTTCAAACCTTTTTTGGCAAGATAATCGGCTTTTGCCACCAGTACAAGATCAGAAATATTTGCATTGACAGAAAGTTTACGCACCAAAACATCACGCTCTTGTTCTTTAAAAATTTCAGAAACTTCATGATGATATTTCCATAAAGTCATAACAGATGTCAGCAAATCTACCTCATCACTCAAAGCTTTTACAAATGCACGAACCTCCTTTTCAGAGGAGAAAGAAAGTACCAGTGCCGCCAGCATAAAAACCAGTGATCCCTCCCGCTTATTTTCCTTCAGAAGTGCCGCCATAATATCTACTCTTCGCAGTGTCTCTTCCCACACAGCATCGGATAAACACTCCAGAGAAGGAAAATAGTGCAATGCTCCAAGCTCTTTGATCAGCACAAATCCCACAGAAGGCTTTTCCGCCTGTAAAAGAAGTTTTTTGATCTCTCCGAAAACACGCTCTTTCGGAAGTTCCTCCAGCATACCTTCCGCTGCCATCTTTTGACACAATAGCTTTGTTGAAGGATGCATAGTAAGTTCGAACCTGGCACAAAACTGAACCCCTCTGTAAAAACGAAGCGGATCTTCCACAAATGTAGAGGCATCAATATGACGCAAAATCTTTTTCGAAAGATCTTCTTTCCCACCAAAAGGATCCAAAAAACGCTCTTCGGAAATATCATACCCCATTGCATTAATCGTAAAGTCGCGTCTTCTGGCTGCTTCTGTAAAACTAAGCTCTCCATCAACTGTTACATCAAACCCACGGTGTCCCTTTGCAATTTTTCGCTCTTTTCTGGGAAAAGCGAAATCATATTCATTTCCCTCATAAATAAACTTCAGCACACCAAAACTTTTTCCTACCAGTTTTACTTTGCCATACTTCTCCAGTAACTTTTCAAGCGCTTCAACAGAGGTGAGTCCATACACTTCTATATCGTAATCTTTGATCGGCAATCCCATAAAAAAATCTCTGACACTTCCACCGACAACAATAGCCTTTGCCTGATATTTCTGAAGTTCATCTGAAATCGTATGAAGGATTGAAGGTAACTGCATTGCTCTCTTTTCATGTACAATTTGAACCAAGTATAACAAATTTCACGTCAAGAAAAGAAAAGGCTGTTACCAATACCCCCTCTACTCTCTTTATTTATACAAAAAGCGTAAAAAAGCTATAATTTTTATTTGTCAAAACGATTTGAATAGATATAATATCGCAATTTCAAGGAGGCATACTATGGAAATACAAACACTCAAAAAGATGGAGAAGAAGGCCCGTAAAGCCAGCAGTGGTGATTTTGTTAAAATCGGTATTGCAATTGTCTTTATGGCAATGGTTTTACTTTACAGTTTCTCTTCTTCCGGAAATATTCCCAACAACACATTTTTGGCAATAGCTGCACTTTTCGGCGCTTATATGGCAATGAATATCGGTGCAAATGATGTTGCAAACAATGTTGGTCCCGCAGTCGGTTCCAAAGCACTGACAATGGGCGGAGCTATCGCAATTGCTGCTGTTTTTGAAGCTGCCGGCGCTTTTATCGCGGGTGGGGATGTTGTCAAAACGATTAAAAAAGGGATTATCGATATTTCTGCATTCGGTACCCATACGGATATCTTCATCTGGGCGATGATGGCAGCTTTGCTTGCAGCTGCTTTATGGCTCAACTTCGCAACTTATTTCAAAGCACCTGTTTCCACAACACATTCCATCGTCGGAGGTGTAATGGGTGCAGGTATCGCAGCCGCAGGTTTTAGTATCGTCTCATGGTCAACAATGGCAAAAATCGCAGCATCATGGGTAATCTCTCCCCTTTTAGGCGGTATTATCGCAGCAGCCTTTTTATTTGCCATCAAAAAATCTATCCTC
>CAZYZD010000025.1:0-26389 GCA_964651755.1 uncultured Sulfurospirillum sp. | reverse complement strand
CTTTATAAACATTGTTATAGATAAATATCTGTCCATTCATCGCCAAATATACCCCCTCTGCCAAAGCACCTCCCAGGGCACCCATCGCTGTTCCAATATTGAACAGAGCATCCGAACCTTTAAAAGCAAAAGGTACCATGGCACCGGTTAAAACAATAGTTTTTCCCCTGATTTCAGAAAGTTTGGCAGCAGTTTCCACCATTGTATCTGTACCATGCAATATCAAAATTTTTTCCGCTTCGGTACTGATACATGATTGATAGATAATCTCACGGTCTACATCATCAATATCCAGAGAATCTTTCAACATTAACGTTTCAATATCAACTGAAACAGTTGCCCTCCCTTCTGAAAGCATCTTTGTCAAATGTTCTGCATCAAATACCAGTTCACCTTTGATTTCATCATAACATTTTGCAATCGTTCCACCGGTAATGAAGATTTGAATAGCCATCGTTACTCCTTTTCACAGATATGTATTGCCAGCCAAAGTGTATTTCTCTGCACAGATAAAATAGTATGCTCCTGCAAAGGAGGAATAAACAAACAATCTCCTTTATGCAGAGAATATTTTTGATTTGCCATTATAATTTCGGCATATCCCTCCAATAAAACCACCCATTCCGCTTCAGGCTGACAAAATGTAGTTTCATGAAGATCATCAGAGCTGACAATCCTTTTAATTTGAACATTTTGATAATTCAGCAGATCATCCGTCACTTCTCCTTTGGGTGGAGCAGGGGGATGATCAAAAATATTTTGCATCAAGATGAGATGTGTGTATCTTCATTTTCATCGATATAGGCAAGCTGGCGGAGATGTTCTCTGTAGTTTTCAACATCGCACTCCTGCACATCGGTTACGCCATCTTCATAAGCAGCTTTTGCAACTGCGGAAGCCACCCACACCATCACTTCTTTACTGAACGGCGTTGGGATAATATGCTCTTTGCCAAACTCAAGATCTGGATTGTTATAGGCTGCCTTCACATAATAAGGTACCGGCTCTTTTGCCAGATCAGCCAATGCACGTGCAGCTGCTATTTTCATATTTTCCGTAATCTTTTTGGCTCCCACATCCAAAGCTCCTCTGAAGATAGAAGGAAAACCAAGTACATTATTCACCTGATTTGGATAATCACTGCGACCTGTCCCTACAATAATATCCGATCGAACTTCTTTAACCTCATCAGGAGTGATTTCAGGTGTAGGATTTGCACAGGCAAAGATAATCGCATTTTCTGCCATCGTCTTGACCATCTCCTGGGAAACCAGTTTCGGACCACTCAGACCAAGCATCATATCTGCTCCTTTAAGGGCATCAGCAAGAGTATTGTCTTCTGTTTCTACAGCAAATTCTGCCTTATATTTATTCAAATCCTGTCGTCTGGTATTGATCACACCTTTGGAATCTACCAGTACAATATGTTTTACACCTAGATTACGATACATTTTTGCACTGGCAATGCCCGCTGCACCCGCCCCGATAATCACTATTTTGATATCTTCGATTTTTTTACCTGTCAATTCAAGAGCATTCAGCAAGCCGGCTGCTGTAATAATCGCCGTACCGTGCTGATCATCATGAAAAACAGGAATATCCACACGTTCCTGAAGTTTCTGTTCAATTTCAAAACACTCAGGTGCCTTGATGTCTTCCAGATTTATTCCTCCGTAAGTATCACTGATCGCAGCACATACATCCACAATTTTATCTACATCATGAACATTGAGTTCTACATCCACCGCATCTACTTTTCCAAACTTTTTAAAAAGTACTGCCTTACCTTCCATCACAGGTTTTCCTGCCAGTGCACCGATATTTCCAAGTCCAAGGACAGCAGTTCCATCGGTAATAACAGCTACCAGGTTTCCTTTATTGGTATATTTGTATGCCAACTTAGGATCGTTTTGTATCTCCAGACATGGATATGCCACACCCGGAGTATATGCCATAGATAACTCTTTTTGCGTATTACACGGTTTTGTCAGGAGCGTTCCAATTTTGCCGCCTTCATGATAGTGCAGCGTCTCTTCTTTAAAATCTTCCATTTCTTAGGATATCCCTTTTTCTTTATACGTGTGTATCAACTTTTCTATTCTGTTGACAATTTCATCTCTTCCGACGATACTAAGCACATCGTATACCGAAGGGCTTACCGCACTGCCGACCATGGCAATCCTGATCGGCTGCGCAAGCTGTTTCATTTTTAAATCATGTTTTTGCATAAATGCTTTAGTAGCCATTTCAAACTCTACAGGCAGATGCAGAGGTTCATCAGCAACTTTGATATAAGCTGCATATTTCTGTAAAATTTCTATAGCTTCATCACTGATAAACTTTTTCATTGCTTTTTCATCGTACTCTTGCGGTGGATTGATAATCGCCTTTGCCATATCTGCAAACTCTACCAGTGTTTTTGCTCTGTCCCGCAATGCATCCACAAGTATCTCTTTTTTATCATGATCATTGATATCCACATCAAACTCCTGCAACTCACTGATTAAACGCTCATAAGTTGCATTTTTGATATAATGCGCATTCAGCCATAAAAGTTTCTCAGCATTATATGCCGATGCAGATTTATTGATATCTTTAGGATCAAAAAGCGCTAACATCTCCTGAAAAGAGAAAATCTCCTGATCTCCATGACTCCATCCAAGACGTACTAGAAAATTCAAAAGCGCTTCAGGAAGATAACCCATGCGTTTATACTCCATCACATCCATAGCACCGTCACGTTTAGAAAGTTTTTTACCATTTGGATTCAGGATCATAGGTACATGATAAAATTTTGGTAATGCAAATCCAAGCGCCTGATAAACTACAATCTGTTTTGGTGTATTTGATAGATGATCATCTCCACGGATTACATCTGTAATTCCCATCAGAGCATCATCAATGGCTACAACAAAGTTATATGTCGGTGTCCCATCCGCTCTGGCAATAATAAAGTCATCCAAAATATCTTCTGCTTTAAAACTGATCTCACCTTTGATTCCATCTTCGAAAGTAATTGTCCCGCTTTGCGGCGCTTTGATACGCACAACAGGTGCTATATCTTCAGGTGGCGTACCTGTAAAATCACGATACCTTCCATCATATCTGGGACGTTCTTTGTTTGCCTGCTGTTCTGCTCGAAGTGCATCCAGTTCTTCTTTGCTCATATAGCAATAATAGGCTTTATTTTCATCCAATAATTTTTGAATATACTTTTTATAAAGGTCAAATCTTTCAGACTGATAGACGACTTCATCATCATGAGAAAGACCTACCCATTTAAATGCTTCTTCAATCGCCTCGGCAGCCTCTTTTGAATTTCTTTTCAAATCAGTATCTTCAATACGAAGCAAAAATCTTCCACTATTTTTTCGTGCCCAGAGGTAGCTATATAAAGCAGTTCTCAGCCCTCCTATATGTAAATAACCGGTAGGGCTTGGAGCGAATCTGGTTGTAATCATTATATGCCTTTTTTTGGATCAATTTTAACATAATGTGCTATAATCTTCAATTATTGAAAAATACAAGGATTTTTAACTATGATAAAATATTTTTTAGCTTTTGTACTCATTATGAGCCCTTTATGTGCCAAAACAATCGGAGCTATTGCCATGACAGTCAATGGTAGTCCTATCACACTTTACGAGATAAAAGCATTTAGCAAAAATGCACATATTCCTAAAGAAGATGCTGTAAATGCACTCATACAGGAAAAAATAGAACAAGAAGAGATGCGAAAACAAGGTATTTATGTCACACCTGATGAAATCAACCAACGTCTCTCTTTCATAGCAAAACAAAATAATTTAACACCAGAACAATTCCAGGCTGCCCTGAAAAAAGAGGGAAAAACACTTCATTCTCTGAAAAAAGATATTGAAAAACAGTTAAAAAAAGAAAAACTTTACCAAAAAATTCTAGGAAACAAACTCAAGAAGCCGACAGAAGATGAGATGAAAGCCTACTATCAAAAACACAAAAAAGAATTCACAATTCCGGGTAAAATTAAAATTCAGGAATATTTATCAAATGATCCCAGAGCGCTGCAAGCCATTAAAATGCAACCAATGTTAATGCTTCAAAACGTTAAAATAACACCAAGAACAATCGATCCTAAAAAGACAAATCCTCAGCTTTTACAACTCATTTTACAAACACCGGTCAAAGAATTTACCCCAATTGTAAATCTTGGGAAAAATCAGGCAGCTATGTTTTTTGTACAAAGCAAAGGAAAGTCTGTCACTGCTCCGTATGAGCAGGTTAAACAAAATATTTTTATGCGTATGATGAAAGATCAGGAACAGGCAAATCTTATTGCTTATTTTGAAAAGAAAAAATCTGAAGCAAATATCAAAGTACTTAGAAAACCCTAAAGGAATATTATGACAAGATTATTTTTCTTAACACTTCTCCTTTTTGGGATTGGAGGGTGTGGCAGAACTGCTGATTTTAACTCTGATACAGCAACCAACTCAAGTGGAAAACTACAATTTATCACTGTGACAAAAAGCCATTTTGTCGCAGGAGACTACCCTGATAGTGGTCACTATCAAACTGTTGTACGAACATTGAATAAGCCTGATTTCTATGCGCAAAACGATGCACTTGAAGACGAAAACAATTATTCCCTGTATGAAAACAATAAACACACGGAAGAGAGTATTATCGTTATTGAAAAAAGCAATAATGAAATAGAGAGTGATGTTATGTTGCTTTTAGATCTTTCCGGATCCATTATTGACAGTGGATGTAATATTGAAGGAACAACCTGTAATAAACTCACAAAAGCAGCACATGCTTTTGTCAACAATATCATTCAAAATGGTAATTTCAAGATCGCAATATACTATTTCAATGCAAAAAGTGAGATCACACCACTTACCAGACAAACAGAATATCCCACTTCAAATCTGGTAATTTTAAACGATGCGATTGATAAATTGAAAGATAGTAATTTTGTCCAGCAATATTTAAAAGGTTACGATAACTCTACGAATTTATATGGCGCTGTGAAACAAAGCGGCGATAAAATTTGCAGCTGGATAGAGTGTGATAATGAAAATAATTTTAAAATGGGCTCTGTTGTAGTCTTTACTGATGGACGTGACACTGCAAATCTTGTAAGTAAAAAAGAGATGATAAAGTCAATTAAAGACGATATACAATACTATACAATCGGTATAGGCGACGCTGACAATAAAACATTGATTGAAATCAGCGGCAAAGAGAGGCATTTTTCATCCGATGCGGAAAATGTCGAAAATGCTTTCAGCGACACCTATAACTATATTCTCTACAACAGTAGTTTTTATAGAATAAACTATTGTCCTTCCACAAGAAACGGGACTGTTCGCATCAAAATATTTTTCAATGACAAAGATCACAATATCAAAACATATACACAAGAAGATAAAATTTCTATCAACAACAGTGATTTCCGCTGCGATATTTAACTTTTTCGATATATTCCATATTCCCAAAAGTTCCTTGCCGGGACTTTTGGTCCCCTATAACCTCTTTTTTTCAATGCTTTTGCGATCATAATATTAAATAATCCATGCCCAAATAAAACTACACTCTGTTGCTCTGCCTCATAATCCAAAACTGCCGCTGCCTGTTTTGCCCTTTGCTGGGTTTTCACAAGTGATTCTCCATGACTTGAAAAACCTGTCAGCCACAAGACTCTGGAAAATATCAACCACTGTTTAGGATGCATCTTTAAATAACTACTTTGAAAATGGGGAGGGATAGACTCAGCAAAGAGAGAATCGATAATTTTTGGTTGTACTTCACATTTATGTGCAGAAGAGATAGAACGGGGCAAATCACTGCAAACTACAGTTGCATTCTGTGCCAGATATATCAACTTGGAAGAGGGAAATGAATTTTCTTTTAATGATGCAGTATTATATTTTTCCAGAAAAGAGGGAATCTCTTTTCCGCTTATTTTATCTTTTATATTTACATCTGGTTCGCCGTGGCGAACCAGTATGATTTTTTTCATGAAAGATAATTGGTATCAAAGTTATTGCTTTGAAAATCTGGATTGTCCATCATACTTTTATGAAAATCGATCACTGTTTTGATACCTTCAACCTGAAATTCCCGCAAAGCTTCTTTCATCTTTGCAATGGCACGATCACGTGTATCTTCATGTACTATCAATTTTCCTATCATTGAGTCATAATACTGTGGTACCACATATCCCTGATAAGCATGAGAATCAACACGAATATTTCTACCTCCCGGTATGATCCATTTTGTAATTTTTCCAGGACTAGGAATAAATTTCACAGGGTCTTCCGCAGTAATCCTGCACTCTATCGCATGTCCATGAAAACTGATACTCTCCTGTGAAAAAAGTTCTTCACCTTCTGCCACACGAATCATCCACTCAATAATATCAACACCACTTACCATTTCACTAACAGGATGTTCTACCTGAAGACGGGTATTCATCTCCATAAAATAAAAATCACCATGTTTATCTACCAGAAATTCAAATGTTCCCGCATTTTCATAATTGATATATTTTGTAGCTTTAACAGCTGCTTCATGAAGAGCTTTTCTTCGTTCATCATTTAAAACGAGGGCAGGGGATTCTTCGATAAGCTTTTGGTGTCTGCGCTGCAAAGAGCAGTCACGTTCTCCTAAATGTACCACATTGCCATGCTGATCGGCAAGTACCTGTACTTCCACATGGCGCGGGTTTTCGATAAACTTTTCCATATACATCGTACCGTCACCAAAAGCACTTAAAGCTTCGGAAGAAGCTGCCAAAAAGGCATTTTCAACTTCATCTTCACTTTCGATTTTACGCATACCTCGCCCGCCGCCTCCGGCTGCTGCTTTGACGATTACTGGATATCCCATCTCATTTGCCAGTTTCCTGGCTTCTTCTACCGAATCAATCGCTCCATCGCTTCCCGGTATAACCGGAACACCAGCTTTTTTCATAACATCTTTGGCTTTGGATTTATCACTCATCAGCTGCATAACTTTGACATCAGGACCTATAAATTTAATATCATGATATTTACATATCTCTACAAAATCCTGATTTTCACTTAAAAAACCATACCCCGGAAATATCGCATCACAACCACTTACTTCAGCAGCAGAAATGATAGCGGGAATATTCAGATAACTCTGATCGGATCGATCTTTTCCTATACATATTGAGGCATCTGCATACTGCAGATATAGTGCATCTTTATCTGCTTGAGAGTAGACTGCAATTGCCTGTTTACCCATCTCTTTTATTGTACGGATTGCACGCAGGGCAATTTCTCCCCTGTTGGCAATCAGAATTTTTTCAATAGCCATTAGAGTTTCTCCACTTCAAACAGAGGAGTTCCATACTCTACAGGCTGTCCATCTTCAACAAGTTTCTTTTTTATAACACAATCAAATTCTGCTTCAATTTCATTCATAATTTTCATTGCTTCAACAATACCAATGGTCTGTCCCTTGGAAACTTTATCACCAACCTTTACAAACGCAGGAGCTCCCGGACTTGGTGCAACGTAAAATGTTCCAACCATTGGCGAATCGATCGTTATAGCATTTGTTGAAGCACTTGTCTCTTTTGATTCAACTGGAGCAGCTACAACAGGAGTAGATGTAGTTTCTGCTACAGGAGTTTTTTGTATTGGTGCAACTGCGGCTGATTGATTACCACCTTTTTCAAGCATAATAGAAAACTCTTTATCATTTATTTTTAACCTGGTCAAATCACTTTCATCAAAAATAGATATCAATTCTTTTATTTCAGTGTGTTTCATAAAAATCTCCTCAATATTTGCGTAATAATAACGAAAATTTGTTTAGGAGATGTCCAATTTCCCTCCTATTGCTAAATATTGCTATGTTATAATGAAGCAAAAAAAGCAGGGAAATATGGGTTTAAAATCCGATAGATGGATACGAGAAAAATCGCTTCAGGAAAAAATGATAGATCCATTTTGCGAAGAGCAGATTGGCAAAGATGTAATCAGTTATGGTTTAAGCAGTTACGGATATGATATTCGTGTTGGAAGAGAGTTTAAAATTTTTACAAATGTAAATTCTACTGTTGTAGATCCAAAAAATTTTGATGAAGCAAATGTAATAGATATTGAATCAGATATTGCTATTATCCCACCTAACTCATTTGCATTGGCACGGACAGTTGAGTATTTTAAAATGCCGGATAATGTCCTGGCGATATGCCTTGGAAAAAGTACTTATGCAAGGTGCGGTATTATTGTTAATGTTACACCTTTTGAACCTGCTTTTGAAGGTCATATCACTATAGAGATTTCCAATACAACACCTTTACCCGCTAAAATTTACGCAAATGAGGGTATAGCACAGGTACTCTTTTTAGAAGGTGATGAACCATGTGAAGTTACTTATGCTGATAAAAAAGGTAAATACCAGTCACAAAGAGGGATAACCCTTCCAAGAATCTTAAGGTAATTCAGATGCGCTGGAGAGATGTCAAACAAAAACGAATTCCACCCCAAAAAGAAGATGGTTCCGAAAACAGTACTAAAAATAAATCCTTATATCATTTTGCTTCAATTACGGATAAATTAAAAGCATTTATTACTGACTCTTTTTTACTGGCAATGCCTATCTTTTATATAGTGATTTATCTTGTAATGAATGGTAGAGAAGGTTTTGCACAACATATGCTTTTAGGATGGGCATACATTCTTATACCTTTGGGGATTGTAGTTGTGGCATTTTATTTTATCAGTGGACAAACACCTGGTCTAAAAGCATATGATCTTAAAGTAATTGATATTCAAACAGGTAAAAAACCCGGGTTATTGCTTGCATTATTACGTTTTATTTTTTTCAATATCCTGTTTTTCACATTTATAGGTCTTTTCCTACCATTTTTCAGACAAGACAGGAGAGGTATTCATGATCTTTTAAGTGGTACTGCAGTGATTAAACTCACTTCATGAAACATAGTTTTTTTTATATTTCTGCTTTTTTCTTTTTCTATTTTGCACTTATAGGCGTTTATGTTATTTTTTTACCAAAAATTTTGGAAAATATAGGCTATCAGGCAGAACAAATTGGAATTATTTTTTCTATTGCACCGCTTATGCGTTTTTTTACTCCTTTTTTCTTCTTAAAAAAATTCACTCTAACAACCAATGTTTTGCATATTGCTCTATTTTTTATGTTTATTACGATTTTCCTTTTTTATTTTACAATTGAAAACTTCTATCTTTTTGCAATTACAAACATTATTTACGGGATCTCTGCCGGTCTTGTATTGCCTTATATTGAAACGTATGCGCTTGAAGTACTCAAAAAGGAAAACTATGGTAAATCCAGGCTTTATGGTTCACTCGGCTTTGTTTTGGTCGCTATGGTTCTTGCAAGGCTTTTAAATGATAACTATATGGGATTACACTTTATTGCTGTTACAACTCTTTTTACTATCCTCTTTGCTTATCTTATCTCTCTGGATCGCAAACATTTTTCAAATACCCCCAAAAAAGATATAGAAACATTCAATTTTTCAAATGCATCAACACTTTGGATTAGCATATTTTTAATGCAGGTTAGCTTTGGTGCATTTTACAGTTTTTTTACTATCTATGAATATGATCATCATTTTTCGCTTGAAACAATCAGTTATCTCTGGACATTTGGTGTACTATGTGAAATAGTTCTTTTTTATTACCAGTCAAAAATACTGCATTTATCTTTATTAAATATTATCCGGTTTACAATTTTTATGACTTCTATAAGATGGTTTCTTCTGTTTGCATTCCCTACTAACTTATGGATTATTCTTTTATCTCAAAGTTTGCATGCTTTAAGTTTTGCACTCTATCACATAGCCACACTTAGCTATATTTCAACCTTGTATCCTAACAAAAAACTTGCTGCACAGTTTTATTACGGTATTGGTTTTGGATTAGGTGCTTTTACAGGTTCACTTATTGCAGGATACAGTTATGGTCCTTATTTGTTTATGGTTTCGGCTATCATTGCTTTCGCAGCTTTTATTTTTTCACTTTTATATCATCCCAATAAACTATAATGTTTACAACATTGGAATGAGCAATCTAATTTTTGTATCATCCGCTAAATAATCTATAAAATTTTCTTCACATAACTGTTCTATTTTTCTATCTTCATCTCTATTTCTCTTTTGAGATGCACTTATTTCGAGCTTAACAAGTTTATAACGTTTATCTTTGACATGAACAAATTCACCAACACGTATTTTTAAAGTAATGTGTAATTCATCACCGGGTAAAAATGACTGAAAACATTTACGCATAATTTTAAAAAAATCGTTTTGAGATATTTTAAACTCAGGTATATCCATATCTGTCATCAATTTGATTTTATACATATTTTGCATTGAGACAAGCGAAATAGAGGTTTCAAGCAGTGTATTGATATCGGTCATGATATATTTATTTAATTCTTTTGTGGTTGGTTTTATTTTCCTAACACGCTGATAAAGTCGAATTCCGATATACGTATCATCCTGATATCCTACTGTAATACCATAAAAAGAGAGATCATCATAGCGTAGATCTATATATGTCATTTTGGAACCATACTCTTTGGGTGCATGTTCAATACATAGATCATAGATATCATATTTACTGACACGACCAAGTAAAAATTCCGCTGCAGTATTCAAGTATGTGATTTTTTTTTCTGCATTAAACAATATAAATGGATTGTTATCATTTTCCAAAAAAAATTTAAAATCATCATAAGCCATATTCATTTGCCTTTTTACGCAATGTATTACGATTTATTCCCAGTATACCAGCCAGCTTTAATTGCGATTTATACTTTTTTAATCCTGCTTCAATCAACGGTCTTTCAAAGAGATGTAAATACTTTTTATAGTCGTTATCGCCGGAAAGATTTTCTAGGAAAAAGTTATAGAGAATTTTCTCGATTTCATCTTTTTCAATATCTTTAAGAAGCAATGTCTTATAAATACTTTTTTCCAAAGATTTACTATTTTGCGTTAAATCCAGTTCTTCAAATTTAATAGAGACATCATGATCAACAGAGAGAACTTTTTTTGCCCTTTCTATAAAAACTTCTGCCAATGCAATTGCATCTTCCTGCCTTTCATGCAATGGCGGCAAGGTATAAATATAGCCAAATAAATCATCCACTGCCTTATCTTTAGGTTGATACAATGCAGTTGCAATAATACGTTTATTATCAAAATTCAATAAAGAAAAATTGGATATTTTTGTGAAATTATAAATAATGACTTCATTATGATGTGCAAGTGTTTCCAGTACACTCTGCAGATCTTCCCCGTTTACCAACGGTGCTTCAGGCATAATATATTGGGCTACACTCTTTTTACCGCTATAGGCTTCGCCTACAATCAATGAAGAGACAAAAAATTTTTTTGTTAATTGCAAACTTTTTACAAGATTGTTTAGTTGAGTGGACTTTGCTATAAATTTAATCACATTAATCTCCCTATGTGATTAAATTATAATCTATTTATACCTATATGTCGACTTAAAAGAGTCAGGAGTTGATTTTTTTAATAATATTTTGTAAAAAGGTGACGATTTTACTGCTATTTTCTTCATTTTTTATTTCATCTTTCAGTTCTTCGACCTCTTTTATAATCTCTTTTTGAACTTCTTCTGTAATCACTTCTCTTTTTTCTGTTAATAATTTATTTATTTCATCGATTTTTTGAATAATTTCATCTTTATTAAAAACAGGTACGTTAGTATTAATATTTGCCAGACTTTGTTCTAATTTATCATTTTTATCTGCTAAAAGTTCAAGTTGCGCTAACATTTCCTCTTCTTTTACTTTACAATTCTCAATAATTTTTTCATCACGAGTTCGTTGTTCATGTAATTTTGCAATCTCGATTTCCATATTTCCATATCGTGCTTTTAGTTCACTTGCTTCAAGTTTTTTTGCTTCGCATAATTCTTCAAGTGCATCTATTTTATCTTCATAAAACTCTTTTCCTTTGACTTTAGCATATAAATAACCAAAGAAGAGACCAATAAGCAGTGCTGCTAACAGACAGAGTGCCATTTCAGTTATGATAATTCCTATCGTCGTCATATATTCACCTTATTGTTGTTTAATTTTGATCTCAATTTGCATTTTACTATTTTTTGCCCCAAGACCTTTTGATTTTAATTTTCGTAAACCTTTTGTATACAAATAATTTGCTACAATATCAGCTTTTTTTTGACTTATCACCATATCTAAAATAGGATCACCTGAATTTTCATATCCGATAATTTCAACGGATACACTAGGTTTTTCTTTTATCAACTCGGTAATTTTTGATAAAGTCTCCTTACTTTTTATAGTCAGATTTTTGACTTGTGCATCAAAAGTAATGGGACTTTCAATTAGTAATGCTGAAATTTTTTCTGACAATGATCCCTTTGTATCAGTAGAAGTCTGTTTTGGTATTGAAGTTACAGATTCTACTACTTCTTCCTGCTTAGATATTTTATTTTCTGAAATTTCCACTTTCATCTCATCCATATTATTTTCTAGAGAGACTGAATCTGTTTTTGTTTTTGTATTTTCACTTTTTTCTTCGATTTCAGAACTATTTGGTATATTTTTTTCTTTTTGATCAATTGTCTCATTAACTTCTGCTTTAGAAACAGAATCATTCTCTGTTACCGGAACTTTGGTAATCATATCTATTGTTTCATCTTCCACAAATAACCCATTCTCTTTCAATTTGGCTATTAAGGATTCAAGATGTTTCTTTTGTGATATAGTTGCAATTTCACCTTCTATATGTAAAACATTACTATTGATATAAAGGGATCCTTTTTCAATATTTTCTTCCTCAAACATTTGGATCAGCGATACCATATTTTGTTGCCATTCAACTGTTTTAATATCATTGCTAAAACGAATATCATTTATACATTCTCTATCAGCACAATATGTTTCAATAAAATGTATCAACGCTTTCTCTTTTGCTTCAGGAGAAAACATACCAACTATATTTACTTTTTCACCAAACATTACACCAAATGCAGGATCAGACTTTTCTGTTTCTTTAGTTTCTACTGTTTCAGCAATTTTCTCTTCTTCTACAGGTACAGGAGGAACTGTTTCATTTGTACTTTTATTTTCAACTACTGGCAATACAACCTTTTGCGCGTTATCTTCCATATTTTTTTCTTCTGCTGGATGCACTACATTACAAGATGAAAAAATTTTCTCTTTTTTTGTATCAATACAATAATAAAAAAATGCGCCACTTACAATTATAGCTGTCAAAGCAACAATTTTACTACCCATACACAACACTCCTTCTGCACAATTATCGCTATTGTAGTGCAAATAAGTTCATAATTGAATAAATTTTAATTTTAATACAAATAAAGCAAGATAATGTAATTTTTAGAGAGAATAAAAGAGGGATATTCCTCTTTTATTTTTTATTGACAGCTTAAACACTCCATGCTTCTGTCAGCTACGCTACTTTCACTATCAGGAGATTGACTTCTTAAATAATAAGTAGATTTCAAACCAAGTTTCCATCCAAGCATATAGATATCGTTCAAATATTTACCACTAGCTTTATCAAGAGTCATAAAAATATTTAAACTCTGTCCTTGATCAATCCATTTTTGTCTGATAGCTGCAGCTTTTATCAATACTTTTTGATCCAAATCATAAGCAGGCGTATAATAAGACCATGTATCCGGATTTAATTTTGGCGCAACAACAGGTATCATACCGCTTAGGTTTTCTTCAAACCATTTACGCTTGTAAACCGGTTCTATTGCCTGTGTAGTTCCTACCAAAATAGAGATAGAACTTGTAGGTGCAATTGCCATTAAATATCCATTACGCATCCCATCTTTTTTTACTTTCTCTTTTAATTTTTGCCAGTCATAAATATAACCGAATAAACCACCTCTATCAACTAATTTTTTTGCCTCTTCATTTGCCGTATCTATAGGGAAAATTCCTTTAGACCAGTGTGAACCTTCAAAATCAGCATACGAGCCTTTCTCCAGTGCTAGATTTGACGATGCTTTGATAGCATTATAGCTTACCATTTCCATCACTTCGTCAATCTTGTTCAAATGTTCATCACTACCCCACTCTATTTGATTTTCTGCCAGCATCTGAGCTTCACCCATCACACCAAGACCAATAGATCTTGTCATTTTATTTGTAATTTTCACCTTTTCCAAAGGATAAAAATTCAAATCAATCACATTATCTAACATACGTATAGCAGCAGGCATAATACGTTCAATATCTTCTTTTTTGTTCACTTTTGATAAATTTATACTTGCAAGATTACATACAGCTGTACGACCATCAATTTTCTCTTTTTCAACTATATCTATCTGTTTTCCACCAATACTATCAAGTGCAGTTACTTTTTTCGCTTTTTTCACTATCCCGCTATCTACACTGACATCCTCTTCTTCATTCAATACAAGAACTGTACCGTCAACAAATTTTATTTTTGTTTTATAATAATTGGGGTCAGTATTTTGAAAAATTTCTGTACAAAGGTTAGAACTTCGAATTACGCCTGCATGGCTGTTCGGATTTGCTCTATTTGCATTATCTTTAAAACAGAGGAAAGGATTTCCTGTTTCAAAATAACTAAGCAATATTTTCTTCCATAAATCTTTTGCGCTGACAATTTCTTTCATGATGGTATCGTCAGCTTCATATTCACAATAACGCTTTTCAAATGCTTCACCATACAAAGCTGGTAAATCAGGGGTATCTAAAGGATCAAAAAGTGTCCAGATACCATTTTCTTCAACTCTTTTCATAAAAAGATCATTAATCCATAAAGCAGGAAAAAGATCATGAGCACGTCTTCTCTCTTCACCTGAATTTTTTTTCAAATCAAGAAAATCCATTACATCGATATGCCAGGGTTCTACATAAACTGCAATTGCACCTTTTCTGGTTCCCAGCTGATCTACTGCAATTGCAACATCATTTGCAATTTTTAAAAATGGAACAATACCTCCGGCAGCATTTTTATGCCCATCTATCGAACTTCCCAATCCTCTTACTGTGGACCAGTCCCAGCCGATACCCCCACCAAATTTACTCAACAGCGCCATCTCTTTATAACTGTCAAAAATACCTTCAATATTGTCAGGAGTACTACCAATATAACATGAACTAAGCTGATGTCTTGGTGTTCTTGCATTGGAAAGTGTCGGTGTTGCCAGCATCACTTCGAATTTTGATATCAAATCATAAAACTTTTTCGCCCAGTCCTGCGGATTAAATTCATTTTGTGCCAGAAACATTGCAATTGCCATAAACATATGCTGCGGCAATTCAATAGGATTTCCCTTTTTATCTTTCAGAAGGTATCTGTCATACAATGTTCTCACACCCAAATAAGTAAATTGCAAATCCCTTTCAGGTTTGATATATTTATCAAGGTCATCAAGATCATACTTCTCTTTCAATCCTAGTACAATACGCCCTTCTTTTTCACCACGTTCAAAATACTCTCTTAGTGTCATGTACCCTGTAAAACGACTCACTTTATGATACAAATCATACAAAAACAGCCGTGCAGCTACAAATGTCCAATCAGGTCTATCAACATCAATTTTATCTACTGCAGTTTTAATGAGTGTTTGTTGTATCTCTTCAGTCGTAATCTTATCACGAAACTGTATTTTAGCATCCAATTCAAGTTCACTTTGGCTAACATTTTGTAACCCTTCAACCGCTTCACCAGTATATTTTTGAATCTTGGTAATATCCAGCGGTTCGATACGACCACTTCTTTTGGTAACTGTAATCATCTTACTTGTCATTTAAACACCCTGTTAAATATATTGTCAACATTTTTTGTGTAGTAGTCATAATCAAAACACTCTCTGATTTTTTCTTCACTTAGCTTTTCCCGAAGTTCTTCATCTCCTAGCAAATGCTGCAGATACAGACTCTCTCCTTTTTCATTAAGCGCCGATTTTCCCTGTTGCAAGTCTGCCCAGACTTTCATCGCATTTCGCTGTACTATTTTATATGCTTCTTCTCTTGACAAGCCCTGCTTCGGAAGTTCAAGTAAAACACGCTGTGAAAAAACAAGCCCACCAGTAAGATTGAGATTTTTCATCATATTTTCAGGATAGACAACCAGTTTTTCTATAACACTGTTTAATCTATGCAACATAAAATCTGTCGTAATAAAACCATCCGGTAGTATAAAACGCTCTACACTCGAATGACTGATATCTCTTTCATGCCAAAGTGCTACATTTTCCATAGCCGGCATTGCATAACTTCGAATCATTCTGCAAAGCCCTGTGATATTTTCACTCAAAACTGGATTTCTTTTATGCGGCATCGCAGAAGAACCTTTCTGACCTTTTGCAAAAAACTCTTCTGCTTCATATACTTCGGTTCGCTGATAGTGTCTTACAGCTACCGCAATCTTTTCTCCTGTAGATGCAAGTAAAGCAAGTGCATTCATCAAATTTGCATAACGATCTCTTTGCACTACCTGGTTGGATACTGGAGCCGGTTTAAGTCCAAGCTCCTCACATACCAATTCTTCCAGCTCCATCGGTGCATGTGCAAAATTACCCATCGCACCGCTGATCTTTCCTACACTGATAACTTCCATTGCCTGTTGAAGGTTTTCCAGATTTCTTCGCATCTCATCATACCAGATTGCCAATACCAATCCAAAAGTAATAGGCTCGCCGTGAATACCATGACTTCGTCCTACCATCAAGGTCATTTTATGTTCAAATGCTCTCTTTTTGATTGACTCCATCACCATTTTAACATCTTCTATGATTACTTCGAGCGAATCACGCATCTGAAGTGCCACAGCTGTATCAATACAGTCAGAACTTGTCATACCGTAATGAACCCACCTGCTCTCTTCACCAAGAGATTCAGAAACACTCGTCAAAAATGCAATCACATCATGACGTGTTACTTTTTCAATTTCATCAATTCTCTCAACATCAAAAGTTGCATTCTTGATAATTTTTTCACAATCTTCATCTGGTACAAGTCCAAGTTTATTCCATGCTTTGACTGCTGCTTTTTCTACTCTCAGCCATGCATCATACTTTGCCTGCTGTGTCCATTTCTCTTTCATTTCAGGTCGTGCATATCTTTCTATCATTCAAACTCTCTTTTTTGATGGTAATTTTGTTGTTATAGTATATATATTATTTCATAATAGCGTTTAATAGATGATAAAACCAGGGTACTAAAGTTTTTATTCTTTCAATCCACTGTTTTTATATTTGTTATAAGATTTTTGTTATGATGTTTTTCTATTCATAAAGGAAAGATATGTCATTTAGCGTAAAAAAATATTATTTAAAAAAACGAACCAAAGCATTCAAGTTTTTAATAGACCAACTTGGCTACACCATGAAAGATGCACAAAGATTGATTGATAGAGAACGTGTACTAGTCAATGGAAAAGTGCTTATGAAAAAATCTGCATTTATTAAAGGAGAAATTGGAATAATTGAATTTGTACCACAAACCCAGAATATTAAACCTATTTTTCAAACACCTTCATTTGCACTTTTTGACAAACCAAGCGGTGTTTTAATTCACCCAAGAAACAGAGAAACAGAATATTCACTAACACATGAAATCAAGTATCTCTTTGGTGCAAAAGCAAATATCACCCATCGAATAGACAAAGAAACCAGTGGTCTGGTCATAGCAGCAAAAGACAGTCTGACAGAAAAGAAGATTAAGCTTGCATTTGAAAACCGTGAAATCAAAAAAGGGTATCTTGCTTTTGTTAAAGGAAAACTTGATAAAGAACTTTTTATAGACCAACCTATTCTCAAAAACAGAGATTTTTCAGAAGTGAAACTCAAGGTCTATATTCATGAAGACGGCAAAGCTTCTCAAACTATTATCAAACCACTTGAATATTTCCCGGCTTATGATGCTACGTTAATAGAAGCATTACCTTTAACAGGACGTCAGCATCAAATCAGACTACACTTGTTTCACGTGAAACATCCTATTATAGGAGATCCGATTTACGGTGTAGATACAAAGATTGCAGCTAACTATCTTGACGGAAAATTATCTGATGAAGAACGTATAAACTATACCGGTGCATCAAGATTGATGCTTCATGCCAACTGGATTGACTTTCACTATGGCAACAGATATATTATCTATTCAAAATACAATTTTAAAAACGATCTCACTCTTTGTCAAAAAATACAGCCTTGATAATACCATACAATCCTGCGATTGCCACTAGGGCAAGAAATACTATTTGTCCGATATCAATGTAACTCATTTGCTGTTTTCTCCTTTAACTGACCGCATGCTGCACTAATATCAAGACCTTTTGATTGCCTGATCGTACATATGACACCGTGATCGTTGAGATAATTTTTAAATTTAATCATGTCTGATTCATCCGGTCTTTGAAACGGGGAACCAGGGTAGGGGTTAAAATAGATCAGATTAACCTTTGCTTTAATCCCATGCAGGAGCTTAACCAGTTTCTTTGCACTTCCAATATCGTCATTTAAATCTTTCATGACCAAATATTCAAACATTACCCTCTTTCTCTGATCAATCGGAAAGTTCTTGACAGCATTGATCACAGACTCTATATTATACGCTTTATTGATAGGCATCAGTGTTTCTCTCAATTCATCATCTACAGCATGCAAAGAAATAGCCAGTAAAACCCCCAAGTTCATTTTGCCAAGCTTTTCTATCTGGTGTGACAAACCACTTGTCGAGATAGTCTGACGTCTTGCACCAATAGCCAATCCGTCAATATCATTTAATATTTTGATAGCTTTTGTGACATTGTCAATGTTATCCAGTGGTTCACCCATGCCCATATAGACAATATTTACACGTCTATTATGTGCAATTCCCTGATCCTGTTTGATTTTAAGAACCTGTGCTACGATTTCCCCAGCACTGAGATCACGTTTAAAACCACCCTTTGCAGTCAAACAAAAGGTGCACCCTATTTTGCATCCTACTTGACTTGAAACACAAATGGTATATTTTGCCTCTTTTTTTACATTTCCTTCTTCATCAACAATCTCTTTTTTCATCGGTAACAACACTGTTTCAACTGTATAACCATCATGACATTGAAAAAGGTATTTAATACTACCATCCTGACTAACCTCTTTTTTGACTATTGACAGAGGATCAATAGTATATTTTTCATCCAATAATCTACGTAAATCTTTAGGTATATTTTGCATATCTGCAAACTTTTGTATATCTTTATGGTAAATCCAATTATATATCTGTTTCGCTCTGAAAGATGGTTTTACTTCATTTGATAACTCTTCTTTTGTTAAATCCAAAATATTTTTTTTCATTTCTTTAACTCTTTATATTTATCTACAACATATTCCATAAGCATTATTTTTGCTTTTTCATGATGTCTAAGGAAATCTGAATGGGCATCGGCATTGCAATAATTAGTCACAACAAAGATACCCAGGACTGGTATTGAAAATTCCTGCGAAACCTTCAAAACAGAAAAAAACTCCATATTTTCTAACTCTATATTGTATTTTCTGTATCCTTGAACAAGGTCAAAATCTGTTGCTATATAGTTACTTGAATTGACAATTACATTTGTTTCACGTGAAACTTTTTCATCGGAGTAGGCTTCTATTACATTATCAATCGGCGTATATGCTTTATTCTGTAAAAACGAAAGTTCAATATTTGATGCTATCGATGACTCTATAATATCAAAAGGTTTGTATTTTCCATAGCTTCCAGCACTACCAATAAAAATCAGAAATTCTGGTTTATTGAAAAGTGCTAAACGAGAAAGGTTAATTGCACTTTCTACTAAACCTACACCAACAGGTGTAGCAAAAGGAAATGTTTCATTATTTCCAGCACAAACAAACATTTTACAACCTTACCGGTATATTTTGGTCATGCAAATAATGTTTCAAATCCATAATATCAATCTCACGAAAATGGAAAATAGAGGCGGCGAGGGCAGCATCAGCATGTCCTTTGGTAAATGCATCACGCATATGTTCCATCGTACCTGCACCACCACTGGCAATCACGGGAATTGATACCACATCGCTTACAGCCGCATTAAGCGCATTGTCAAAACCTGCTTTAGTACCGTCTGCATCCATAGATGTTAACAATATTTCACCGGCACCTCTATTATAGACTTCTTTAGCCCATTCAACTGCATCAATTCCTGTATCTACACGTCCACCGTTTAAAAAAATATGCCAGCTATCACCCGTACGTTTTGCATCAATCGCCACTACGATACACTGTGAGCCAAAACGCTTTGCACCTTCATTGATAAAGTCAGGATTCTTGATCGCTGCAGAATTGATACTCACTTTATCACACCCAACATTTAAAAGATTATAAATATCATCCAGTTTTCGTATACCACCGCCTACAGTTAAAGGAATAAAGACTTCCTTCGCTACCTCTTCCACAATATGCACAATTGTATCTCTGTTTTCATGACTCGCAGTAATATCCAGAAAAGTAATCTCATCAGCACCTTCTTCATTGTAACGCTTTGCCACTTCCACAGGATCACCAGCATCTCTTAATCCAACAAAATTAACACCTTTAACAACACGACCATTATCCACATCCAAACAGGGGATGATTCTTTTTGCAAAATAATCCATTATTACTCTTTAATTTTTTTTATTGATAGTAGCACACAGAGGGTAAAAGAAGATTGAGGAGAGCTGTAAAATAAACTCTCCTCAATAAGTTTTTAAATTTTATTTGCAGAGATAAGCGATGTAGTCTCTTTTTCGCAGGTTGCATTTGTTGTAGTCTGTTTATTGATTGTTGTTTTTACATCCTGACAACTAATACTTTCTGAATAAACTTCACCAAGACCTTTTGCATGATAACTCTCTTCTGTAACGTCGTAACTATACTTAATCAAGATTCCATTCGCTGTTGTCTCACCATTGGCAACTACTTGACATTCGATTTTCAGAACATCATTGTAATCAACTTTGTTCAACTCTTTTGTAGCATAATGTTTTGTCACTTTACAAGCTGTTTTCCCCTGAATAGGTATTTGATTGGAAAAATCCGTACTTTGATTATCCACAAAAACATAATCCCCTATATCCACATAACGTGCCAACTCATCCGGGGTTGTATCATTTAAATCATCTTTATTTTCAATACGGTCAGTTTTGATAATATAAATCTCATCAATAGCATCATTCTTATCTTTTACAATAATCGTATTACCATTAATATCATACTTTTCAACTGTAATCTCTTCATCCGGATCACCTTTAAAACTTTTCTTACCATCATTGTTGACATAAGTCAACTCTCTATATGTTTTAAGTGTATTTTCTGAAGGAGCAACATAATCCTTCAAATCATATTCAGCTGCAGTTTTATAAAGAACTTTTGCATCCAGATCAATAGAACTTTCTGAATCACTTCCACCGCATCCGCTTAAAGCCAAAACTGTCACAACACTGAAACAAGTTAAAAACAACTTCATACTTTTATTCCTCATAATTAATATATTAATGATCATATCGTAAAAACTTAAATATATTATAAATGAATCTATTATTTACAATATATAGTTAGCATTCAGAGTTCATTTCCATTTTTCACAATATCCAAAGAATATTTCTCTCTTAATGTATGCAAACTCAAAGATAATCTTTTTTGCATATAATCCCCGGAAAACTCAAGCAATGACAAAGAAGCTCTTTTCTGATAGGTAAAATTACGTACAGACATAGTAATTTTAGTGACACATCCCAATTGCTCATCCATAGTATAAAAAAGTTTTTGAAACACTTGTTTACACAATTGTTCACTAAACAGCCTGTCAATGGTCATATAATTTTTATAACGCATCCCCGTATCCGATCCCACTTTCAAATAATAAGTTGTAGGATTCACCTGGTGACGAAATACTAAAAAAACAATATAACGTGAAAGAATCATAATACGACGCAATACTTCTTCTTTGTCACAAATAGGATCAAATGTACGGCTGATACCAATAGACTTTCTGTCAGTACTTTTTGATATTCCTTCATGATCTGTACCGATAATACGATTATAAAGAACTTTTCCCGGTTTTTTCCAACTGTAAAAAAGTGCTTTATGTCGGCTTGCTTCTCCCAGTGTATAAATAAAATACTTTTCCAGTCTTTTTGCATATCCTCGTCCTATGCCCGGAAAAGATTTGACAGGTACATTTTCTATAAAAGAGGGGATATCCTCCTTCTGTACCATATAGATACCATCAGGCTTGGCAAATTTAGTTGCAAGTTTGGCAATCCATTTCGCCGGTGAGATACCGATAGAGATAGGAAGTCTAAATTTTTCCCATATAAGCAGCTTTAAATGCTCCGCATAGGCAAAAACTTCCTCTGGGGCTATCCAACCATTAAGATCAGCAAAAAACTCGTCTATGCTGAACTGTTCAATACTGGGTAGCTCTTTCTGTAAAAAGAGATGCAAACGATGTGAAAGATCATGATAAAGCAGATAATCCGGTACAAGAACAACCATATCAGGACAAAGCTGTAAAGCCTGTGCCAGAGGCATTCCTGTTTTTACGCCTTTAGCTCTGGCTTCATAACTGGAAGTAACCACGATACCTCTTATCTTTTCCAAACCATTTTGCATATGTTCAACAAAAAAATTTTGAAAATCACTCTGCCTGTCATTATAAAAAACAGGATTGACAAAAGCACCCGTGTTTGCATTATAGAGTTTGATATCCACTCTCTTTTTTTCAAATAATTTCAGATTACTGCGTCCTCCCACTGCAACAGGACGATTATGCAAATTATTATCCTGTGTACGGTGTGCTGACACAAAAAAAGTATCCAAATCCATATGAAGTATCATCACTATCCTTTTTAAAGAATATAATGATAACTTTAAAAAATATTTTTAGATATTTTTATTTCATTTTGAAATATTTTTATAGAAGAAATGGAAAAAAGTATTAAATAAGATCGTATTTTAAAATAGTGGCAGAGGGGAAGGGATTGTCCTCGTCATTTCATTCCTGAGGGGTTTGCTTCGCTACACCGAACCCTCTTATCAGGTTCTCATCCCTTTTGGGAAAAAAGTATTAAATAAAATCAAATTTTAAAATAGTGGCAGAGGGGAAGGGATTCGAACCCTCGAAGGCTTGCACCTTACACGCGTTCCAGGCGTGCTCCTTCAACCGCTCGGACACCCCTCTGTATTTGCAGGATATGAATTTTAGCGAATTTTCCTGAAATCTTCAAGCTCTTTTGCCAAAAACTCCAAAATTCGCTGTTGGACAAGTGTTGTTTCTTCATCATCTTGCGTACAGATCAAAAAACGTTTCAATCTCTCAATATCAACTTTATCACAAAAACGATCTACTTCTTTAAGTTCATGATCAATAGCCAAAATTAACTCATTTAAATCTAAACCATTATTTTGGATAATTTTATTTACATACTCTTTTGTAGTCAAAACCAATACATTTGCTCTAGCTTCATCATCGGGATAAATTTCACGTGCAACTTCTTCCAGAATCTTTTCTTCGCACTCATCTACTTTTTTATTTGCACCAATAATCGCTGCAAATAGTTTTGCGCGAAACTCTAGAGAACTATTATGATACACCATAACATCCCTAAAAAAGGTCAAGAACCATATTTTCAGTTTCTTGATGAGCTTCATCAAAATCCTTTTTATTAAATTTAAGTATTAGTATTGTATAATCCCACCTCAGCACTGAGAAAGTATCGGCTTTTTGAGTGCTCTCCTTAAGACCTGTGCAACGCCTTTTCAAGGCAACGCGCCAGGGTGGGAACACAGCAACGCACCTTGATTTGGCGGGTGCCGCAGGAACCTTGAGGGGAGTCTTTCAATCATTATCTCTGAAAATAGAGATCAATTTCCCTTGTTAACTTATAAAAATCAACACCTCCTATTAACGGAGAAGCCATCGTTTTCTTTAAAATCTCTTCTTTTCCCTTCAATAGCTCATTTGATTTTACACCATGGTAAATAGAAATAGTCGCTTCAATAAAAGCAGAAAGTCTATCCGCTGCTTTTAAAGCATACCCATCAATGGCATTACAATAATCTTCATTATAACCGCTGAGCGTATCTACAATTTCTATTTTATCAATATAAATTTTATTCAAAAATTCATTTTTCTGATTTTCACCATAAAGCCCTAGTAAATAAGAAAATTCATCTTGCAAAGAGTAGGGGAGAAGAGGTAATATTTCATTTTGGATTTTTTCTATTTCATAAGCACTGATCAAATCATCTAAACCACTGACAGAATATTTTACCGGTGTAATAATATCTTTGGTAAGTGCTTCAGGGAGATCATGAAAAAGGGCACAAAAGAAATTATTTTCAAGACGTTTTTCACAAGCACCAACTTTACGTGAATAAAAGTAGCTGAAAATTGCAACAATGAGCATATGTCCCAAAACAGAAGTTTCTGGAATACGAGGTGTCTGAGCCCAGCGTTTCTGGAAACGCAACCGCCCGCTTAAATCCACAAAACGAGACAGTTTTTTATTTAAAGCAATTTTACGTACACCTAGCAACTCATAATAATCTTCTATTTCATCATCTACCGCACTTTTTACATCATCAATATCATTTAGAAACTGACTTGTCTGATAAATGATAGAGAATTCCCATCTTGTAGAAAGATAGGAAGCAGCTTTTAAAATAAAACGCTCTTTTTCATAATAAGATTCATCCAATAAAAAAAGTTCAAAACGTTGCAAGAAAGCACCATCTTCAATAGGCTTCAAATCTTCATGTAACTGAGAAATAACCCAATCATTAAGCTCTTTTTTCTTTTTTTGTAGAATTTTACGAAAAACATCCGGTCGCATATCGGTAACCACGACTCTGCGTAAAAATTCAAAAATACCAGCTTCTATCAAATTTGCCATATTGATTTCATTCTCATTCTCTATTTTGGCAAGCAGATAGGCAATAATAAATTTATGTGCTTGTTTGTCCAATTCAACAAGATCAACCATACGGGGATAATCATTCCATCGCTGGATTGAAGCAGCAGAAAAAAGAAGTTCTACAAGACGAGGAGTAATCATTTACCTATTTTAGCACTCTCTATTTCAATCACAGTATGTACATTACCACGAGGATTGAAATCTGCAACAACTTTCATCCATTTAGGTGCAAGTTTTTTATGCAAAACATCGTAAATTTCATTGGCACTGTCCTCATGGCTAACATGTCTTTTCATAAAAGAATTAATATATAGTTTTAGAGCTTTTAACTCTACAACCCATTTATTTGGAATATATTCCAAATAAATCGTCGCAAAATCAGGATAACCACTTCTAGGACATAAACACATAAATTCCGGCAGTGTGATTTTAATCAAATACTCTTTGTCATGTTTATTTGGCCAAATCTCCAAATCTTTATCTACATCAAATGTTGCAATCTCTTTTTCACCGTATTTCATTACATTTTCCTACACATCCAGATGTTTTACATCTTTTGCATGTGTCTGGATATAATTTCGTCTAGGCTCAACTTCATCTCCCATAAAGAGTACAAAGGTATCACTTGCAGCTTCAGCATCTTCAATAGTAATACGAAGCAACCTTCTATTATCCGGATCCATTGTTGTTTCCCAAAGCTGTTCAGGATTCATCTCACCCAAACCTTTGTAACGCTGGATATAGGCTCCTTTTTTTGCATTTTTTTCAATTTGATCAAGCATATCAAGAAGCTCTTTGTTACTTTTATCCTGTTCCCACTCTTTAATCTTGTCATTGATATATACAGCTTCAGTAAAAAGAGGATTGCTGAAAAGCGCATCATTCACTTTGATCTCTTCAAGCCCATCATTTGTCTGAATATAGAGATGTACATCTTCTTCTGTAATCTTTTTATTAAGAATATTGTATCCAAGAGAAGAGATATACTCTGCAAGATGTTCATACAATGCTTCACCTCTAAGTGCAATCACATCCGGATTTTCTATAAGATACTGCACAACTTCAATTACATGAAAACGTTTTTCAAGCTCTTTGAGTACACTTCTGTATGCAGAGACAATTTTGAAAAGTTCAAGCATATCTTTTACACCCAGCTCTTTATCCTCAATCGATTCAATTCCATTTTGGATAAGATATTCACTTAATGCTCTGTCATCTTTGAGGTATATCTCTTTTTTTCCTTTTTTATATCGATACAAAGGAGGCTGTGCCAAATAAACATATCCTCTTTCCAGCAAAGGTTTTAAAAATCTAAATAAAAAGGTCAACAAAAGCGTCTGAATATGGCTACCGTCAACATCGGCATCAGTCATAATAATAATCTTATGATATCTCAGTTTCTCGTCATTAAACTCTTC